>JAZSLC010000178.1:0-54204 GCA_045535175.1 Faecousia sp. | reverse complement strand
ACTACGTAGACACGGTGGGGAAGAACAAGACGGCGATAGAGGAATACATACGTAACCAGTTAGTGGAAGACGAAATGATGGACCAAATGACGATGAAGGAATACGTAGACCCGTTTACGGGTAGCAAGAGTAATAAGGCATAAAAACAGGCCGCTTTAACGGCGGCCTGTGAGTGTAAAGCGGTGTCAAACTATTAAATGCCCCTTTAGGGGGAAAGCCAGTAATGACCCTTCTAGGGGCTGTGCAAACCACCACTTCAGTGGTGGTTATGATTAAGCATTCAGTGCTTCTTTCAGAGCTTTAGCCAACTGATCTGGGCAGGAGGTGGCCTTCATGCCGCAAGTGGTGCCTTCCAGACGGGCAATCACTTCGGTAGCTTCCATACCTTCAACCAAAGCGCTGATGCCCTTCAGGTTGCCGTTGCAGCCGCCGTAGAACTGAACATTCTTGACCTTGCCGTCCTCAATCTCAAAATGAATCATCTGAGAGCAAGTACCTTTGGTCTTATACTGAAATTCCATCGCTAATCATCCTTTCTTTAGTTTATGAGATCCATAAAATGGGCATTGACAAGTTCGGCCAGCTGCTTGGGATTCAGAATCATCTGATGGCCCCTTTCGCCGGCAGAAACAGCAATTACATCAAATATAAGCGCCGTTTCTTCGATATATGTGGGATATTTCTTCTTCATACCCACAGGACTGCAGCCACCACGGATATAGCCGGTAAGCGGAAGCAACTCTTTTACATGAATCAGCTCCATGTTCTTATCACCGGCGGCTCTGGCTGCTTTTTTCAGGTCCAGTTCGCAGCAAACAGGGATACAGAACACGTTGATACCGGTACGCTCTCCGCGGGCAACCAGAGTCTTGAAAACCTGCTCAGGCGGATACCCGATGGCAGCAGCTGCGTGATTGCCATTCAGGTCAGATTCATCATATTCATATAAAGCTTCCTGACAGGGAATTTTTGCCTGATTTACAATTCGGATTGCATTTGTTTTCGACGCCATAAATATCACCATCATTATTATACGACACTTGTCAACTGTTTTTGGAATAAAAACACTTCGATCCGGGGATTCTAGCCCAAAAGGAAAGGAGTATTTCTGATGCAGGATAATAACCATGAAACGCAAGATACCTCTTCCCAGCGCATTCGGGAGCTGGGCTCGGATATTACAAAAAGCGATAAGGGAAATATTTATACGCTGACCATCATCGGTCAGGTTGAGGGCCATCAGGTCCTTCCGGAGACAGCCAAAACCACCAAATATGAACACGTATTACCCCTTCTGGCAGGTATCGAGGAAAGCGACGAGATTGATGGCTTACTGTTGCTTCTCAATACCGTAGGCGGCGATATTGAGGCAGGACTTGCCATTGCAGAAATGATTGCAGGCATGAAAAAGCCAACCGTTTCCCTGGTGCTGGGCGGGGGACACTCCATCGGCATTCCGCTGGCTGTTTGCACAAAAAAATCCTTTATTACGCCTACTGCTAGTATGACCGTTCATCCGGTGCGCATGACAGGACTTGTTGTTGGTGCGCCCCAAACTTTTCGGTATTTCCAGAGAATTCAGGAACAAATTGCTGATTTTGTCACTGCCAATTCCGGCATTTCCAAAGAGCAGTTTGAACACTATATGATGGCAACCGGAGAAATGGCAACAGATGTGGGTACCATTCTTTACGGAAAAGAAGCCGTTGCATCCGGGTTGATTGATAGACTTGGCGGTCTGAACGATGCCCTTAATGCACTTCACAGAATGATTAACAAATCCCATAAGAAGCAGCAGTATAAATAAAACGAAAAAAGGTGGAATTTTTCTGAAGGATGTGATATGATATCAGAACATAGTATAAGGAGGGATGGGCCCAATTATGAACTGGCTGGAAAGTATCCTGTATAGCTTGATTACCGCTGCGGCAGAGATTATGCCCGTCTCTTCCCAGGCACATCAAACTATCCTTCAAACTCTGTTTGGGTTTGAGCAACAGCCATATTTGCTGCATTTATTTGTGCATCTGTCGATTCTGATCGCTGTACTGATCAGCAGCAGGGAATCCCTGGTTAGAATCAACCGCACCAATAAAATCCTTGCAATCACTCCCCGTCGCAGAAAACGTCAACCGGATTTTCAAACGGTATGCCTGATTCGTTTTCTTCGTGTGGCTGCCGTTCCTATGCTGATGGGCTTTGCACTCATGTATTATTTTCGGGAATGGACCGGTAAACTGCCCATTTTGGCCTTGATTCTGGCCGTTAACGGTATCTTGATTTATATCCCTGCTCATATGCCCATCGGCAACAAGGATTCCAGGGGAGTCAGCGGTCTGGAATCCTTGCTGGTTGGTATCTCTGCAGGCATAGGCGCGATTCCCGGTCTTTCCAGAATCGGACTTGGTACTTCAGCCGCTGTGGCAAGAGGTGCCGATCCACAGCAAGCATTAAACTGGAGCATTTTACTTAGTATTCCTGCACTGGTTGCTCTCATTGGTATTGATGTTTTTATGATTGCTACCGAAGGCATTGGGGTATTCCATTTCACCATGGTGCTGCAATATCTTATTTGCAGTGTATTTGCATATGTCAGTGCCTATATGTCTTTAAATTTGCTGCGTTTCATGGCGGTAAAAACCGGCCTTTCGGTGTTTGCCTATTACTGTTGGGGCGCTGCAATGTTTTCGTTTGTTTTGTACATGATTTGATACGGAGGAAAAAATGGCAAAGAAAAAATCTGTTTCTCAGGCAGAACGGGCTGTAACTGCTTCCAAGAAAAAGCCAGCTTCCGGCACAAAGGGAAAACCTGCCGAAAAAAAGGCTGATCCTCAGGCTAAATCCGAACGGGTGATTCCTGCCCGATTCATCAGCGCTACGGTGTTTATCGCGTTGTTCATCGTGTTCCTGGTGATTCTGTTTTCGCCCGAGGGAGCGATCATTACCCTCCTGGACGGATTGATTAAAGGTCTCATCGGTCCTGTGGGATTTGTGGTTAGCATACCTGTATTTCTGTATCTGTTTATTATTCACGCCTTCAGTGGAAAGCGTCCTGTAATCATGCGTAGCATTTGTTTGGGGATCTTTGTGATTCTCTGCGGAAGCTTGGGTCACATGATTTTAGATCCTCAGGGAATTTCTTCCGGAATCGGGATTGTTGCGGACCTTTATTCCGGCGGCGTTAGTCATACCGGAGGTGTGATTTGTGGTGGCCTGGCTATTCTGATTCGTATGTTGCTGGGCACTGTTCTTACATATATCTGCCTGATTCTGGGTGCGGCAATCACTTTGCTGGGTGGAATGCAGATTACCATACCCAGCATTATCCGCGCGGTCAAAAACCGTCCCAGACCTGATTGGGAAGACGAAGAACCGGAAGAAATACAGGAACCTGCTGCCGTTGTAGTGAACCATATCGCCACCAAGCGGATTGAGGTGGAAGAAAAGAGAAGAAGAAAAGCAAAGGAAGAGGAAGAGCGGCGACGGCTGATTCCTCAGCCTGTTTCCGATGCGGAGCGGGAAGCCGAAATCATGCGGGTTTTGACGGAAGAAGAAGCCGGCACTTCCGGCAGCAAGCCCAAGCGCGTAAAAACAAAGGCTGTTCCGGTCGAAACCGAACCGGATCCCTTTGATGCAGATCCCACGGAAGTACCGGTTGTTTCAGGCGGTAGCGAAGAATTCCATGACCCCGCCGAAACGGAAGCCTTCGCAGAAGAGATTCCGGATCCTGCGGCACCTCCTGCCAAACCCAAGAAACTCACCGACGAAGAAGTGGAGATTTCTGCAGCAGAGGTTGAGGAAGAAATCAAAGCAGGGGAGAGTGTTCCCAAGCCCGAATACTGCTATCCGCCCATTGATCTTTTGAAGCTACCAGGCGGTACTGCCACTGACGGCACCAATGAGATGCGCATGAACTCTGATCGGCTCAGCGCAGCCCTTGCCAGCTTTAAGATTGATGCCAAGATTATCAATGTGACCCGTGGACCCAGTGTTACCCGATACGAAGTGGAGCTGGCCAAGGGCGTACGGCTCAGCAAATTGACTTCTTCTGCGGAAGACCTGGCGCTTAGCCTGGGTGCCTCCGGTGTTCGTATTGCAGCCATTCCGGGTAAAATCTCCGTTGTCGGCATAGAGGTTCCCAATATTGCTGTTAATACCGTTTCTCTGAGAGAGGTTATTGACTCTCCTGAATTTGCAAAAGCCAAATCCAAAGCTTCCTTCGCTGTGGGTAAAGATATTGGTGGTACCTGCATTGTTGGAAATATTTCCAAACTTCCTCATATGCTGATTGCCGGTACCACCGGTTCCGGTAAGTCCGTATGTATGAACTCCATCATCATCTCCCTGCTATACAAAGCCAGTCCAGATGATGTGAAGCTTATCATGGTGGACCCCAAGATGGTGGAACTGGGTATTTATAACGGCATTCCCCATTTGCTGATTCCTGTGGTTACCGACCCCAAGAAAGCAGCCGGTTCTCTCCAGTGGGCGGTGACAGAAATGCTTCGCCGGTATAAAGCCATGAGCGATGCCGGTGTCCGTGATTTGGAGTCTTACAACTCCGTCATGGAAATGGAGGAGGGCACCAAGCTTCCTCAGATCGTAGTCATCATTGATGAGCTGGCGGACCTGATGCTGGTAGCTGCCAAGGAAGTGGAAGAATCCATCTGCAGAATCGCTCAGATGGGCCGCGCTTCCGGTATCCACCTGATTATTGCAACTCAGCGTCCTTCTTCTGACGTAATCACCGGTCTGATGAAGGCCAATATTCCTTCCAGAATTGCCTTCTCCGTGGCTTCCGCTTTGGAATCCCGAATCATTCTGGATACCCCCGGTGCTGAAAAACTGGTTGGTAAGGGCGATATGCTGTTTGCACCTATCGGTTCTGGAAAACCCAAGCGTGTCCAGGGCTGCTTTGTTAGTGATCCCGAGGTCGAGGCAGTTGCCACCTACGTAAAAGACCATTTTGCTTCTACCTACGATACGGAAGTTATGGAAGAGATCGAAAAGGTTTCCAAGAAGGAAACCAAAGGCAACACCGAGGAGTACACCGCCTCTGAAGAGGAACTCGATGGGGATGAGCTGCTGCCGGATGCCGTGGATGTGATTCTGGAAACCGGACAGGCCTCTGTTTCCATGCTGCAGCGTCGGTTGAAGCTGGGTTATTCCAGAGCGGCCCGGATCGTGGACGAAATGGAAGAGAAGGGAATTGTGGGTCCCCATCAGGGCAGCAAGCCCCGTCAGATTCTAATTACCAAGGAACAGTGGGCCCAGATGCGGTCCGGTGGAACTCCGGGTGATCAGATGCATTTTGACGACATTCCAGAGTCTGAATCTCCTTTTGATGAAGATGAATAATGAGCCCTGTAAGGCAGGCACCGAAATGGTGCCTGCTTTTTGCATATCGGAAGGAATCCCGAATAGAATGGGTCAGGGAGTGATGCAAATGAAATGCGCATGGAAATCTTTTATTAGCCTGTTGCCTGCGAAATTGAAAGTCAAAATGGAAGAGGAATATGCGGATCAGCTGGAAGAACTAAGGCTCAGATGCGGTCAAGCTCCGGAACTGGTGCTTCATGGATCTTCTGTGTGGTTGGAAGAGCCAACTACTACCGATGATCTGGGATTTGTAATCAACGCAGCATCCAGATACTCTCCCTGGACGGCTTCTACTATCCGAAGAGGGTACATTACAGCTGCAGGCGGCCATCGAATCGGCTTATGCGGCGAAGCGGTTGTTCAGAACGGAGAAATGACCGGGATTCGGAACCCAAGCTCTGTAAACATCCGTATTGCCAGAGACTTTCCTGGATTTGCAAAAAGCGCCTTGCGATATAATGGTTCTGTTTTGATCATCGGTAGACCCGGCAGCGGAAAGACTACGCTGCTCCGGGATCTGATTCGTCAGCGATCCGACAATGGGCCGGGTTGTGTAGCCGTTGTGGACGAGCGGGGAGAACTGTTTCCCTTTGTAGATCAAAAGTGTATCTTCTTTCCCGGAAAACGGACCGATATATTAAGTGGCTGCGGCAAACTGCAAGGCATAGATTGTCTGCTTCGTACCATGGGTCCCAGGTGCATCGCTGTGGACGAGATTACCGCCGCAGAAGACTGTAATGCCATACTTAATGCCGGCTGGAGTGGCGTACAGCTCTTGGCAACGGCCCACGCAGAGGACTTATCCGACCTGTACGAACGGCCTATTTACAGGCCCATTGTTCAGAGTAAGCTCTTTGATACAGTGTTGATTATGGGAGAGGACAAGTCCTGGATTGCAGAAAGGATGAGGACATGACATTCAAATTAGTCGGTGCTGCCATGATATTGCTGGGTAGCTGCGGGGTAGGGCTTTATATGGCCTCCAATCACCGATTGGAGATCCGGAATATGAGACTACTGATTGCCGCGTTGGACTATATGGTTTGTGAACTGAGATACCGTCAGACACCTCTTCCGGAACTGTTCCGGCAAGCTGGGTCGGAAAGTCACGGAAGTATCAAACGGATATTTGCGGAAACAGCCAGCGAAATGGACCGACAGATTGCTCCGGATGCAGCCATCTGTTTTCGTGCTGTTCTTTCTGGAGAATCCGGATTGTCGCCTGTTTGTGAATACTGCCTGAATCATTTTGCTGTATCTCTTGGAAAGTTTGACCTAGACGGTCAAATAGAGAGCCTTGAATCTGTCAGATCCCTTTGCCGAACCAAGCTGGAAGACCTGGAGCGGAACAAGGATTCCAGGATCCGAAGCTATCAGACACTCAGCATCTGCGCAGGGGCTGCCCTGGCGGTACTATTGATATGATATGGAAATTGACCTTGTATTTAAGATCGCCGCCATAGGAATCATCGTATCCATTCTCAACCAGGTGCTTTCCCGGTCTGGCAGGGAAGAACAAGCAACAATGACGACCCTTGCGGGTCTGGTTGTAGTTTTGATGATCGTGGCACAGGAAATCGCCAAGCTGTTTGACCTGGTCAAGCAACTGTTTCACTTTTAGCCTATGGAACTTTTTTTGAAGTGCTCTGCTCTCGCGTTAACCGTTGTGATTATCTATCCGGTGGTAGCCCATAAAGATAAAGCTTTTGCAACGTTGGCAAGTATTGCGGTATGCTGCGTGATTATGCTCCTAGCTGCTGAATATCTGGAGCCGGTGCTGGACTTTTTCGCCGGTCTTCAGGAACAAACCGGAATCGACCGAAAACTATTTACGATTCTGCTGAAAATCGTCGGTCTGGGACTCATTGCTGAAATTGCAGTCCTGGTTTGCTCGGATTCGGGCAACGGGGCTATGGCAAAAGCAATCACCACTATGGCTTCTGTAACGGTTCTGTGGATCTCTATTCCGTTGCTGGAAGGATTCCTGGACCTGATTGGAGAGCTGCTGAGTCTGCTATGAGAAAACTATTAATAATCACGATATTTCTATTTATCTTGGCAACACCTGTTTCCGCCATGGAAATTACTGCTCCCGAAGTGCCTGAATCCGGAAAAGAGCTCTTTCCGGAGCAGCAAACCACATTCGCCCAGGACCTTTGGTACATCATACAAGAGGCTTTGAAGCAGCAGAAGCCTGCAATTTTGAAATCAGCCGGGTTATGTGCCGGTATATTGGCAGTAGGAATGGCATTATCCATTCTCTCCGATACGGCAAAAACCGGGTGTAACTCCATCCGAATTGCAGGATCCATCATTATTTCTTCCATGTTCCTATCGGAAAGCAGTGTTCTGATCCGGCTTGGAACGGAAACCGTGCAAAACCTGTCCCAATATGGAAAACTATTTATTCCGGTAATGACCGGTGCTCTTGGGGCACAGGGAGCGGCTACCACTTCTGCTGCGATTTATGCAGGAACAGTACTGTTTGACTCACTGCTAACAGGTATGATTTCCGCATTTCTTGTACCGTTGATTTATATCTTTCTGGTGGTATCCATAGGGGAAGCTGCGCTGGGCGAAAAGACATTGACAGGGCTTCAGAAAACCGTGAAATGGCTAACCACCTGGTCATTGAAAACGGTGATCTATGTATTTACAGGATACATCGCCATTACCGGTGTTGTCAGCGGAACCACAGACGCAACTGCCATCAAGGCAACAAAGCTTACTTTGTCCGGAATCGTTCCGGTTGTGGGAGGGATTCTCTCTGATGCATCGGAAGCAGTACTGGTCAGCGCATCTTTTCTCAAAAATGCAGCCGGAATATACGGATTATTGTCTTTTGTGGCCATGATTGCGGGACCCTTTGTAAGAATTGGGGTACAGTACCTGTTTCTGAAGGCCACGGCAGCCTTGTGCGGCGCAATTGCATCCAAGCACACCTGTTCCTTGGTAGAGAGCTTTTCCACCGCTATGGGTCTTGTACTGGGTATGACCGGCACTTCCTGTCTGATTCTGATGATCAGCACCGTTTGTTTCATGAAAGGAGTGGGGATTTGAATCCTGTACGTCAGTATATCTTCGGAATTCTCTGTTGCGCTCTTCTGGCTGCCGGGATCAAAAGTATCCCAATCTCTTCCGGAGCCATGAAAACCATTTTGAACCGATTGTGCGCAATAATGGTTGTGCTGTCCGTCCTTTCTCCGCTGCTGAAATTTGAGTATCCGAATTTAGAAAATTGGGAAAGTACCATTGGATTGGACGGTCAGGCTCTGGTAGCTTCCGGACAGCAAATGGCCCGGGAGCAGGAAACTGAAATCATATCCCAACAAACCCGGTCATATATATTGGATAAAGCCGAGGCGCTGGGCGCCGTGATTGAAGCTCAAGTTGATTTAAGTGATGAGCGCCCCTTTGTCCCGGTATCTGTAACCATCAAAGGCAATCTCTCGCCATACGCCAGGCAGATGCTCGAAAATCTTATTCAGAACGATCTTGGAATCAGAAAGGAGGATCAGGTGTGGATTTCAGGAATTCCATCGGGAAAGTAAGTAAAATGCTGGATAAATATAAATATGCTCTTCTGATTGTTCTGATCGGTCTTGCCTTTATGCTGATTCCGGGTGGCAATTCATCAGCCTCAATGCCGGAACCGACCCTTGATTCCAATGACGATTTGTTACAGGATATGGAACTGAGATTATCTGAAATCCTGAGCAGTGTGGAAGGAGCAGGGAAGGTAGAGGTTCTTCTCACGACGGTCCATGACCGGCAGATTATCTATCAAACAGACATTGAAGAAAGCGAAGATCGAATCCAAACAGAAACAGTGCTGATTTCAGGCTCTGACAGGGGGCAGGAGGGACTTGTTAAACAGGTCAATGCTCCAACCTACCGGGGAGCAATCGTCGTTTGTCAGGGGGCTGATGACCCTGTTGTAAAGCTTTCCATTACCGAGGCTGTTTCCAGAGCGACCGGATTGGGCGCTGATAAAATATCTGTGATTAAAATGAAATGAATGGGGGATCTTTTCATGAAAAAATGGAAAAAGAACTTAATGGCTGTTGCCGTTCTTGTAACGGTATGTGCAGGAATTTACCTGAACTGGTTATACAGCGAAGATCAGGCAACGGCTGATTTAACCGATACACTGGATCAATCGAAGTTGCTTTCTTCCGACATGGTTGTCATGGGGGATGCAACCGAAGAAACACCGTCCACCATTACCGATTATTTCGCCGCCGTTCGCCTTTCCAGACAGGAAGCCAGAGACAGTGCCGTTTCTTTGCTTCAGGAAGCGATGGCATACGATCATAAAGATGCCTCGGAGTCCGGTGCAAAACTGGATGAAATCGTGGAGACAGCCCTCTGCGAGGCACAAATTGAAAGCCTGATCATTGCAAAGGGCTACGCAGATTGTGTCGCTTACATCGGAGAAAACGGTATTTCCATTGCGGTTGCAACACCTGAGGGAGGCTTGCAGCAGGAAGATGTGGCTGTCATCGCAGATATTGTCATATCTCAGTCTGACTATACTTACAGCGACATCCGTGTAATTGAAGTTCATTGATCATTGCCCCAAAGGGATTTCCTTTGGGGCAATGATATTTGGAAGAAAACAGTTGTATTTTTAATGATTTTGTGTTAGACTAAACAAAAGTGTGCCGTGCAGGAAGCGCGGAAGCAATTTAGGAGGTATTTCCCATGGCAGATAACAAGCAGTATATTACCCAGGCGCAGGAAAACGGCGCCGTTATGATCTCCGAGGATGTCATCAGCACCATCGTTGCCACCGCCATTTCCGAGGTGGAAGGCGTCATTGGTACCGGTACCAAGTCCGGTGCCGAACTGAGCGACCTTCTCGGCAAGCGGGGCAAGGGCATTCGTATTACCATCGGCCAGGAGAATGAAGTATACGTGGATTGCAATGTGATCCTTGCTTACGGCCAGAGTGTGGTTGCTGTTGCCAAGTCTGTTCAGGATGCCGTTTGCGGTGCTCTGGAGTCTATGACCGGTGTAAAGGTTGCTGCTGTGAATGTGAACGTTTGCGGTATTTCCCGTCAGTAAGAAGGAATCAAAGTTATGCCAATGACTAGAGCCAACGCCAGAGAACTGGCAGTACATTTGATTTACGGCCGCAGCTTTACGGACGAAGAGCCGGAACGGACTGTTGCAACCCGTCTGGAACGGGAGTATTACGCCAAGCTGGCAGAAGAGAACGAGATCTATACCGATCGTCCCAACCGATTCCAGCTGGCATACATCGACAACGTGGTTGCCGGTGTTGCCAATCGCATCGATGAATTGAACGAGCAGATTCAGAAGTACTCCATTGGCTGGGATGTGAACCGGATTTCCCGGCTGGCCCGTTCCATTATGCAGCTGGCCATTTATGAAATCAGCTATCTGGAAGATGTTCCCACAGGTGTGGCCATTTCTGAGGCTGTTCGTTTGGCAAAGAAGTATGACGGTGATGACACCGGTGCCTTTGTCAACGGTGTTCTGGGCGCCTTTGCCCGATCTTTGAGCGAGCCCAAAAACGAAACAGAAGAGGTATGAATCAATGGGTGTCGTAGGATTTGATACCAGTAACTATACCACTTCCATAGCCTATTTTGACGGGCAGGCAGGGATCAACTGCTCCAAACTGCTTCCCGTAAAACAGGGCGAGCTGGGCCTCAGACAGAGCGACGCCGTATTTGCACATATTAAAGGCCTGCCGGAGCTTTCCGGCAGGCTGTTTTCCAATTTGGAAGATGTGCGGATATCGGCAGTAGGTGTCTCTACCCGCCCCAGAGCTGTGGAAGGCAGTTATATGCCCTGCTTTATGGTAGGGTATAGCCATGCGAAACTCCTTGCAGATATGCATCACGTACCTCTGGTGGAAGTATCCCATCAGCAGGGTCATGTAGCCGCTTCCTTGTGGAGTGCCGGAAGGCTCGACCTGATGGAAAAGCCCCATCTGGCATGGCATCTTTCCGGTGGAACCACCGAGTTGCTGCTTGTGGAACCGGAAGGGAAGAATGTCCGCTGCACCCGTATCGGCGGAACCACGGATATCTCTGCCGGTCAGTTGATTGACCGTACCGGTCAGCTGCTGGATTTGCCGTTTCCGGCAGGTAAGCATTTGGATGCTTTGAGCCAAAGTGCCGCATTGAATGATGTTTTCAAAGTGAAATGCCCCGGTTTGGAATTCTCTTTGTCCGGAGTGCAGAACAAAGTTCAGCAGTATAACGAGAATCATACGCCCGAAGAAACGGCAGGATATGCTCTTCGTTGCGTATGTGCGGCTGTACTGGCTGCCACTAAAAATGCCTTAAAGGAATATCCCGGCTATCAGGTTGTGTTTTCCGGCGGCGTAGCTTCCAATTCCATGCTCAGAAGCTATATGGCACCCTTGAATCCGGTCTTTTCCGAACCCCAATTTTCTACCGATAACGCCATGGGTGTTGCGGTACTTGCCAAACGATTGACGGAGTGATGAAATGGCACAGCAGGTCTTATCCATTACACAACTGAATGAATATATTCGCAGCCTTTTGGATGCAGACCGGCTTCTTTGCGGTGTGGCAGTGAAAGGTGAAATCAGCAATTATAAGCAGTATCCCTCCGGTCATCATTACTTTACCCTGAAAGACGACGGTGCCACACTGAAGTGTGTCATGTTCAAAGGAAATGCCATGAAGCTCCGGTTCCGTCCCCAAAACGGCATGAAAGTGATTGCCTTTGGCCGGGTTAGTGTCTATCCCAGGGACGGCGCCTATCAGCTTTACTGCACCGCCATGACCGTGGATGGGGTAGGGGATCTGCACGCCGCCTTTGAGCAGCTGAAAGCAAAGCTGGGAGCAAAAGGGCTCTTTGACCCTGCACATAAAAAACCCATTCCTCAAAGACCGGGTGTGATTGGCATTGTCACCAGTTCTGCCGGTGCAGCGGTCCATGATATGCTGCGGATACTGCGTAAACGTTATCCGCTGACAAAAGTAAGGCTTTTCCCGGTACGGGTCCAGGGCGCGGAAGCACCCGAAGAAATTGCGGCAGCCATTCGCTATGCAAATCATCACCACCTTGCAGACCTTTTGATTGTGGGCAGAGGCGGTGGTTCTATCGAAGACCTGTGGGCCTTTAATGACGAACGTGTAGCCTATGCCATTTACGAATCCGGCATTCCTGTTATTTCTGCGGTTGGTCACGAGCCGGATGTTACCATTTCGGACTATGTGGCAGACCTTCGGGCAGCAACCCCGTCCAATGCTGCAGAGCTGGCTGTGCCGGATCAGAACAATCTTCGTCAAAGTCTGGATTCCTGCTATGCCGCTTTAATATCCTCTTTCGGTAAGCAGGTTGCAGCCTCCCGAAAGCATTTGAAAATGCTCAGCGACAGTCCGGCGCTTCAAAGTCCGGAAGGTTATCTGAAGCAGAGAAGAAACACCCTGGATTTACTGCAAAGCAGATTGCTTTCCGCACAAACCAGAGTGCTGTCCCTTCAAAAGAACCGTTTTATTGCATTGACCTCCAAACTGGACGCCATGAGCCCTTTGAAAGTTTTAACCCGGGGGTACGCACTGGCTCAGGATGAAAAGGGCCAGGTTCTTCGGTCCGTCGGTCAGGTTAAAGCAGGAGATCAGGTGTCTGTTCATTTGGGCGACGGAGTTTTCCGTGCCACCGTTTCTGAGGTAAAGGAGAATCACCATGAATCAGCAGAATCAAACATTTGAAAGTCAGCTTAAACGGCTTGAGCAAATCGTTCGGGCTATGGAACGGGGTGATGTACCCCTGGAAGAAGCCCTGAAACTTTTCCGAGAAGGCACTGATCTTGTCAGAAGCTGCGGAAAGATTCTGGACGAAGCAGAGCTGCAGGTTAAAATGATCCTCACTGACGAAAACGGAAACCCCGTAGAGGAGGATTTTGCAGATGAAGACAGTTAAGGAAATCTCCGCTGAATACAAGGCGTTTATTGAGTCTTATTTTGAGGAGCATTGTTTTTCCGATCCATCTCTTCCTCAGCAGAAACTGTTTTCTGCCATGCGTTACAGCTTGCTGGCCGGAGGAAAACGGCTGCGCCCCATTTTTGTATTCGCATTTTGCAGACTTTGCGGCGGCGATTGGACGAAAGCGGTGCCTTTTGCAGCAGCGGTGGAAATGATTCATACTTACAGCCTGATCCACGATGATCTTCCCTGTATGGATGATGACGATTATCGCCGTGGAAAACCCACCAATCACAAGCTTTACGGGGAAGCCATGGCAGTTTTGGCGGGAGACGGCCTGCTGACCGCTGCTTTCCATCAGCTTTCCCAGGGCTCCATGGATGCCCAGCTTCGTATTCGGGCCGTAGGTGTCCTTGCAGAGGCTGCAGGAGAACTCGGCATGGTGGGTGGTCAGGCTCTGGACATTATGAGCGAAGAACGCGCCTGTACCAAGGAAGAGGTTCTGGAAATCCAGAGCCGGAAAACTGGTGCGCTCATCAAAGCTGCCTGTATGCTCGGCGTAATTGCGGCAGGGGGTAACGACGAACAACTTCAAGCTGCTGAAGCCTTTGCCGCAAACCTGGGTCTTGCCTTCCAGATTCGGGACGATGTTCTGGATGTCATTGGAAACCAGGAGGAATTGGGCAAAGCAACCGGCGTGGATGGCCAGAAAAATACCTTTGTACGACTTTACGGGCTGGAAGAATGCGAAAGAATGGTGAAGTTGTATACCGATCAGGCATTGACTGCACTTTCCATATTCGAAGAAACAGATTATCTGCGTGCGCTGGCAGAAAGCCTGACCTGCAGAACATCATAAAATTACGGCAGCAAGTATCGTTACTTGCTGCCATTTATCATAGAAGGGAAGGGGACGATCAGAATTTACCCCGGCTGCCGCCACGGGCACCACCTCCGCCACCGCGGGAGCCGCCACCTCCGGAACCGGAGTTCTGATTGATTCGGACACGGGTAGTGTTGCTGTATAGATATCTGTCCCGTTGAACCCGAAGTAAATAGGAACCGGATTTCAAATAATTGGATGCTCCGCGCTGGGCTCTGGCCGTATTCATATTGCTGCGCATGACCAACAGAACAATCCCCGCAATTACTGCACCGATACCAAGGGATGCTGCCAACTGCATGGCATTATTCTCAGTATAGTCATCAGAAGTGGTGTTAAAAGAAGGTTCTTCTATACCGGGTGAAACAATACCTGGCGTTATAACATCAGGTATTTCACTCCAAAAAGCAGCAAATAAAGTGTGGTCCAGAGCATCCAGATATATATCGAACGCTCCGTAAAAATCATTTTGGGCAAGATTGGAGGCCATTTGATCAAACAGGTCCTCTGTTTTGGCGTTGGAAACCCGGTGTGCAACGGTGCCGTAGGTTGCGATTTCCCAATCTCTGTATTCCATGGAAATCAGTAACAAGATTCCGTTTCCGGATAAACCACCGGAATAATAGAAGTCGTCAGCCACATCCCAAGTGTTTTTACCGAATATACTGCTTTTTGTAAGAATCAGAACATCAATCCCATATTCTTCTGAAAGGGCCTTGGCTTTTGATTCCAGGAGTACTTCTTCGGATTCGGACAAAAGATCACCCTGGTCAGAAACGTGCTTAGCCACAGCATTCACAGAGAAGGGGAGAAGCAGCGCGAAAATAACGATCCATATCATGATCTGTCGTTTCATATACGCCACCTCACATAAACGCAAAGTACTGAATCACAGCGGCGATCAGCGTTACTGCGCCGCAGATTCCTGCAAACCAGGCCGCACTGCGTTTGGGACAAATGGGGAAGGTACCGGTCATTTTGCCTGTCTGACCGTTCATAGCAAACAAATAGCTCTTATCCGCGTATTTGGTAGAGAGAATCCACACAGGAAGCAGCACATAACTGGCATGACCGTGTTTTACGTGAAGCCGTTTTGAGGTAGGAATGACAGACGCATACCCAATAATGGATCTTTGTACCAAATCATCAATGGTTTCGCTGACCCTCTGCTTCACGCGTTCTTCGCCTGCTTTGGATTCCACATCGTATTTGTCTGCAAAAAAGCCGGATAAATAGGCTGTTTCGAAGGAGACCAACTGAGAATAGTCAAAAGGTTCGATAGACTCCATAATGTCATCGCCTAACTTGGAAGAACCATCCATAGGGATATTCTCAAAGGCAGCGCTGCACCCCCGGTCCAGCAGGAAATGATCGGTTTTAGTGTAGCGATACTGAGAATCGGACCAGGTTCTGACCCGGGTCGCCTTATATGTACCTTCAAACTCACTCTCGCAATCGTAAAGCCAGAAGGGAACATACATACCAGTGATCTTTTCCACCCGGTGCTGGGCCATAAACTGCTTGGGAAGCAATGGTTTTCCCTTACACAACCTCAAAAAAGCGGCTTTGGCGTCCTCTTTGCTGGTTTTGAAGGGGATGACGCCCTCTGGTTTTACCTTGCCGGAAAGCCTTCCGGGCAGAATGGTGGGACTGTCGCAGTAAGGGCAGAAGGTAGCCGCAGTATTTTGATCGGTGGTCAATTCGCCGCCGCAGGATCCACACACAAAGGTACGGATTTCCTCCATTTCGCCTTCTGTATAGGTTCGTTCGCTCTGTTCTTCCCATTGGAAAGACTCAGAGCTTTCTCCGGTTATGGAATCATTATAGGATTTGACGGTATCCAGATCGAATTCGTTGCCGCAGTGGTCACATTTCATCATCTGAACGTTGTGTCCAAAGCGGATGGATGCACCGCAGCAAGGGCATTTATATCCCAAAACGACACTGTTATCACTCAAGGAAATCACCTCCGCCGGAATATAGTATCAAAAATTTCAAAGCAAATCAATCCGTATTCAAATGTTTTCGCCTCCGGTCATTGGCCGGAGGCGATTTTACCATTATTGCATGGGAGGAAGGCTGTATTTATTCCGGTAATAAGCGTAATTTTCGTCGAAGTTTTCGGCACCGGCCTTAATGTTCCGGACAGACTCATGGATGTTCATGTTCAGGTTGGCGGTATCCATGACACATGCTGCAATGTTGGAGCAGTGGTCAGAGATACGTTCCAGACCGGTCAGCAAATCAGCCCAAACAAAGCCCGCTTCAATGGAACAGGCGCCCTGCTGGAGGCGCTTGATGTGTCTGGTGCGCAGTTCATCCTTCAAATCGTCAACCACCTCTTCCAGGGCTTCAACGCGTCCGGCAGCTCCCATATCGTTGTTTACAAAAGCTCTGAATGCCAGTTCTGCAACCTCGGAAACGGCCTCGCAAATCATGGCAAGTTCCTCCTTGGCACCGGAACTGAAAGCCAGTTTCTTCTCAAATAGTTCCCGTCCCGCAGCAACAAGACCGGTTGCATGGTCACCGATTCTTTCAAAATCACCGATCAGCTTCAGCAGACCGGCAGCTTCTGCGCTGTCTGCTTCATTGATGGTCTGGGAGCTGAGTTTTACCAGGTAAGTTCCAAGTACGTCTTCGAAATGGTCGGTCTGATCTTCCAGTTTCTTAACGCTTTCGCCCAATTCAGGGGTATAGGCCGTGAGGGAGACAAGACCCTGAGTCAGAGCTTCCTTTGCTGCGTTGGCCATATCCACAGCCAGCATCCGGCTGCGTTCCAGAGCCATGGGGGGAGTAGCGAGCAGACGTTCGTCCAGCTCTTCCACCCGCTCGGGCTTCTTGTCATCAGGGATCAGTTTATAAGCAATCTTCTCCAGAAGCTTGGTGCCAGGCAGAAGTGCGCAGGTACACAGCACATTGAATGCGGTATGGCAGATCGCAATGCCGAGTTCGTTTGCAGATTCATTCAAAATTACCGGCTGGATAATTGCAGCAACCAAGGAATAAAGCAGCAAACCGAGAACAGTGCCAACAATGTTAAACAGAAGGTGTACAAATGCAGCGCGGCGGGCATTTTTATTGGTGCCAACTGAGGAAAGCATGGCTGTAATACAGGTGCCGATGTTCTGACCCATGATAATGGGAATGGCAGCTGCAAAAGAAACCTGTCCGGTAGCAGACAGCACCTGCAAAATACCAACAGATGCGGAGCTGGACTGGATGATCGCAGTCAAAACAGCACCTGCCACAACACCCAGGATCGGATTCTTGAACAAGATAAAAAGCTGCTGGAACTGGGGAACATCAGCAAGACCGCTGACAGCGCCGGACATGGTGTCCATGCCAAACATCAGCGTCGCAAAGCCCAGCAGGATCATGCCGGTATCTTTCTTCTTGTCGCCCTTGCAGAATATATAGAAAATGATACCAACCAGCGCAAGAATGGGGGTAAAGTTGGAGGGTTTCAGCATCTGGACGAAGAAGTTTCCGCCATCGATGCCGCCCAAACTCAGGATCCAGGCTGTGACCGTGGTGCCCACATTGGCGCCCATAATTACATTGATGGCCTGGGTCAGTGTCATAAGTCCGGAGTTTACAAAGCCAACCACCATAACGGTCGTGGCAGAAGAACTCTGAATGACAGCCGTAACACCGAGGCCGGTAATCCAGCCTGCAAGTTTACTGGTGGTGAGGGTACGCAGAAGCGTTCTCAGGCCGGAACCGGCTCGCCGTTCCAGGGCCTGACCCATCACATTCATGCCGAAGAGGAACAGGCAGAGTCCTCCTATCAGCGTTAATACATCAAAAAAAGTCATGAAATGATTATCTCCTTAATATCAATTGCAAACGGACAATGTCCTGTTCTATTCTATGAGATGAGCCTTCCTGTTTCAAGTGGTTTGTTTGTCAAATTTTGTGCGTTTTTAGAATCTATTTTGGGCATTTGTCTGTTTTTGAAGGATCCGGCTTTTCATTTGTTGACAACTCTTAGGCCCAAAGTTATAATATACGATATCATTAGTGAAAGAGGTGATTCCGATGGACCGCAAGAACTCTGCACTGAGGGGATTTGTCATTTCCATGATCCTCTTTGGCACCATCGGTTTGTTTGTAAAGTATATCCCTCTTCCCAGCAGTTTAATTGCCCTGAGCCGTGCGTTGATCGGATTTCTTTTCCTGGCAGCCATGATGTTTGTTCAGAAAAAGAATCTGATGATTTCTGCAATTCGAAAAAACCTGCTGCCCCTTACGTTGTCAGGCGTGTTTTTGGGATTCAACTGGATTCTGCTCTTTGAATCCTATCGGTATACCTCTGTAGCGGTTTCTACCTTGTGCTATTATCTGGCGCCCTTGCTGGTGGTTCTTTTGTCCCCGATTGTTCTGAAAGAGAAGCTGACTCAACGCAAGATCTTATGCGTTGCCGCTGCGCTTGTGGGCATGGTATGTATATCCGGCATACTTCAATCCGGAACATTGGCTGCAAAAGATTTTACCGGAGTATTACTGGGGTTGGGGGCCGCTATTCTATATGCAGCCATTATGATGCTCAACAAGAAGATCAGCGGCCTATCCGGTTATGAACGGACAGTTTTTCAGTTGGGATTATCGGCTTTGGTATTGATTCCGTATTGCCTGTTTAGCTGCGATTTTTCTGCCATTGACCTGAACGCCATTCAGATCCTTTTGCTTGTGATCGTTGGTATCGTTCATACCGGTTTAACCTATTTCCTGTATTTCGGTGCCATGGATCACCTGTCTTCCCAAACTGTGGCTATGCTCAGTTATATCGATCCCGTTATTGCGGTTCTCATTTCCGTGTTTGTCCTGGCAGAGCCCATGAAAGTTCTGGATATTCCCGGTGCTGTTTTGATTCTGGGTGCAGCAATCGTAAGTGAGCTTCCCGAGAGAAAGAAGGTCAGCAAATGACAGAAGTAGTTGCCGCGCTGATCTGGGACCGCGACCGATTTCTGGCCTGCCAGCGCCCTGTAAACAAATCCAGAGCGCTGCTTTGGGAGTTTGTAGGGGGAAAAACAGAGCCTGGGGAAACTTTGGAAGAGGCATTGATCCGGGAGTGCAGGGAAGAGCTGGATGTAACTGTAGCGGTAGGGGAGAAGTTCATAGAAGTACTCCATGAATACCCGGACATTACCATTCGTTTGACACTGTTCAATGCCCGAATTGCCGAGGGTACTCCCAAAATGCTGGAGCACAATGATATCCGTTGGATTAAGACCCAAGAAATCCCTGGGTACAGCTTTTGCCCGGCAGATAAGGACATTCTGAAGATCCTCATGGGGATTCGTAATGAGCTGCAGGCAAAGCTTTATGCCCTTCGGGATGAATCCTACAAAGACTGGAATGCCGGTTTGATTCCCAACATATCTCCTGATAAGATGATGGGCGTACGGATGCCGCAGCTGAGAAAGCTTGCAAAAGCCGTCTCACTTTCCGATCTGTCACCGCTGCCCCATGACTATTTCGAAGAGGATTGCCTGCACGGAATCCTGATTTCCGGGATGAAGGATCCTGTTCAAACGCTTAATGCGCTGGATGAATTCCTGCCCTATGTGAATAACTGGGCCGTTTGCGATTTGTTGTCCCCAAAATCTCTGATGTCAAATCCTGATCAATTCTATGCTGCCATCGAAAAGTGGATCCATAGCGACCATCCTTATACCGTTCGTTTTGCTATTTGTATGCTGATGAAATATTATTTGGATGATTGTTTCAGTGAAGATCATTTTCAGCTGGTGTCTTCGGTTACATCCGATCATTACTACGTAAAAATGATGATTGCATGGTACTTTGCCACTGCGCTGGCAAAACAGCCGGATGTCGCCACTGCATTTCTTGAAACCAAGACGTTGGACCCCTGGGTACATAACAAGACCATTCAAAAAGCGGTGGAGAGTTACCGCATCAGCGCAGAAAGAAAGCAATACCTGAAATCACTTCGTATGAAATAAGGAGGCCAGACAATGATTTATAATCAGTTTTCCGACCTGAAACTATCCGCCCTTGGACTGGGCTGTATGAGACTTCCGCTGAACTCCGAAGACGAAACCGATATCAACGAAACTGCCGCGGCTGAAATGGTACAGCTGGCTCTGGACCACGGTATTAATTACTTTGACACTGCCTGGCGGTATCATGGAGGCAACTCTGAAACCGTTATGGGCAATGTTCTGTCCAAATATCCCCGGGACAGCTACTATATTGCCTCTAAGTTCCCCGGATTCAGTATTGAGAACATGGAAAACCCCGCTGCCATTTTCGAAGAGCAGTTGCGCAAGTGCCAGGTGGAATACTTTGATTTCTACCTGTTCCATAATGTTTGCGAGAGAAACATTGATTGGCTTCTGGATCCTAAATATGGGGTAGGGGAGTACCTGATTGCTCAGAAGAAAGCAGGCCGTATCCGTCACCTTGGTTTTTCCACCCACGGAAGCCGATCCGTAATTCAGCGATTCCTGGATGCTTATGGCAGCGAGCTGTCTTTCTGTCAGATTCAGCTGAACTATCTGGATTGGAAGCTCCAGAGCGCCAAGGAAAAAGTAGAACTGCTGAACAAGTATCAGATTCCCATTTGGGTAATGGAACCTGTTCGCGGTGGCCGTCTTGTGAAATTGCCTGAGGAAGCTGCCGAAAAGCTTCAGGCTCTTCGTCCCGGTGTCAGCACTCCCGAATGGGCATTCCGATTCCTCCAGAGCGTGGAAGGCGTCACAATGGTCCTTTCCGGTATGTCCAACACCCAGCAGCTTTTGGAAAATATCGAAACCTTCAGCCACCGGAAGCCTCTGAGTGATGCTGAACACCAGACCCTTATGGATATCGCTGACGATATGATTCGTTCCAACAAGGTTCCCTGTACCGGCTGCAGCTACTGCGTGGAGCATTGCGCCATGGGCTTGAATATTCCGGAACTGATCCAGCATTATAATGATAACACTATGCCTCAGGGTAAGAGTCCCGAAACCTGCATTGGCTGCCGAAAGTGCGAGTCTCTATGCCCCCAGGGTATTAAGATTTCCCAGGTGATGAAGTCCTTTGCTCAAAAGCTGAAGAAAGGGTGAATAATATGATCAAAATTGAAACATCCAATGCCCCCGGTGCCATTGGACCATACTCTCAGGGTTTTATCGTAAACGGTTTCGTATTTACCTCCGGCCAGATTCCGGTAGATCCTTCCACAGGGGCCATTCCTGAGGGGATTTCTGCCCAGGCGGAGCAGAGCTGCAAGAATGTAACAGCAATCCTGATGGCTGCCGGTTCCTCTGCAGATAAAGTCATTAAGACCACCTGTTTCCTGGCGGATATGGGAGATTTTGCAGCCTTTAATGAAGTTTACGCCAAATACTTCACCGGTAAACCCGCCAGAAGCTGCGTCGCTGTCAAAACCCTTCCCAAAAACGTTCTTTGCGAAATCGAAGCCATCGCTTTGGCATAACTCATCAGATCGGATTGATATACCATGAACCAAATTATTATCCCTGCAGGCTATAAGCCTGTTCTCGACGCCTATGATACCCAACGGGCCATTGCCTACATTAAAGCTACGTTCCAGGAGGAGTTTTCCTCTGCACTGAATCTGAAGCGCGTTTCCGCGCCTCTGTTTGTGACGGAAGAATCCGGTCTGAACGACAATCTGAACGGCTTTGAACGGCCTGTTGCTTTTGATGTTCCCGCTGTGGGTACTTCTGTGCAGGTGGTTCACTCCCTGGCAAAATGGAAGAGAATGGCCCTGAAGCGCTACGGTTTCAGTATCGGAAACGGTTTGTATACTGATATGAACGCCATCCGCAGAGATGAAGACCTAGACAATATCCACTCCATCTATGTGGACCAGTGGGACTGGGAGAAGATTATCACCCGGGAAAACCGGAACCTGGATTATCTGAAGCTGATCGTCCGGGCCATTGTCAGATCCATCTGCAATACCAATGACCGCCTGCAGGTCCGTTATCCCCAGCTGCACACCAAGCTGAGCCCCGATGTTTCCTTTATCACCACCCAGGAGTTGGAGGATCTGTACCCTGATCTGGATGCCCACGATCGGGAAGACGCCTATGTTCGGGAGCATCACACCGCCTGTATCATGCAGATTGGCGGTAAACTTCGGTCCGGAAAGCCCCATGGCGGCCGGGCACCTGACTATGACGATTGGGAACTGAACTGCGACATTTTCTTCTGGAACGAGACTTTGGGCCATGCTTTGGAGATTTCCTCCATGGGCATTCGTGTGGATGAAGAGTCCCTGGATCGGCAGCTGACCATCTCCGGATGTGATCACCGCAGAAACTTGCCTTTCCATAAAATGCTTTTGGAAGGAAAACTGCCCCTGACCATCGGCGGCGGTATCGGACAGTCCCGACTCAGTATGCTGATGATGGGCTGCGCCCATATCGGCGAAGTGCAATCCAGCGTCTGGGACGATGAAACTGTAGAAGCCTGCGAAAAGGCCGGTATTCCGCTCCTGTAATCCCAAATACTTAAGGCTCCGCCATTGGCGGAGCCTTTGCTTATCAGATGTCGAATGCAGGATTCATGTGGTATACATTTTTCTGAGAGAGTTTTTCCCGCAGCAGCTGCATGGCTTCGCCAAAGCGCTGGAAGTGAACGATTTCCCGCTGCCGCAGGAACTTAATTACATCGTTCACATCCGGGTCATCCGAAAGCCGTAAAATATTGTCGTAGGTGACTCTGGCCTTCTGTTCTGCAGCCAAATCTTCCGTCAAATCCGCGATTGGGTCACCTTTTACCTGCATGGAAGCAGCGCTCCAGGGGAACCCGGAAGCAGCGGTCGGATAAACACCGGCAGTATGATCCACAAAATAGGGTGCAAAAGCGGAATCCTGAATCTGAGAATCTTTCAGGTTTCTGGTAAGCTGATGCACAATGGCGCCGATCATTTCCAGATGCCCCAACTCCTCTGTGCCGATGTCCGTCAGAAGGCCCTTCAGTTCGTCGAATGGCATGGAGTAGCGCTGGGATAAATATCTCAGAGAAGCGCCTAGTTCCCCGTCGGGGCCGCCATACTGAGAGATAATCACCGAAGCCAAACGGGGGTTGGGTTTTGCGATCCGTACGGGATACTGCAGTTTCTTATCATAAATAAACATGGATCAGCCCTCCTTATTGCCGCAGTATTCCCAGGGCCAAGGGTCGTTCAGCCAGTTGTAAGGGCCTTCCGACGGGGTCCTGTGGTTCAGCGGTCCGCAGCTTTCAGAATACTGCATCATACCTTCGTGATACAGCTTCTGATACTTTCGATACAGGTCCAAAGCCTCTGCATCATCACGATGGGTGTCCAGATACAGTGCCAGTTCTTGAATGGCAAAGGCCAACACCTGCAGTTCGGAAAGGGGCGTCACTTTCAGTTCCCGTTTGTTGGACATTCCCATAAAGGGAAGATCCAGACCGGGGTATAAGGTACCGCGAATCAGCGCCCTCCGGGCTTCATATTTCGGTGGATTCTCCAGCTGAAAGGGGACATAGGGATTGGCCAGGGGAGCCGATGCAGGGAGACGGCCTTCTGCACCGTTTTTCATACGCAAATCGTTTTGCAACGTACATTCCTCCTTATCGAATCATGGTTGAAGCAGTCGCTTCAGGTCATACTATGCATTACAGGTTTGTCCGGTTCAAAGGCGCGACGAAAATGCATAGACTAAGCAGGGGAGGGGTGTACGTGCATCTGAGAAACACGATTACTTGCTTATTGGTTTTGATCATTTTTCTCTGGATCGGTTTTTCGCTGAATGAAGGTGTTACCGTTATTGCTGAAAACAGTATCATTTCGAGTACTCGAACTATCATCATTGATGCTGGTCACGGCGGAATAGATGGGGGAGCAGTGTCCTGTACCGGTACATACGAAAGTAAGCTGAATCTGGAAATTGCCCTGAGGCTTAATGATCTATTTCGCATTCTGGGCTACCGGACGGTAATGATTCGGGATACAGACCGATCCATACATACCTCGGGAGATACCATTGCTCAGAAGAAGCTTTCCGATTTGAAAGAACGGGTTAGAATCGTAAACGAAACTGACAACGGGCTTCTGATTAGTATTCACCAGAATTACTTTACCCAAAGTAAGTACAGCGGCGCTCAGGTCTTTTACGCAAATAACGAACAAAGCAAAGCGCTGGCGAATGCTTTACAAAGCGCAATTTGCGAAACCGTAAATTCGGGAAGCAATCGAAAAGCAAAAGAATCCACCGGCGTATACCTGATGAAGCATATTCAAAATACAGGCATATTGGTGGAATGCGGGTTTCTGTCCAATCCGGATGAGGAGCAAAAACTCCGTTCAGAAGGGTATCAGAAACTGATCAGCTGTGTGATTGCTACAACAACAGCAACATTTATTTCAAACACTTGACCGATAATTAAGTTCCTGATATAATAAGAAAAACGTCATTCCGGGTAGATAGGAGAAGGGAACTATATGGCCAAACAAAAAACTGTCTTTTACTGCACTTCCTGCGGCAACGATACCCCAAAATGGCAAGGAAGATGTCCTGCTTGCGGCGCCTGGAACACCCTGGAAGAGCATATTGAAAAGCCCTCTGCAGCCGGAAAAGCCCGGCCTCAGCCAGTGGGTATCAGCCGAAAACCACAGCGGCTTTCTGAGCTTCACAGCGACCAGGAAATCCGTTTTTCCACCGGTATGGGTGAGCTTGATCGGGTCTTGGGCGGCGGCGCTGTAGCAGGCAGCCTGGTCCTTGTGGGTGGAGCCCCCGGTATCGGTAAATCCACGCTGCTGCTGCAGATTTGCAATCATCTTTGCGACGGCAGAACGGTCCTCTATGTTTCCGGCGAAGAAAGCGAGCGGCAGTTAAAGCTTCGGGCGCAGCGACTTGGAGTGGCTCCCGAGGGGCTGTATGTGCTGTCTGAAACCCGTCTTTCGGATATTCTCGAATCAATCGATGAAATCAAGCCCGATATTCTCATTGCAGACTCTGTGCAAACCCTCTACAACGAGGACAATGAGTCTTCTCCCGGGTCTGTTTCTCAGGTGAAAGATTGCACCATGAGCCTGATGAATATCTCTAAAGCCCAGGGAGTCACAGTATTTGTGGTGGGTCACATCAACAAGGATGGAAACATTGCAGGTCCCAAGGTCCTGGAACATATGGTAGACTGTGTACTATATTTTGAAGGTGATCCCAATACCTCTTATCGACTCCTTCGGGCAGCGAAGAACCGCTTCGGTTCCACCAACGAAATCGGTGTCTTTGAAATGCTGGATACCGGCCTGAAAGAGGTTCCAAACCCCTCTCAGATGCTGTTGGAAGGCCGTCCGGAAGGTGCCTCCGGAACCTGTGTCGCCTGCGTTATGGAGGGAACACGGCCGGTTCTGGCCGAGGTACAGGCCCTGGTTTCCAAAACAACCTTCAATGTACCCCGTCGTACTGCTGATGGGTTTGATTTCAACCGGGCGGCGCTTCTGCTTGCTGTGGCAGAGAAGCGGGCCGGTATGAAGCTGAATGTATTTGACGCCTACATCAACGTGATTGGCGGATTGCGGCTGGACGAGCCAGGCGCAGATCTTCCGGTGATCCTGGCTGTGGCTTCCTCTTACAGAGATCAGGTGATTCCAGATGACCTGGTGGCCATCGGCGAAGTGGGACTGACGGGGGAGATCCGTGCTGTTTCACATATGAATCAGCGCCTTGGAGAAGTGGCCAGACTTGGCTTCAAAAAATGCATCATTCCCAGAGGCGGAGCAGAAAAACTGATCATCCCCGATGGACTTCAGGTATTCAGAGTCCGCAACATCCGGGAAGCCATAGAAACAGCACTATAAAGAAGATCCGGGGCGAGTCCCCGGATCTTTATTCATCTTCCGAAAAATCCAGCTTGGAAATGGGATTTGCTTCTGCAGCGATCCGAAGCTCCGTATTCTCAATGTGGGTGTAAATCTGAGTGGTATTGAGGTTCTCGTGGCCCAATACCTCCTGCACTGTTTTTACATCCACGCCACCGGAAAGCATCATGGTTGCTGCGGTATGGCGCAGCTTATGGGCTGAAAACTGATCCGGATCCAGTCCGGCCAAGTCGGATCGTAGCCATGTCGTTCTGTGAGCCAAGGAGTTGTAGTTAACACTTGCTTCCTAAGACCGCTTGGCCTCCGACTTCCTGCACTGTTTTTACATCCACGCCACCGGAAAGCATCATGGTTGCTGCAGTATGGCGCAACTTATGGGCGGAAAACTGATCCGGATCCAGTCCGGCCATCAAAAGATACTTTTTGATCATCCGATGGACAGCTGTGACACTGATGCGGTTATTGTCCCTGGAACCAAATAGGGCCCGGTTGTCCGTAAGGACTTTTTTATGCCGCTCCGGCAAATAGGCATCAATGGCTTTTCTGCAGGCGGAGCCAAAGTAAACAAATCGCTCTTTATTGCCCTTGCCCACCACACGGATCCGATCTTCGTATACATCGTTCAAATTCAGGCCTACAAGCTCACTGCGCCGGATTCCGCAGTTCAAAAACAGCATCAGGATCGCATAATCACGCTTTTCATTAGGCCCGGATACGGCCTTCAGGAGGCTGGCACACTGTTCAAGGGTTAAGTACCTGGGAAGGCTTTTGCGCAGTTTAGGATATTCCATATCTGCAACAGGGTTTTCTGTAAGCTGTTTGGTGCGTACCGTCAAATACTTGAAGAAAGACTTGATTGCGGAAAGCTTTCTGGCCCGGGCAGAAGGGGAGATACCCAAATCCGGAGCAGGGGAGTCCGGTGTTGGATTTCGGTCATGGGCAAGATAAGACAGGAAATCAAAGACTTCCGAAGATGTAATGGTTCGGATCAGGTTCAAATCCACATCACGAATATCGATTTCGTCCAAACGGGTATTAACGGATCGTTCGCTGCGCATCAGTTTGATGAACCGGAGGAACATTCTCAGGTCCAGGTAATACTCAGATATCGTAAGCTGGGACTGGCCTTTTATTGTTTCGTGATAAGTTAGGAAATCTCGCAGAATCTGCGGACAATCACTGTATTTCTTCATAAAATTATCCCCGTATTTCTGTTATTGTGATAACATCCACTCAAATACTTCAATCGTATATGCATCTGTTTTGG
Organism: Faecousia sp.; assembly: GCA_045535175.1. GTDB lineage: Bacteria > Bacillota > Clostridia > Oscillospirales > Oscillospiraceae > Faecousia. Next base: position 26,910 of record JAZSLC010000178.1, on the reverse strand, counting down.
TTTGTCCGTGGTGCTGTCCCTTCAAAACAGTCAGTTCAATGTTACAACCGTACTTATTAAGCTCAGTAATAATCCGCTCCATGCCGGCTCGATAGCGAACTTCATATTCGTCCGAATCGCCTACGAAGGGCCAAACGGGTACTTTTGCCATATTTTCATAGTCCAAAATCGCATCACAGCCACAGCTGACAGGCACCGCGGCACTAAAATAATCGCCGTATTTGCTGATCATGTACCAGGTTCCGATGGACCCGAGGCTATGCCCGGTAAGAATAATTTTATCCGGGTTAATCCGGTATTCTGATACCACAGTATCAATCAAATCCTTCAGAAGCGCCGGGTAATTACCCAATATCCAGGATCTGACCGGGAGGCAAGGGTTGACTGCAATAAAGGGATATTCATCACCGTAAAATTCCCGTGCTTTTTCGATCATACCGAAGTTTTCCAATTCGGCAGTCTTGCCAACTTCACCCAAACCATGGAGAAAAACCACCAAAGGCATCTCGGAATGTGCGTTTTTTGGAACAAACAGCCAATAGTTCATTTGTTCGTCAAAAGATTCTGAAGTATGATTCATGAGATAACTTCCGGAGGAAATCTCAAGCTCATCATAAAGAGGCTCTGTAGTGGGAGGAGTTGTAGTTTCGGTAGGCGTCAGTGTTTCCTGAGTCGTTACAGGAATTGACGTTTCCGTAACGGAATCTGTAGTAACCGGAACCGACGTTTCTGTACCGGATGTGATCCCTGTAGATTCGTTGAAATCAGATGTTACGCATCCGGAAAGAAAAAGCAGAACCAAAAGAACAAATGTAATTTTTCTCATAAGTATAACTCCTGACGGAATAATATTGAAGTTTTGCAGGATGTATAGTATTACTATTATAAAATTGAAACGCGATCATGTAAAGACCGTATTTTATGGTCAAACACATCTGCTGCAGGCTGTGACAGCTTGAAATCGATGATCTTGACTATATTGTAACACATTCCCATCACGAACGCAACAAAATTTTTATTTTGTTGCGTTGGGCGCGTTTATAGGTATGTTTTAGCAGTTTCAACGCCACCTATCCCCCTAGTACTTACTGCCAAAGGATTTCGAGGAAATTCAGCAATAAAATACTTTACTATTCTTCTCATGGATGATAAAATATATACAAATCCTTTCACGGAGGTTACATACCATGAGTATCAAAAGAATCGGTGTTTTGACCAGCGGCGGCGACGCGCCCGGTATGAATGCTGCTGTTCGTGCTGTTGTCCGTACTGCCCTTTACCACGGCATTGAGTGCTATGGCATTCGTCGCGGATATAACGGCCTGATCAACGGCGATATTATCCGCTTAACCGAAAAGAATATTGCCCACATTATCAATCGTGGCGGCACGATTCTCTATACCGCCCGCAGCAAGGAGTTTATCACAGAAGAAGGTCAGCGTAAGGCTGTTTCTACCTGTAAATTCCTTGGATTGGATGGTATCGTTGCCATCGGCGGTGACGGCACCTTCCGCGGTGCCCAGGCACTGTCCAGACACGGCATCAATGTGGTATGCATCCCTGCTACCATTGATAATGACATCAGCTGCACCAATTACTGCATCGGCTTTGACACCGCTGCCAATACAGCCATCGAGTGCATCGACAAACTAAGAGATACCATGCAGTCCCATGAGCGCTGCTCTGTTGTGGAAGTAATGGGACGCAGTGCCGGCTATCTTGCCATGTATGTGGGCCTTGCCTGCGGTGCGACGGCTGTTCTTGTCCCTGAAAAGCCCTTTGATTTTGAACGGGATTTGATTGAAAAGATTCGCAGGGCCCGCTTTAACGGCTTTACTCACTACATGATCGTGGTTGCCGAAGGCGTTGGATCTGCTTCCGACATTGCAAAACAGATTAAAGAAGCCATTGATCTGGATCCCCGTGTGACCGTTCTGGGCCATATTCAGCGCGGCGGCGTCCCCACCGGCCGCGACCGTGTCAACGCAACCAAGATGGGTTACCTGGCCGTGGAACTTCTGATGAGCGGAAAAACCAACCGGATCGTCTGCACAAAGGGCGGCAAATTTACCGATATCGATATTGAAGAGGGCCTTTCTGTAACCAAGGACATCCAGCAGATGGAAGTGGATGTACTCAGCGCCATGACCGGCGTTTAAGCCTCTCTCCCCTGCCCCGGCCTATGATCATATAAATAGCTCCCCGAAAGTTTCTGTTTCGGGGAGTTTTCATATAAAAAACCTCTGCCGAAAGTTGTTACGGCAGAGGTTTTATGCTTTGGGATGGTATTTGGCATAAACAGATTTGATCTTCTGATTGATCATGTGGGTATAAACCTGAGTGGAAGAAATGTCGCTGTGACCCATCAGTTCCTGGACGGAACCGATGTCTGCGCCATTTTCAAGAAGATGCACTGCAAAGCTGTGACGCAGCGTATGAGGGGTTATTTCCTTCTCGATCCGGGCGGTACCCTGATAATGTTTCAGGATTTTCCAGAAGCCCTGACGGCTCATCCGTACGCCACCAACATTCACAAACAGGGCCTGCTCTGAGGGGTCAGCCAGCATTCCGACACGGATATTATCGATGTATGTAGCCAGGGCCCGCAGTGCTGCAGGATACAGCGGAATGGTTCTTGTTTTCTTAGCGCCGGCACACTTAATGGTTCCCTGCTCCAAATTTACATCAGAAATGTTCAGCGCAATCAACTCAGAAACCCGAATACCGGTGGCGTACATAACTTCCAGCATTGCCTTATCCCGGAAGCCCTTGGCATCCACACAAACAGGCTGAGCCAAAAGCAGCTCAATTTCCCGTCCGGTCAGAATGGAAGGATCTTTCTTCTCGCCCCGTTCGACTTTAATGTCGGTTACAGGTGTCTGCTCCAGGAAGCCGGAAGAAACAACATAGGAGTAGAAGTTCTTCAGGCTTGCAAGGCTTCTGGAAACGGTAGCTGCAGAACGGCCTTCCGCCTCGAGATGGGCCAGGAAATCACTGATATTCAGTTGAGTTGCATCGATCACATCGATTCCTTCCTGTTGGCGCAACCACTGAGCAAACTGCCGAATGTCACGCATATAGGAGGAAACAGTGTTGCCGGATGCTTTTTTTACCTTCGTCAGGTAGTTCTCATAAGCCTGAACCAGATCCAACATACAGTCGCGTACCTCTCTACCCTTTTTCTATCACAGACGCCACAAAAGGCGAAATGAACATAATATCGAAAACCCCTATTCCAAGCGAAAAAAGAAATCCCGTAATGATATGTCTGACCCGACATCCGCAATCAACGCATCGGAGCCATAACGCCGTAAGAATCAATAACGAGAAAAAATCCGTAAATAAAAGCAAGGATTTATAGATCCACTGAATCTCAGTAAATCCAAGCTTCAGGATCATACAGCAAAATCCCAGCAGAAAGGATTTTAGAAACAGAACAACAAACAGGAACCAGGGAATTCTATACAAAACCGCAAAACCGGTCAGTAGATAAGGTAAGCAAAGGGTACTCAGCAAACCGACGATCGACATTGGGAGATTACCATCCCAACGCATCAAAGAAAGAACAGATGGATCTGCAGAAAATCCGGCAATGATTCCCAAAAGGAATCCGAAACACCAGACGCAGGTAAAACAGAAATATGAAACGCTTTTTCTGTTCCGATACGAAAGACCACATAAGTCGTTGTCCATTTTAAGCTCCTCCGAATTTGTTCAAAATGTAGTTTTGAATGGTTACAATTCGGTTAACTTAAAACAGGCATAATTAACCCGCGAAATCTCTTTGCATGAATACTATACTCCAAAACCTACAATATTTCAAGCACTTTTCCCGATTTTTCGCATTTTTGTAAATTATGACGATATTTATGTTAACATTGTTATGTAAACCGACAAAACCACACAAAATTACACGTTTACCAATTTCAACTATTTGACTAGATGTAGCGGGCAGTTCGCGCAGCCCACACCAAATATAGTTTTTGCAAGTTTTCATTCATTTTGTTAAGGATAGGTAAATATTATTTACCTATCCTTAATTTTTGTACAACTTCACAAATTCACATTTTAATCTTCCTGCTAAATCTGGTTTTCTTTGTCGTAAATGACAGAGCGAATACTGCCGCTACTCCGGCAGTAAGTATCCCCATAGTCGCTGGAACCCCTGACATCCCCCGCCGGAACACAATTATGTTCACTATTACCAAGATCATAAAATAGATCAGCAAAGACACAATACAAATGAGCAGTTTCATATCTCTGTTCTTCCGGATTTCGATCCATGTTCCGCACATTGCTGACATCAGAACCGAAACTGTGATTCCGTACGGAGCAGTTTCCTCTCTAATCCATTCTTTGTACACCGCAAATGCAGTAATCAGGACCCCTAACATCAGCACGATCAGGAATGCAGCAACGCCATATAGTATCACTGTCACTTCCGTTTGCATTCCATTGAGCTTCTTTTTCACCTTCTCCCCTCCCCTTTCGTTTAATGTTTATTCTCAATTCCACAAAAAAAGAACAGAGACAGGCGAGTACCTGTCTCTGTTTCATATTACAAATGGATTATTTGGACATCTGCTGAACCATCGCATCCAGCAGCGCCTTTGCTTCCTGTGCGGTTGGTGCAACAGCAGTATAGTAGAACTTCACCTTAGGTTCGGTACCGGAGGGACGGGCAATCACGCTGCCCTGCTCGCCCAGGATGAACTCCAGCACGTTAGACTTGGGCAAAAGGATTGCACTCTCTTCACCCGTGATCACATCTCTGGAAACGCTGGTACGATAATCTTTTACACAGGTGACCTTGGCACCGCCGATCGCTTCGGGAATCTGAGACCGAAGGTCAGCCATCATCTTTGCAGCCTTTTCCATGGCATCCGCACCGGTCAGCTCAATACTCTGAACATAAGCAAGGTAGCGGCCATAAGTTTCGTAAATCTCGTCCATTACATCCAGGATATTCCGGCCCTGCACCTTGGCGGCTGCAGCCAGTTCGCACACCAGCATAGAAGCAACTACCGCGTCCTTGTCCCGGGCATAGGTGCCCTTCAGGTAGCCGCAGCTTTCCTCAAAACCAAAGACGAAACGATGCTCTTCGCCCTTCTGCTCCAGCTCCAGAATTTCACCGCCGATGTACTTAAAGCCGGTGAGAACTGCCTTCATGGTGACACCATACTTGGCAGCAATCCGATCAGCCAGAGGAGAAGAAACAATACTGCGAACAGTAATTGCACCTTCAGGAATGTCATTCTTGGCACTGCGCGCCTTAAGAATGTAATCCAGCAGCAGGCAGCCCAGTTCATTGCCGGACAGCTTCCGGAAGGAATCTCCATCCGGAACAGCGATGGCAACCCGGTCGCAGTCGGGGTCAGTACCCAGAATTACATCACAGGGCACATTCTTAGCCACCTTGTAGCTCTCATTCAGCGCTGCATCGGTCTCAGGGTTGGGGTACTCACAGGTCTTGAAATCGCCATCAGGCTTTTCCTGGCACCCTACCACGGCGATATTCACGCCCAGACGGCCCAAAACTTCACGGACAGGTTCGTTGCCGGTACCGCAAAGAGGGGTGTAGACGATGTTCAAGCCTGCGTTACGGAGCATCTCGGGATCAACCGCTTCAGCAAGAACGGTCTGATAATACTTTTCCCAAATATCCTGGCCGATGTAAGAAATCAGCCCCTCAGCCATATATGCATCAAAACTCTTGGTTTCAGGGATAAAGTAAGGAATATCCGCAATCTTGGCGGTAACAATGGCGGCGGGCTCATCGGTCATCTGGCAGCCATCGGGGCCATAGCACTTGACGCCATTATATTCACCGGCATTGTGGCTGGCGGAAATAACGATGCCACAGCCGCAGCCCAGTTCACGCACTGCATAAGAAAGCATGGGAGTAGGGGCAAGTCGATCATAAAGCCAGGTGTGAATACCGCTTTCTGCAAAAGCAACCGCACAGACCTCAGCGAACAACTGAGAGTTATGTCTGGAGTCGTAACCGATAGCTGCAATCTTGGGAAGATCGGTGGAAGCAAGCCAGGCAGCCATGCCCTGGGCGGCGCGGCGCACGGTATAGCGGTTCAGGCGGTTGCTGCCTGCGCCCATAATGCCACGCATACCAGCGGTACCGAACTGAAGATCACCGCCGAAGCGGCCCTTCAATTCTTCTTCGTTGGATGCAATAGAAGCAAGTTCCTTCTGCACATCTTCCGGCAGGCCGGCATTGCACCAGAACTGATAACGATCCATATATGTCATTGTTTTCCCTCCATTGAATTCTTAAAAAAACAGCCCAACAAGTGCTGGGCTGTTTCGTATTACGGATTACTCTTCGACAGCGTTCTGAGCCTCAAACTTAGCTGCCATTTCGCCGAACTTAGCCTGGGTTTCACGCACATCGCCCAGAGCCTTGGCCATCGCCTCTTCGGTATTACGAAGGGCTGCAGCCATATAAGAAGTGCTGGCCTTACGAATCTCAGCGCACTGATGCTGGGTTCTGCGAATCAGCTCCTGGCACTGGCGCTTTGCTTCGGCAAGAATCTCCTGCTCGGAAACAAGGCGTGCAGCCTCTTCCTGGGCATTACGCACAATGCTCTCAGCCTCGCGGCGGGCCTGGCTGATCACTTCATTGCGGGAATCAACGATATTGCGGGACTGCTTCAATTCACCGGGCAGGGCGGCAATGATTTCGTCCAGCAGATCCAGGACCTTGTCCCGCTCCAAAATGCACTTGTCAGCGCCCAGAGGCAGGGACCGCGCATCCTGAATCATATCGTACAGTGTAGTGATAATATCCTCAACTTTTTGTGTGCTCATGAATGATTTCCTCCTTGACGGATTTTATTTATTCTTTGTTTAAAATCGGGAATAATCTCCGCCGGAAGAAAATCCGACAGGTCCACGTCATAATTCCCAAGTTCTTTCACGGTGCTGGAGCTTAAATACATAAACTGATGCTCTGCTGTCAAAAACATGGTATCCAGAGCCGGATTGATCTTATGGTTAATCAGTGCCATCTGGAATTCATTTTCAAAGTCAGAGCCGGCCCGAAGACCTTTCACAATGACGCAGCTTCCCTTTCTTCTGGCATAATCCGCCAGGAGCTCCGTAGAGCAATCTACTTCCACATTGGGTAGGTTTTTCGTAACGCGTTTGATCATTTCCACCCGCTCGTCCAGATTAAACATGGGGTGTTTTCCTGCATTGACCATCACGCAAACGATCAGCTTATCAAATATATTGGACGCGCGCTGAATGATATTCAAATGTCCGCTGGTAATGGGGTCAAAACTGCCCGGATAAATTGCAATCTTCATAATAAGCCTCAGGCATTTTAATCTTTACGGTAAAGAATCAGTAATGTTTTCCCGTATTTATAATCCCGGGATCTGGTATAGCCTGAAAATTCCCACGGCAACTCCTTCCCCAACGGGCACTCTGCAACTATTATACCACCAGTTTCCAAAATGTCAATTTCCGTAATCATTTTTAACGAATTTTCCAGAAAAACTTCTGCATAAGGAGGGTCCAAAAGAATAATGTGGAACTTCTCCTTGCACCGCTTCAGGTAAGACATATAATCGCTGCGGATTACGCTCCCCTCTTTTTCGAACTTGGTTCTGCGAAGATTTTCCCGGATTAAGGCGCAGGCAGCTTCCCGCTCATCCACAAATACCGCACCGGAAGCACCGCGACTCAAAGCCTCAATGCCCAGCTGACCCGTACCGCCAAACAAATCAAGCACTCTGGCACCGGGCACGTCAAACTGAATAATGCTGAACAGGGCCTCTTTTACACGGTCAGAGGTAGGACGGGTCAGCATCCCATCGGGTGTTTTCAGGGCAATCCCCTTTGCTTTTCCTGCAATAACTCTCATGCTATTCTCCTGTTTCCTGAGGGTGAAAATGACGATAGACCGCTTCCGCTGCGTTGGCAGGCAAAAATCGTTCCAATTCCGGAAGCGTGGCATCAGCAATAGCCGAAATGGTTTTGAAGGATTTCAGCAGCAGTTCCTTTCGCTTGGGACCAACCCCGGGGATGTCATCCAACTGAGAGTGACGCAGCCGCTTGCTGCGAAGACTCCTGTGATAGGTGATTGCAAAACGATGGGTTTCTTCCTGGATGGTACCGATGAACGAAAACACCGCCTGATTGGCATCGATCCGGATTTCCTCCCCCCAGGGAGTCACCAGTGCTCTTGTACGGTGCCGATCATCTTTCACCATGCCGAGCACAGGGAAGCTCAAACCCAATTCAGAGAGCGCATCCAGGGCCGTTTGGGCATGAACTACACCGCCGTCAATCAACAGCAGATCAGGCGCAGCGTCAAAGCCCTTATCACCCTCCAGATAGTGGGAAAACCTGCGTTTAATGACCTGGCTCATGGATGCATAATCATCCGGGCCGGCTAATCCTTCAATCTTAAATTTTTTATATTCGCTCTTCTTGGATTTACCTTCCTCAAAAACCACCATGCTGGCCACGTTATCCGTTCCGGAAGTGTTGGAAATATCATACGATTCAATTCGGGCCGGCGGATTCATGGAGAGCATTTTTCCCAGGAGCACCAGTGCTCCACTGGACTTTTCCTCTTTTGTGGTCAGACGGAGAGCCTCTTCCAATGCGTTCTTGTTGGCCAGTTCCACCAATCTCACATTGTCACCCCGGACAGGAACCTTCAAAACCGGCTTTCTGCCGTATTCCCGTTCCAAAAGCTCCGCAAACAATTCACTGTCTTCCACCGTAAAGGGAAGCAGGATGCGCTTGGGCGCGGCACCGCTGCTTAAATAAAACTGCTTCATCAAACTGGAAACAGCGGTTTCCGGATCGTCGGGACGGGAAAACACCTCATAATCCTTATCCAGCAAATTACCACCGCTGAAATGGAGCACCGCAAAACAGGCCTTTGTTTCTGTTTCCCCATATCCGATCACATCCGTATCCGAAAGACTTCCGGCTGTAACCAGCTGTTTCTTGCCAAGGGCTTCCACAGAAGAAAGTCTGTCCCGCAAACCGGCAGCAAGTTCAAATTCCAGATTCTCTGCCGCAGTGAGCATCTGCTGCTTGATCTCTGAAGCCACCTGCTTATAGTATCCTGCAAGCAGAAGCTTTGCCTGCTCCATGCGGCTTCTGTAATCGGCCTGTCCCCTGCCCGGCTGACACCAGCCGCTGCACTGATTCATGTGGTAGTAAAGGCACGGTCTGTCTTTACCGATATCCCTTGGGAACTGTTTTTTGCAGCCCGGCAGATGCAGTGTATGACGGATGGCCTCCATAATATCATTGGTCAATCCACGGCTGCCAAAGGGACCAAAATACTGGGCACCATCATTTTGTACCTTGGGAACCAATTCCATCACAGGATAAGGCTGACGCATATCCAGCCGAATATACGGATAGCCCTTGTCATCCTTCAGCAGAATATTATATTGCGGAAGATATCTTTTGATCAGAGAGCACTCCAATACAAGTGCTTCAAACTCGCTGGCAGCCACGATCACATCAAAGTGGTCAATCTTACTGACCATGAGTCTTGTCTTGGGAGAGTGAGAGGCGGTGTCCTGAAAATACTGACTCACCCGGTTTTTCAGTTTCTTTGCCTTACCCACATAAATCACTTTATCCTGCTTGTCCCGCATGATATACACGCCGGGAACCAAAGGCAAGCTCAGCGCTTTATCTTTTAACTGGTCAAACGTCAATATTTTCACCCCCCTAAAAGAATCCGCCTCAATGGATCATGCATTGAGGCGGTTTCAATCAAAATTAGCTTAGAATACGTCCCGCTGGAGGAGCACCTCAAGAGCAAGCACAGCCTTTTCAGCATCGGTACCCATGGCAACCAGCGTAATCTTTGTTCCGGTTACGATCTCCAGGGACATAATGCCAAGCATGCTTTTGGCGTTCATTCTGCGGCTGCCGGACTCCAGCCAGATTTCACAATCAAATTCATTGGCCTTCTGAACGAAATAAATGGCCTGTTTGTTGTGAAGACCGGACTCACAGCGAACAACGACTTCCTTAGTGAACATAGTATTCATCTCCGTTCAATGAATCGGTAACGTGTTGAATTTACCCTTACCTGTTCTTACATCATACCAAATTTCCGCGTATTGTCAACCGCCTTCATCGGTTTTGTACAGAAATAATCACAATATTTATGCAATATTGCCAGAATCAGGTAAACTCGGCAATAGTTACACCGTCTTCGCCTTCTCCGTATACGCCAAGACGGAACTTCTTTACATATTTATTCTTCTTCAGGGACTGATGAACAGCATTTCTAAGCACACCGGTACCCTTGCCGTGAATGATGCGAACCTGCTGCAGGTTGGATCGCATCGCTTCATCAAGATACCGCTCCAGCACAGAAATGGCTTCCACAGAATCCATACCCCGAAGATCCACTTCCATAGGCATGGCAGAAAGCTTCATTTCCCGTCCGGAATGGGCGGGACGTACCTTGGGGGCTTTATAGGCATTCTCGTGTTCCAGAAGGTAGATTTCTTCAGCCTTAACGGTCATTTTCAGAATGCCGGCCTGAAGCTGATAGGTGCCATCCTTATTGATAGCGATTACACTCGCCTTGGTACCAAGCTTGATCAGCTCCACAGTATCGCCCACAATAATGGCACGGGTAGGTTCAGGTCGCTTCTGCTCCGGCGCACCGGCACGAATTCTGGCCTCTGCCTCATTAAGACCCCGGCGAACATCCGCCTGGCGTTGATTAAAGCCCTGGGCATCAGCCGTTTCAGCCAGCTGCTTGCGCATGGCTTTCATTTCTTCAGCGGCTGCATTGGCAACTCTGCGGGCATCTTCAATAATTGCCTGGGCCTCTCTGCGGGCCTGCTCCAGAGCCTTTTCCCGTTCCTTCTGAATTTGCAGGCTGTACTGCTCGCTTTGCTGACGAATCCGTTCGGTTTCCCGACGAAGCCGCTCTGCTTCAAGCCTTGCAGCTTCCATCTGCTGGCGCTGCATTTCCAACTGGGACAAAACATCCTCAAAGTCCTTGTCACTTTTACCCACAAGATCAGAAGCCTCTTTCAGAATCTCTTCCGAAAGACCCAGCTTTCTGGAAATAGCAAAGGCGTTGGACTTGCCCGGAATACCGATGAGAAGCTTGTAAGTGGGCTGCAGGGTTTCAACATCAAACTCACAGGAAGCATTGATAACGCCATCCGTACGCATGGCATAGAGTTTTAGTTCCGCATAATGAGTGGTTGCCACCACACGACTGCGCATCTTTCTGCAGAATTCAATGAGCGCAATGGCCAGCGCGGCACCTTCCGCAGGGTCCGTACCGGCACCAAGTTCATCAAAAAGTACCAGGGTGCGGTCGTCGCACTCGTCCACCACATCCACAATGGTCCGCATATGACTGGAGAAGGTGGAGAGGCTTTGGGCAATGGACTGTTCATCGCCGATATCTGCCAGAATCTTATCAAAAGTGGACAGGCAGCTTCCGTCACCGGCAGGAATGTGCAGACCGCACTCTGCCATCAGGGTCAGAAGACCAATGGTTTTAAGGGTTACCGTTTTACCGCCGGTGTTGGGACCGGTAATGATCATGGTGTCAAAGTCTTTACCCAAATGCAGAGAAATGGGTACAACCTTCTTAGGGTCGATCAGAGGATGGCGGGCATTACGAAGCTCTACCCTACCCTCTTCATTCATTTCCGGGGCCCAGGCCCGCATCCGATAGGCAAGTCTAGCCTTTGCAAAAATCACATCCAGACGAATTAGCACACGGTAAGTCAGTTCAATATCTTCCCGATGACCGGCTGCCTCAGAGGAAAGCTCCGCCAGAATCCGTTCAATTTCCTTCTTTTCTTTCAGTTCCAATTCCCGAAGAGCGTTGTTTGCATTCACAGCAGACATGGGCTCCACGAAATAGGTAGAGCCGGTAGCGGAAACATCATGCACAAGACCGGGTACATCATTTTTGCATTCACTCTTTACGGGAACCACATAACGGCCGCCGCGAATGGTAATGATAGGCTCCCGCAGGAACTTGGAATAGGCAGGGGAAGAAATAACCTTCTGCAGGCTGTCACGGATTTTACTGCTCTGAATACGCATATGCCGGCGGATGTCGGCAAGAGCCGGACTTGCGGTATCGGCAATCTCTTCTTCCGACAAAATGGCACCGAAAATCCGGTCCTCCAGATACTTATTGGGGCTGAGCGCCTGGAACAATACATCCAGAACGGTGGTTTTCCCTTCCTCGCTCTGATAGCTCTTCACATTTCTGCAGCAGCGAAGAACGCCGGCAATGCGAAGCAGCTCTGCAGGCTGCAAAGCTCCACCCCGGTCAGCACGTTCCAAAGATGCGGTAATATCCCGTACATCCGAAAAACTGGGATTTCCTTTTTGGGTACAAAGATCAGATGCTGCTGTGGTTTCGTTCAGCAGATTCTGTACCTCTTCCAAATCACTGACAGGACGCAGATTCCGGCAGGCTGCTTTGCCGTCTTCACTTCCGGCACACTCCGCCAAAAGTTCCAGAACCTGGTCCAACTCCAGTTTGTGGAAGGATTTTTCGTATAATTCAGACATGGTTTACTCCTAAGTAATTAAATCAGCAAGGATTTGTAAAAATCCAAAGTAGAAAAGCTTCGTTCAAGCTGTGTGATCAGATATGTTTCCGTTAGATGAGATAGCATTTCCATAGCTTCTCCAGACAGGGAAAAGGAAAACAGTCTCTTGGAATCACAGAAAGCAATGTAACGCAGGGCAGAAAGCAGCCCCTGAGTAACCGGCATTCGAATGCCGTCAGACTCCCTGCTGCGGCACCGAACACATTCCAGATGACCCGCAGATACATCGAACCGTTCCGGCATCGGGTTACCGCAGCTGATGCACCCCTGCAGCTCCGGCATATATCCGGCAAGACAGGCGCAACGGAACTCAAACACAGATTTGACCATCGCTTCGGAAACATCCAGCTTTGAAAGCCCATACAAGCAGTTCAGTAGCAGCGAAAGCAATTCAGGACTTGGGAGGTCTTCCTGGGAGATCACTTCGCAAACCTGCGCCATGTAGGTTCCAAGGGAAAGTTTACTCAAACTCTTACGCAGATCCCGAAACAATTCCAAACTGGCTGCTTCATTGATGGTGTACATCCCTCTGTACTCAAACAGAGTATACTCACCATAGGCGAGCAGCTGGCACGGCCCAATTAAGGGGCTGTTCTTTCTGCGAAGCCCCCTTGCTTTTACCGTCATTCGTCCGTGGTCCGCCGTCAGCAGAGTCACCAGCGTATCCCGGTCATTGTAATCCGTTAGGCGTAACACCAGTCCCCTGACTGTCAGATACATTCTTGTCCTCCATTTTAAGTGCTTTCGTGTACATCAAATAGTATTCCGGCGCACCGGTTTCCAGAAACATGGACCAAAGATCACTTGCGTTCATCATCATCCCTCCGACAACAGTTTACGCTGCCTGAAAGGATATAATCATGGTAATTATTCGCTGTAGCCGAAATTCCGAACCAGAAAGTCGCTGTCGCGCCAGTTCTCTTTCACCTTTACCCATGTGGTCAGATACACACGAGTTCCCATAAACTTCTCGCAGTCAGTACGGGCCATAGAGGAGATCTTTTTCAGCATTTCTCCCCGCTTTCCGATGATAATGCCCTTATGGCTGGCTTTTTCACAGTAAATGGTGGCATCAATATCGATGATGCCGTTGTCCCGTTCGGAGAATTTGGTAATCTCCACTGCAGTGCCATGGGGTACTTCCCGGTCCAGGCACCACAGCAGCTTCTCACGAATGATCTCCGCCATAACCTGACGCTCCGGCTGATCAGTGGTAATATCCTCCGGAAACAGGAAGGGACCTTCAACGGCATACTTCTCACAAATCTTCAGCAAATCTTCTACACCGTCACCGGTTTTTGCAGAAATGGGAATAATGGCATCGAAAGAAGCTGCCTGGGAGTATACGGAAATTACTTCCAAAAGCTGTTCTTTCTCCATGGTGTCGATTTTATTGATGGCAAGCACCACCGGACAGTTCTTGCCCTGCAGCTGAGCGATCAGGCCCTCTTCCTGGGGACCGATGTTGGCAACGGGCTCCACAACCAAAATGGTCAGATCCACGTCCGCAATGGACTCCTTGGTGACACTGACCATGTAATCGCCCAGCTTGGTTCTGGGCTTGTGGTAGCCGGGTGTGTCCACAAACACAAACTGCGTTTCCTCCCGGGTTACAATGCCGCAGATTCGGTTCCGGGTGGTTTGTGGCTTGTTGGAAACAATGGCAATTTTCTCGCCAACAAGATAGTTGGTCAGAGTGGACTTGCCCACATTGGGACGTCCGGCAATGGTAATCATAGCAGATTTTGTAGCCATGGTTTTCTCCTTTGTAGTTAAGTAATATCAGTTTCTGCTCATGCCGGGAATAGAAGCGGCAATGGCTTCCTCCCGCTGACGCATCCGGGCCTTCATAGGGCCTTCGTCCAGATGATCATAACCCAGCAAATGAAGCATGGAGTGAATGGTCAAATACCCGATTTCCCGCTTGGAACTGTGTCCAAACTCTTTTGCCTGGGCAACAGCCCGTTCCAGGGAGATGCACATATCCCCCAGGGGACAAAGTCCTGTTTCAGGATCCAGATACTCCTCACCGTCCGGCGGAACACCGGGCTCCAGTTCAAACATGGGAAAACTCAGAACATCCGTGGCAGAATCGATATTCCGGCTGGCCTGATTCAGGGTTCTGATGCCTGAATCGTTGGTAACCAGCACATTGATTTCACAAGGAACACGAACCTGCTCTGCCGCCAAAGTTGCTTCCACACACTGGCGGATAATGGAGGTAACGATGGGCTGTTTCAGGGTAAACACCGCAAAACTGATGTTGATTTTATATTTCTTCATGGCTGTTTCTTCCTCTGATAGCGGCCGGAAAAAGATCCGGCAGGTTTTCTTAGCTGTTCTTTTTTACCGGCCCGTTCGTAGGCGTTGATAATTTCCTGAACCAGGGCGTGTCTGACCACGTCAGCGGAGGTCAGGTGGCAAATGGAAATATCTTTAATCCCTTCCAGCACCGTAATGGCATCCTTCAAACCGGATTTCTTATCACCGGGCAAGTCGATCTGGGTAATGTCACCGGTAATGACCACCTTGGAACCGAAACCCAATCTGGTCAGGAACATTTTCATTTGCTCGCAGGTAGTGTTCTGGGCTTCATCCAGAATGATAAAGCTGTCATCCAGTGTGCGGCCTCTCATATAGGCCAAAGGAGCTACTTCAATGGCACCCCGCTCCTGGTACTTCTGGAAGGTTTCGGCCCCCAGCATATCGTACAAGGCGTCATACAGGGGACGCAGATAGGGGTCAACCTTGGTCTGTAAATCACCGGGCAGGAAGCCAAGGCGTTCTCCCGCTTCCACGGCAGGTCTGGTCAGCACAATCCGATTGACACTGCGCTCCCGGAATGCCGCTACAGCCGCAGCCACCGCAAGATAGGTTTTACCGGTACCTGCAGGTCCAACCCCAATGGTCACCGTGCTTGAGGCAATGGCTTTCATGTATTTCTGCTGGCCAACGGTTTTGGCTTTGATGGGTTTTCCCTTTGCGGTAATGCACACAACATCCTTGGCCATTTGGGAAACCTGTTCATCGTTCCCCTCCCGGACCAGAGTGATCAGATACCGAACCCGCTGCTCGTCGATGACTTCTCCCTTGGAAGCAAGGCTCAGAAGACCCTCCAAAGTACGAACCGCCTTGTCGACAGCTTCTTCTTCACCGGATACCTTCAGATCGGACCCCCGGTTTACAATCGTTACATTCAGGCTGTCCTCAATTCTTTTGATATTCTCATCAAAGGAACCGAACACCGCAATCATGTCCTCGACCCGGTCCGCATTTACAATTCTTTCAATGATCTTTCCCATATTCCACGATCATCTCCTCAGTCTGTTCTCTGCCAATCAATTCCTGGCATATGTAGTAGCCGGTCAGCCGGGAACAATCGCCATGAGTTTCAATAACCTCTACAGCGGACTGGATTTGCCCGGAAACCATGCATTGATTCAAATAACTGCGCACGAAGGCTTTAAGCTCCTCATCATCCGAAACCAAATCCACATCCGATATTTCTTCATATACCGTTGTGGAGATGACAAAAAAGCCCAGAGGCAGCACAAAGTTCCCCGGAAGAGTAACCTGATACTGCTCATACATTTTATCACATATGCCACCGAAAATTCTACTGTTATTGAAGAAATTTATCTGCTTTTTTCCAATAATCATTCCGCATTCGTAAAATTTGTCCACTGCGTCGCCCTTTTTTCGAGATAAAGCAGGCATCACAACATTTACACTGTGCATTGTTTGTCCAAAAATCTCCCCGTCCGCTCTTGTTCCTTTCATTAAGATCCCGGTGTTTTCGTAGCCGGAGACCAAGGTCTGTCCTTGTTTCACTGCCTGTCCAGGAACACACATTGGTGTCCCGGAAGATACAACACACGAATCGACGATCGCATCTCTTACTGCAACGATCCTGGATACGCCTTTATATGGGCTAACAGGCTGTGCCTGTTCCCGCTCTGAAACTGTAATCTTCGCCACACATCCCGCCGTGTTGACGCCAACCCACCGAAGCTGTGGCAGCCTTTCAAGGAGTGCATTTTTAATCTGTTCACTGCGAATTTCGGATCGTTTTGTGCCAAAAGAGAGTCCGCACTGTGTTGCTGCCTCCAGAATCAAGTGATCGGGCACCGTTACATTCCCTTCCACCTGAAGAAACAATACCACGCTTGGGATCCATACCGTCAGAAACAAAACAAGCAGAATGCCGAAATGCAAAACTGGTCTTCGAAGCCATTTTCTCATCATCTTTCCAGGCTCTCCGCCGGAGAGGATTTGCAGCTCAGCACCTGTTTGATTGCATAAGTCTGTGATCCTTTTCAGGTCCCTGCCGTGAAAGGATATGGATATTCTAATTTCATCTATATTGTGTATCTTTCCGAGCGGTATATCGCTTCGCAAAACTCCTTGGTAAAAGGCCGATATATCAGCACTAATTACCTGCGCATGATAATCAAAGAATCCTCCGAAGGAACGATTCACCGGGCACCACCGCCTTCCAGCCGCACACAATGAATGATTCCTTCCACCACAAGAAGATCCTTTTTCAGATGGGCCAAAAGCAAGCGGTCACCTTCCACCAAAAGGAAACCTTCTTTCCCCCTGATACGCACGCAATGTATATCATATGAGCATACTCCACAGTGGCGCTCAATCAGCACCCTGTTGCAACCGGAAATCTCCACCAGTGTGACGGAGTCCTGACACTCCTGATCCATCTGAGCCACTCTTGCCAAACGGCGAAAAACACTGTTGTCCTTCATTGCCGCACCTCCTGCAGAAAATTCTATGATCAAATCAGTTCATTCTGAACGTTTGGCACATAAAATCTTCCGAGGTGAACCGTAATGCTGCCACTTGTTTTTTCACTGCTGAGTCTAATCGTATTGATTCTGGACAGCAAAACCGCTTATCTGGGAGCATCCGAAGGAATCTCCCTTTGCATCAAAACCGTTATCCCTGCGTTGTTTCCGATGATGGTTTGCTCGATCATAATCACCGGGAACCATCGCACCGGTTCAGGGAAATTTACCAATAAAATTACAGCAATGCTGGGTATTCCGGCGGGATCAGAATCACTTTTATTAACCGGTCTGATCGGCGGATATCCCGTAGGTGCAGCATGTATCAGCAGAGCTTACCAATCGGGGCAGTTGGAGCATTCCGCCGCCCGAAGGATGATCGGTTTCTGCAATAACGCGGGCCCGGCATTCATTTTCGGAATGACAAGTTCTCTCTTTCACTCCCCTGTTGACTCCTGGATTATATGGATCATTCATATTATGTCTGCACTGTTTGCCGGGATTCTTTTGCCGGACAAGCAGGATCGAACAGCTGTAACCGTGCCAGCTTCCAATCAATCCCTCGCAGCGGCCGTTCCCGCTGCAGTAAAAACCATAGCATCTGTATGCGGATGGGTCGTGCTGTTCAAAATCACCCTGACCTTTCTGGACCGATGGTTTCTATGGATGCTACCGGACACTATAAAATGCATGATATACGGATTAACAGAGTTAACTAACGGAATCGTCCAACTGCCGGTTTTAAAAGAGGAAGCATTGCGGTTTTTATATGCATCAATATTTCTTTCCTTGGGGGGATTATGTGTGCTGATGCAGACAACCTCCGTTTGCTGTATGGGGCTTGGAATGTATATTCCAGGCAAAATACTTCAAACAAGTATATCTGTGTTGCTGGCAGCATTTTGGATTTATATCCGGTGGCAAAAAGGAATGATTGTTCCCTTTTTTGTCGCACTTGCAGTTCTGGGATATTTTGTATTTTGCCGTGGAAAATCAAAAATAACAGTAGCATTTCCCAATAGATTCGTATATAATAAGGAAAAATAACCTACAAGAGGTAAAGGTCATGCTGTTTCGCAAAAAAATTCTTCGTTCCTGCTCCTACTGTGCAAACGGTACCAAAATTGATGATGAGCAGGTATTGTGCTGTAAAAAAGGCTTGGTATCCATCACAGGAAAATGCCGCAAATTTGTTTACGATCCCTGTAAGCGTGTTCCTCCCAAGGCAAAGGCTTTGGATTTTTCCAAATACGACGAAAACGATTATTCTCTGTAAAAAAAATCCGGAAAGCAGCAGCTTTCCGGATTTTTTATCATTCAATCATGCTAAGAAAATCATCTTCCGAAAGGATTGCGATCCCCAGTTCTCTGGCTTTACGCTCCTTGGAACCGGCATTTTCGCCAACCACCACGTAACTGGTCTTTTTTGAAACGGAACCGGAGACTTTTCCTCCAAAGAGTTCAATCTTTTCGGTGGCTTCATCACGGGTAAACTTACTGAGGGCCCCGGTCAGCACAAAAGTCTTACCTTCAAAGCGGCGGTCCGTAACCACACGCTTGTTTACAAAATTAAGCCCCGCATCCCGAAGCAGCTGAATCATCCGAATGGACTGAGGCTGCAGGAACCACTGCCGGATGCTGGCTGCCGTGACGGCACCCACATCGGGAACCTGGGTCAATTCTTCCTCGGTAGCATTCATCAGTGCGTCCATGGAGCCGAAATGGTTCGCAAGAACCTTGCCGGTCTTGGCACCTACCTGACGAATGCCCAGGGCGAAGATCAGTTTTCCAAGATCCTGCTCCTTACTCTCAGTAATAGCGGCCAGAAGCTTTTTCGCAGCGGTATCCCCTTTCTGCCAAAGGGATTTCAAATCATCCAGCTGCAGATAGTAGATGTCTGCGGGAGATTTGATGAGGCCACGTTCAATCAGGCCATCCACAATGGCAGAGCCGAATCCTTCAATATCCATGGCATCCCGGCTGACAAAATGGGTAATATTTCTGGACAGCTGGGCAGGGCACTCCACACCGGTACAACGCAGAAATGCACCGTCGTCATCCTTTCGCGTTTCAGCACCGCAGACAGGGCAAACAGAAG
Organism: Faecousia sp.; assembly: GCA_045535175.1. Taxonomy (GTDB): domain Bacteria; phylum Bacillota; class Clostridia; order Oscillospirales; family Oscillospiraceae; genus Faecousia. The sequence goes on along the minus strand of JAZSLC010000178.1, from coordinate 7,411 downwards.
GAAGCCGGTAAGGTACCGTTCCCTCCGGTCGCTTGGAAAGATCCACTTCCAGGATCTCTGGAATAATCTCTCCGGCTTTACGAATCATAACCGTATCACCAATGCGAATATCCCGGTCGGAAATAAAGTCCTGGTTATGAAGGGTTGCGTTGGTAACAGTGGTTCCCGCAAGTCGAACAGGCCGAACAACGGCCTTAGGGGTCAAAACGCCGGTTCTGCCCACCTGAACCACGATATCTTCCACCACAGTGGGCTTAATTTCCGGAGGATACTTATAGGCGACGGCCCACTTGGGGAATTTCGCAGTGGTTCCCAGCCGGTCACGAAGTGACAGGCGGTCCACCTTAATCACGGCGCCGTCAATATCGCAGGTGTAGTCCCCCCGGTTTTCGTTGATGGCAAAAACGAAATCAGATATTTCCCGGGCAGAATCAGATTTCTGATAAGGCACCACCTTAAAGCGAAGATCTCTCAAATAATCCAAAGATTCACTGTGGGTTTCAAATTCCACGCCGTCACAGAGCTGTACATTGAAAATCAGAATATCCAGGCCCCGCTGGGCGGCGATCTTGGGATCCAGCTGACGAAGAGAACCTGCCGCAGCATTTCTGGGATTGGCAAACATGGGCTTCCCTTCCTCTTCCTGCCGCTGGTTCAGCTCCTCAAACCGCTTCTTCGGCATGAAGACTTCGCCACGAACGATCAGACGGGCAGGAGCACCGCTCAGTTGCATGGGAATGGAGCGAATGGTCTTCAGATTCTCAGTTACATCCTCACCTACTGCGCCGTCACCCCGGGTAGCACCCCGGACAAACACACCATCTACATACTCCAGTGCCACAGAAAGACCGTCAATTTTGGGCTCCACCGTAAATTCGGTTCCGGGATTCTGCTGCATAACACGATCCAGGAATTCGCCCAGTTCTTCCAAGGAAAAGACATCCTGCAGACTCATCAGGGGCACCGGATGCTCCACCTTGTCAAACTTACTCAATGCCATACCGCCAACACGCTGCGCAGGCGAGTTGGGGCTCTTGAGATGGGGATACCGGGCTTCCAGGTCCTCCAATTCCCGCAGCAGCATATCGTATTCATAGTCCGGCATGGTGGGATCATCCAACACGTAATATCGATAATTTGCCTCTTCCAAAATTTCCGTTAATTCTCTAATTCTCTGTTTCGGATCCATATTGTCCTCCGGTTTGAAAAAAAGTATCGGGCACCTGTCCTACGATCACAGTTTCCGCAACCACCACCTGACCGGAAACCGTAAAATCTTCCGTTTTACCCAGAACCAGTACAGATACATCCACCAGAACCTCCATGGTAACCTGGTGAAGGGTCTGATTTATGCCCGCTTCCGTAAAATAGCTTTTGAAGGAACCGTCAGAATTGCGAATGGACATGATTTGAACCGGAATCCCCGGACCTCTGCCCGAAAACAGTTCCGGAAGCACAAGGCTCCCTACCGGGATGCCCAGTTCTCCCGTATCAACTGCCAGAATCTCATCGTTGATCAGATTCAAAATGGCTGTCTTCAGACGATTCACTTCGATCATATTTGTTTTTAGAGCAGTGATCCGGCCGTTCAGATCTTTCTCAAAGTAAACCAGCCGGTCATATTGTATATTCCCCTGGGCAATCTGCAAGTCCACCGCATCGTTAATGAGATCCGATGTGGTATTGCGCACCTGGGTTTCTGCCAGCGATCTGATGGAATCGTGATAGCGTATTCTGAAAAGCATTAAAACCGCGTAAAAAATCACGATCGCCAGCAGAACCAATCCGCACAGCTTTCTGAAAAACCGGGCCATATTCATCCACCTCTATGGAGGATATGATGCCTGGAATGGAATCATTACAGTTTTTTCATATGCGCCGATGCGGTTTTGGCCATGAGCTTTTTGGTACCGATCTGATCGAAGGCAATTTCAAGCAATGCATCATTACCCATTTTCATAACGCTCAGCACCATTCCCCTGCCGAAAGCCGTATGAAGCACCATGTCTCCACGGTTCAGTTCCAGCATAGGCACTTTCGCAGTTGTGGCACTGTGGGTAATCTCTCTTGCTTTTTCAGGAACCCTGTATGTCGGAACCCGTGCGGGCTGCCGGCCGTAATCCCCATATTCTGCAGACCGGACAAAGGCCCCCTTGCGAATCATCATGTGCTCCGGAATCTCGGAAATAAAGCGGGATGCCAGTGCAGCGCTGGTGCGTCCGTAAAGCATACGCTGTTTCGCATGGCTGATGGTCAGAGAGGTCTTTGCCCGGGTAATGGCTACATAGCAAAGCCGCCGCTCTTCTTCCATCTCTTCCCGGTCACCGATGGCCCGCATCCCCGGGAACAACCCATCTTCAAATCCTACCAAAAACACATGGGGGAATTCCAGGCCCTTAGCCGAATGCATGGTCATCATAACCACCGCATCGTCACCTTCATTATACTGCTCAATATCGGTATACAGGGCGATTTCTTCCAGAAATCCCGCAAGGGTAGGAACTTCCGCATTTTGAACATAGGCGTGAATGCTGGATTTGAGTTCGCGTACGTTTTCAAGTCTTGTTTTATTCTCTTCGGTGGGCTTGCTTTCCAGCATAGCAACATAACCTGTCTTTTCCAGCACCGCATCGTAAAACTCAGGAAGAGGCAGCTCTTCCGAAAGGTTCGCCAGTTCCTCAATCATTACAACAAACTGCATCAGCTTTCCTGCTGTTTTCTCCAGAGGACCATAGGAATAAGGATCGCTGATAACGCCATAAAGGGGCTTGTTTTCCGCCCGGGCCAGCCGTTCCACCATTTCAATGGACTTGGCGCCCAGTCCTCTTGAGGGATTATTGATGATCCGCTTCAGCCGCAAATCATCGGCCCGGTTGTTGATCACGCACAGATAGGACAAAACATCCTTGACTTCTGCCCGGTCAAAGAAGCGCATACCGCCAATGACTCTGTAAGGAATTCCGTTTCGTTTCAGGGCAAATTCCAGGGCATTGGATTGAGCGTTGGTGCGGTATAGAATGGCGAAATCCTTGAAGCCCTTGCCCTTGGAGCGGGAAATAATCTGCCCCGTCACATAATTGGCTTCCGCGCTTTCGTCCTGTGCCTCATAGACCGTAATGGGATCACCCACCTCGTTGGAGGTCCACAGTTTCTTCCCTTTTCGACCGATGTTATGGGCAATCACGGAATTGGCCGCGTTCAGAATGGATTGGGTGCTTCGGTAATTCTGTTCCAGGCGAATCACTCTGGAACCCCGATACTGCTTTTCGAAGTTCAGAATATTCTCAATATTGGCACCCCGGAACCGATAAATACTCTGGTCGTCGTCACCCACAACGCATATATTTTCATATCCTCCGGCCAGATAGGACGTGAGCAGATACTGCATATAGTTGGTATCCTGATACTCGTCCACCAGTACATATTTGAACTTACGCTGATAGAAAGTTCTTACATCTTCGTGATCCCGCAGTAGCTCCACAGTTCTGAAAATAATATCATCAAAGTCCAGAGCATTATTCTCCCGAAGCCGGGTCTGATAGGTCTTATAGGCTTTCGCGATGGGAATGAGGCGGTAATCACTGCCGGCTTCAGCCTGTTCCAGCATCTGGTCGGGGGTCACCATACGATCCTTCTCCCGGCTGATGATACTCAGAACATATTTGGCAGGGAAGGTTTTATCATCCAGCCCCATTTCCTTGATGATTTCTTTCATAATCCGTTCGGAATCGGAGGCATCGTAGATGGTAAAGCTCTTGGTATAGCCCAGCTTCTCAATTTCCCGGCGCAAGATTCTGCAGCAGGCGGAGTGGAATGTCATTGCCCACACATCGCCAGATTCGGTATCCAGCATCTTCTCCAGCCGGTCTTTCAGCTCATTGGCCGCCTTGTTTGTAAAAGTAATGGCAATGATGCTCCAGGGAACTGCCGGATCCACAGCACAGAGAAGATCCGCTCTGTGACGATCGAAAGCGGTGGCAGGCTCAGAAAAATCTTCCAGAAACAATACATCCTCTTCGGTGACCGTATCCGGCACTTCATTGGTATCACTGCCCCGGCCAAAGCGAATCAGGTTGGCAATCCGGTTAATGAGGACAGTGGTCTTACCACTGCCGGCACCGGCCAAAAGCAGCAGCGGGCCTTCCGTTGCAAGAACAGCCTGGCGCTGCATACTGTTCAGATTCATAAACTGGGATTCAATATATCGTTTTCTTGCGGTAATAAAGCGGTTCAATAATTGTTCATTCATAGTGGCACCTGTCTGTGTTTATTCTCCACCATTCTACCAAATTCCTTCAAAAAGGTAAAGTACAAAATGCGCCTCAGGTAAGAATCTCTTTTAAATGAAGCAGCGCTTTCTTTTCGATCCTCGATACCTGCACCTGGCTTACCAGCAGGATTCTGGATACCCGCTCCTGCGTCAGCCCATGATAATATCGCAGCCTGATCACCATGGATTCCCGCTCCGGAAGCCGTTCCACCGCTTGCCTGAGGGCAATGGTTTCCACCAAAGATTCCTCGGTATCAGTGGTAGAAAGAATATCCTCCAGAGAGAAGCCTTCCTCCCCAGTTTCCTGCTGAATGGATCTGGTGGATGCTGTGGCGGCTTCTGCAACCGCAATTTCTTCTGTGGTCAAACCTGTGACATCGGCCAGTTCCTGAATACTGGGGTCCCGATCCAACTGCAGCATCAGTTGATTTCGTGCTGTTCGGATGATCTGCGCCCGTTCTTTAACGCTTCTGGACACTTTGATGGTGCCGTCATCCCGCAGGAATCTTCTTATTTCACCGGCTATTTTCGGCACAGCATATGTGGAAAACTGGGTTCCATAGGCAGTGTCAAATCCTTCCACAGCCTTCAAAAATCCCAGACATCCTAACTGATACAGATCGTCCGCCTCCACGCCACGCCCCAGGAATCGTTTCGCTACGGACCAAATAAGCCCTGCATTTTCATTCACCAGCACTTCTGTCGCCACGGAATCACCTGCCTGACTTTTGATAATCAGTTCTTCCGTATGGGTCATTTTCTTTTTTGGATTTTGCGACGCATATGGACGGTTGTACCTTTTCCCGGTTCAGCAGAAATGTCGAAATAAGTCATGAAGCTTTCCATGATTGTGATGCCCATACCGCTTCGTTCCGTTCCGCCGGTGGTAAACATCGGCTTTTTCGCCTGTTCCAGATCTTCGATCCCCACACCCCGATCCTTTACCACAATATCCAGCACATGATCCTTGAGAATTCTGCACCGGAGGGTAATGATTCCCAGTTCATTTGGGTAAGCATGTACAATGCAGTTGGTGACCGCTTCGGATACCGCGGTTTTAATGTCTCCCAATTCTTCCAAGGTGGGATCCATTTGAGCCGCAAAGCAGGCAACTGCCGCCCTTGCAAACCCTTCATTTGCCGATTTGCTTGGAAATTCCAGAATCATATAGTTTTCAAATTTCACGATACTGCCTCCCTGATCTTAACCAGTTTATCAATGCCGGACGCCCGAAACACTTTCATGGGCTGATCCGGAATTCCTCCCAACATAAGCTGACCTTCAATTCTGGACATGGCCCGAAGTGCATTGATCACCACTGCAATTCCCGAAGAATCCATAAAGGTCACTTCCGCAAAATCCAGTACGCAGACCGAAGGCGTATATGCCTCAATTTTCGCCTCAATTGCCCGAATATATCCTTTTGCACGATGGTGATCGATTTCTCCGGTCAATGCAATGGTCAGCTTTCCATTATCTAAAAAACTTGTGAATTGCAACATGAATTCCTCCTTTGTGTGTTTCCTGTTATGAGTATAGATTGCTTGCGCAAAAGATGCCGTCGAAATAAGAAAGAGCGATGCAAACTTTTGGCTTGCATCGCTCTTTCTTATGAGGTTATTTAGATTTTCTTCAGGGCAGCTTCGCTCTCTTCCAGCTGAGCAATCAGCTCACGGGCTCTGGCGGCCTTTTCGCGTTCTGCGTTTACAACGGCTTCAGGCGCCCGGGAAACAAACTTCTCGTTGGAAAGCTTCGCTTCCAGTGATGCCAGATTCTTTCTTGCCTTCTCCAGTTCTTTCCCGATCCGCTCCAGTTCCTTGGCAACGTCCACCAGCTGACCCATGGGAATGAACAGCTTGGCGTCGGCGGTTGCACAGCAAACCATGCCGTCAATATTCTCGGGCTCCTTCTCGAGAAGAATCACCTGATCGGCATAGGCAAGTCTCTGAATGAAGCCTTCGCCCTCGGCAAAGATCTGAGGCTTGGAGCTGACCACATACAGCGCAGCCTTCTTGGAAGGCGGCACATTCATTTCAGCACGACGGTTACGAATGGCACGGATGGCATTCATCACAGATTCCATCTGGGCTTCTTCAGCCTTGAAAGCCAGATCCTGACGGAATTCGGGCCAGTTAGCCACAATCAGGGCTTCGCCCTCATGGGGGATGCTCTGCCAGATTTCTTCGGTAATGAAGGGCATGAAGGGGTGCAGAAGTCGCAAAATCTGATCCAGCACATACACCAGAACAGAAGTGGCGGTCAGCTTGCGCTGCTGATCCTCACTGTAAAGCCTGGCCTTGGTCAGCTCAATATACCAGTCGCAGTAGGAATCCCACACAAAGTCATAGATCTTGGAAACAGCCACACCCAGTTCGTACTTTTCAAGATTCTCGGTAACGTCGGTTATAAGGCTGTTGAGCTTGGAAAGGATCCACTTATCGGCAATCTCCAACTGCTCCATAGCGGGCAGCACATAGGATTCGCCCTCGCTCAGATTCATCATCACGTAGCGGCTGGCGTTCCACAGCTTGTTGGCGAAGTTACGCATGGCCTCGCAGCGCTCCACATAGAAACGCATATCGTTTCCGGGAGAGTTGCCGGTGACCATGTTCATGCGCAGGGCGTCACAGCCGTACTTTTCGATCATCTCCAGGGGGTCAATGCCGTTGCCCAGAGATTTACTCATCTTACGGCCCTTGTCGTCACGAACAAGACCGTGAATCAACACCGTGTGGAAGGGGGCCTGTTTCATGTGCTCCAGGCCGGAAACGATCATACGGGAAACCCAGAAGGTAATAATGTCATAACCGGTAACAAGAACATCAGTGGGATAGTAACGTTCCAGATCAGCGGTCTTATCGGGCCAGCCCAGGGTAGAGAAAGGCCACAGCGCAGAGCTGAACCAGGTATCCAGCACATCGGGATCCCGCTCGATGGAGGTGCTGCCGCACTTTTCGCAGACGCAGGGGTCCTGACGGGTGCAGGTCATGTGACCGCACACAGCGCAGTACCAGACGGGAATCTGATGGCCCCACCACAGCTGACGGGAAATGCACCAGTCGTGGAGGTTTTCCATCCAGTTCATATAGTTCTTGGTGAAGCGTTCGGGAACGAACTTGGTCTCCCCTTCTCTGACGCTGC
>JAZSLC010000148.1:0-12911 GCA_045535175.1 Faecousia sp. | reverse complement strand
GAAGCGGGCGCTGAACCTGTACCATTACAACCGTGAGGGCTTCAAGGCCCTGCAGAAGCGGGATATGTCCCAGGATTTCAGCTGGGATGTCCCCGCAGGCCGTTACATGGACCTGTTCCACAAAATGTGCAACAACTAAAGGCAAATATAGATTGGGGTCAGGCAAATACCTGACCCCAATCTTTGTTATTAACCTGTTTTATGACGGCAATCTGCAGGCCCAGAGGTTGCGGATCTGGCCGCAGATGTCTTCATACTCCCAAAGCTGAGCCGACCGGGCTTTGCTGTTGGGGTCGTTGATCCGGATCTTTCCGTTTTCAACGCCCACCATGACGATAAAATGTCCGGTGGTGGTAAAATCTCCGGGCCCCATGGAGCAGATCACCGGATTTCCTGCTTCCAGATTGCGCTTGATCCGGTTTTCGTCCAGGGGAATCTCCACCACATCCAGCCCCAGCTGCTTGCCCCCTTCGCTGATGAGGGTCCAGGAGCTTCCAACGCCGTCCACATAGTATCCCTTTTTCGCCCCGAAGTCCGCAATATAGGCAGGGCTCAATTGGGGATCATTCAAAAGGTACATACACACCATGGAAAGGCACGTGGGTCCGCAGCCCGAAAGGCCCATGGGACTTCCGCCGTATTCATGGTAGCCCCAGCGCATATCCCACTGAAGCATCAGGGGCACTGCGTCGCAATTTGTGAACTCTTCCAGGTCATATTCCCTTGTTTTCCCCTTTTCCAAGGGGTAATTCAGCACATATTCTTCTGTTTCCGGATTCTTTTTCAGCAGCTCCACCATTTCCTCAGGCCACCGGAAAAGGGAGATCCCCTTCTCCTTTGCAAAGGCCTCGATGGGCTCCACGCCCCAGGCAGGGGCCAGGCCAACGCCGCCGTTTTGAACCAGCAGGGCCAGCACTATGACCCCTGCAAGCACCGCTGTCAGGGCAATCCCCCAGCGGTTCCGTCTTCGCTTCTGATTTGCGTTCATTTCAAAATCTCCCGTCCGGTTATGAATAGCTCGATCATAACCCCAACAAGTGTCCAATCTGTGAACATCGGCCGCATTCTTTCTTAAGATTCTTTTGAATTGCAAAAAGGTGCTGTCTCAAAATGCATATGTAGGGAATGACCTGTGTGTCATTCCCAGGAAAGTCTCTTAAATACGCAATCAGGAACGACACACAGGCCGTTCCCTGGCTAAATATTCATCTCAGGGGCCGTCTCATTCATTTTGAGACGGCCCCTTTTTTCTTTATTTCTTCATGGATGCCCGGACAATCTGGAGGATTTCCTCCGGTGTGTCCACAGGGCTGGCAATCAGCTTCTTGGGGCACACCGCAGCGCACAGACCGCAGGAGGTACACTTTGTGAAGTCGATGACCGCCAGGTTCTTTTCCACATGAATGGCATCATGGGGGCAGATCTTGGTACACAGACCGCAGCCGATACAGCCCTGGCTGCAGCCACGGACGGTGACGGCACCCTTTGCCTGGGATGCACAAGCGATTACCACGTGCTTATCGTAGTCCACAGGAATGATCAGATTCCGGGGGCAGGCAGCGGCGCAGCTCATGCAGCCCACGCACTTTTCGTTATCCACCTTCGCGATGCCGTCCACAATGCGAATGGCGTCATACTTACAAGCCTTGACACAGTTGCCGAAGCCCAGACAGCCGAATTTACAGGCCAGGGGGCCGTTACCGGCGGTTTTGGAAGCTGCAAGGCAATCCTTGAAGCCCTCGTATTCGCCCTTCATGCGGGCGCCCTGGGGCTTGCCTTCTGCGTCCAGGGTCCGGTGACCGGAGCAGCGGACCAGAGCCACTTTCCGGGCCACTTCGCCTACCTTGACGCCCATGATTTCGCCCATGGCCTGGGCACACTCGTTGCCGCCGGAGGCACATTTGCCGATCTCCGCTTCCCCGCTCAGCACCGCCTCGGCATAACCGGCGCAGCCGGCATAGCCGCAGCCGCCGCAGTTTGCGCCGGGCAGGCACTCGTTCAGTTTTTCCAGCCGGGGATCCGTTTCCACATGGAACACCTTGGAGGCAGCGGCCAGAATCAGGCCGAATATCAGGCCCAAACCGCCCAGAATACCAATGGCAATCAAAATCTCTACCATATTCTGACCTCCTTACCCGATCTTCAGGCCGGAGAAGCCCATAAAGGCCAGCGCCAGCAGGCCTGCAGCGACCAGAGTAATGGGGTAACCCTTGAAGGACTCGGGGCAATCAGCCTTATCCACACGCTCCCGCAGGGAGGCAAACAGCACAATGGCAATCAGAAAGCCCAGACCGCCGGCAGCGCCGTTCAGCACGCTCATCAGGAAGCCGTAACCCTTCTGCACATTCACCAGGGCCACGCCCAGCACGGCGCAGTTGGTGGTAATCAGGGGCAGGAAAATGCCCAGGGCCTTATAAAGGGCCGGAACTGCCTTCTTCAGGAACATTTCCACCACCTGAACGATGGAGGCAATCACCAGAATGAAGGCCACGGTCTGCATAAAAGCCAGGTTCAAAGGCAGCAGCACCAGCTCATTGACTGCCCAGCAGGCGGCAGAGGCGATAGCCATCACAAAGGTAACCGCCATACCCATGCCCAGGGCCGTGTCAATCTTCTTGGAAACGCCCATGAAGGGGCAGATGCCGTAGAATTTCACCAGGATAAAGTTCTCGCTGAGGATCGCGGCAATGAGAATGCCGACAACAGAGAGCATTTCGTTCATTTCTTAGCCGCCTCCTTCTGCTTTTGTTTGATCTTGAGCCGCTTGGTGTACCACTGGAAGCCGGCCACCAGGAAGCCCAGCGCCAGGAAACCGCCCACGGGCATCACCATCTGCATGGCAGGATAGCCCTCGGGAATGATCCGGATTCCCTCGCCGCCGTTGAGGATACCTGCACCAAAAGTGCCGGAGCCCAGCAATTCCCGGACCACGCACATGATTACCAGCGCCACCGTATAGCCGATGCCCTGGCACAGGCCATCCACCAGGGACGCAAGCACGCCGTTTTTGGAGGCAAAGGCCTCTGCCCGGCCCAGAATCATGCAGTTGACCACGATCAGGGGGATAAAGACACCAAGGCTTTCCGACAGATCCGGCAAAAACGCCTGCAGCAGCAGATCCACCACCGTCACGAAGCCGGCGATGATCACGATGTATGCGGCGATCCGAATCTGGGAGGGGATGAAGTTCCGCAATGCGGAAATCAGCACGTTGGAACAAATCAGAATGATGGTCACGCTGATGCCCATGCCGATGCCATTGAACATACTGGTGGTGATGGCCAAAGTGGAGCACATACCCAGCAGCTGCACAAATACGGGATTCTTGGTCAGCAGACCTTCCCGAAGCTGTTTCTTAAAATCCATAGGCCAACCTCCTTAACCCAGACCGGCCACATATTCCAGGGCCGCGTTGACGCCTTCGGTGACCGCTCTGGAAGTAACGGTTGCACCGGTCAGAGAATCGATAACGCCGCCGTCCTTGTCCACCGCCAAAGCTCCGGAGAGTCCCCGGAACTGGCTGCGGAAGGCGTCTCCTGCCTGGTTTTCAGCGGCAGCTACGGCGCCCAGACCGGCGGTTTCCGTGTGGCTGACAATGGCAATACCGGTGATCTTTCCCTCCGCAACGCCCACCATCATGGTGATCTCGGCGCTGAATCCGACAGGCGCCACTTCCACTGCGTAACCTGCGTCGGTGGTATACAGGGTCTTTACAATGCCGCTGTCCACCTTGGTGGCCACGGCTTCCCCGGCCCCCTCAGGCAGCACCCGGGCGATGGCTTCCTGAATCTTTGCTTCTTTCAGGGCCGCGATCCGGTCTTTGGTGATGGCGTTTACCCCCGCAAGGGCTGCCGCCACCAGGGAGGTGATCAGCACCAGGGTCAGGGCCAGGCGAAGGATGTACTTAGGGGTACTGTTCATTTCTTCGCCACCTCCTTCTTGGGTGCGCCGAACTTCTTGGGACGGCCGATGCGGTCCAGCAGAACGATGCAGCAGTTCATCACCAGAATGGCATAGCTGACGCCTTCAGGATAACCGCCAAAGTAGCGGATGGCAACGGTAAGCACACCGCAGCCAATACCGAAAATGACCTGACCCAGCTTGGTAACAGGGGTGGTCACATAGTCGGTAGCCATAAACAGGGCACCCAGCATCAGGCCGCCGGACAGCACCTGATAGGCCATCCAGTACAGCCGGCCGTTGTCCCCCTGGGGGAACAGGAAGGTCAGCACCGCCACGGTTCCGATAAAGGCCACAGGGATTCGCAGCGTTACAACCTTGCAAATCAGCAGATAGGCAAAGCCGATCAGCAAAAACAAGGCAGAGGTCTCACCGATGGTGCCGCCCACATTGCCCACAAACAGGTCCCACAAACCCACATTGGGCAGCTGGCCCTGGGCCATTTCCGCCAGAGGGGTGGCAGCGGTCACCGCATCGGCCGTATCCAACAGGCCTGCTGCATTGGAAAAACCCGGCTTGACCCAGGTGGTCATCAGCACCGGCCAGCTGAGCATAAAGGCACGGGCCGCCAGGGCGGGGTTCACCAGATTTCTGCCGATGCCGCCAAAGAGCATCTTCACCACAATGATGGCGAAGAAATCGCCGATGATGATGCACCAGTAGGGAATGGTCACGGGGCACACAAAGGCAATCAATGCGCCGGTAACCAGGGCCGACAGGTCATGGACCTTGCTGGGGTGCTTCATCATCCGGCACCAGGCCCACTCAAAGAACACACAGGCCGCCATGCTCACCAGGGTCACCATCAGCGCCCGGAATCCGAACAGGAAAATGCTGTACAGAAGGGCCGGTGCCAGGGAAATCAGCACATCCCGCATGATGGTTTGGGTGGTGGTTTTGGAATGTACATGGGGAGAGCTGGAAATGGTCAGCTCATAGAAATACTTCATCTGTGCCATCAGACCCCAGCCTCCTTCTTCTTTTTCTTGGCAATGGCTTCCCGCACCGTATGCTTGCCGGCCCGGAAGCCCAGCACCAGAGGCAGACCGCCGGGGCAGTTATAGGCGCAGCAGCCGCATTCAATGCAGTCCATCAGGTCCACCGCCATCAGCTCGTCCGCATCGCCGGTGATCATAGCCTTATACATCAGCACCGGCATCAGGTGCATGGGGCAAACCTCAATGCACCGGCCGCAGCGGATGCATCGGGCGTTTTCTTCAACATACTTGTTGTGGCTGCCCAGAATGGTTACCGCATTGGTACCCTTGATCACCGGACCCGCCAGGTCATACTGGGCGGCGCCCATCATGGGACCGCCGGAGAGGACCTTGTAGGGATTCTCGCTGACGCCGACGGCTTCCATCAGTTCGTTGAAGCTGACGCCCAGGGGCACCATCAGGTTCCGGGGCTCCATGACGATATCACCGGAAACGGTAACGATCCGGTGGGTCAGGGGCAGGCCTTCGTAAACCGCATCATGGATGGCTTTGCAGGTACCTGCGTTGAACACTGCGCAGCCCACTGCCGCAGGCAGACCGCCGGAAGGCACTTCCCGGCCGGTGATGGCGTAAATCAACTGCTTTTCCGCACCCTGGGGGTACTTTGCAGGCAGCACATCCACCCGAATACCGGTCTTGGGGTCGATTTCCTTCTTCAATGCCTTTACCGCCTGGGGCTTATTGTCCTCAATGGCAATATGGGCGCCCTGCAGCTCCAGGATCTTCATAATGATCTGAAGTCCCGAAATCACCTGGGCAGGATACTCCCGGCAGAGCCGGTCGTCGGCCACGATGTAAGGCTCGCACTCGGATACATTGACAATGATGGTATCCACCTTGCCCAAACCGGAGCTGAGCTTCACATGGGTGGGGAATGTGGCACCGCCCATGCCCACAATACCCGCCTCGCGGATAATGGCCATCAGATCCTGGGCCGTCAGGGCCGCCACCTCTTCGGCAGACCGGGGCTTGCAGGTTTCGCAAAGGGTATCCTGATGGTCATTTTCAATGACTACACTCATCACATTGACACCGCTGGTGTGGGGCCGCATCTCCACCGCCTTGACCTTGCCGGACACAGGAGAATGAACGGGCACACAAAGGCCCTGATTGTCTCCCAGCTTCTGGCCAACGGTTACAAGATCACCCTTTTTCACCAGGGGCAGACAAGGGGCGCCGATGTGCTGCTGCATGGGAATCACCAGCAGATCCGGTTCAGGGAACACCTGAACGGCCTTGTCTTCAGCGTAGTGCTTGTTTTCTTTGGGATGGATCCCTCCGAAAAAAGAAAACGCCATTGCTATCACCTCTTAATTACTGGAATATATCGGATACTACTCCGGAACATACGTATATAATAAAACGCAAAAGCCCATTTGTCCAGAAGAAAATTGGAAAAGTATACAAAAACCCCTCAAAAAGTACCGCAATATCGATACAAATATACTAAAAGTGCATAAAACCACAAAATTCCCCGTTGACAGACCGCGTATCCCGTGTTACCATGTGTTCAAATTGAATCGCTTAGATAGAGGCGCGGTACTCATCAGTAACCCCCGGCAAGGCCAGGCAGCCGCCGAGGATGAAAGGGATCACCGCCGAAGCAGGTCCGGTGCCTGAGCCGTTCCCGCTGGTCCGTCAGAGAAAATCTGCCGGATTGTCACAATGAACTTTGTGGAGCGCTATCGATGAAACCGTGTCTTTCCCTTTGGGTGGATATATTTCATGGACCGCTTGGCAAAGCGGTCCAATTTTATTACTACATTCCGAAAAGGAGAAAAAAGTTATGAGAAGAATGATGTCCCTGATCCTGTGCCTGGTTCTGGCACTGAGCCTGCTGGCAGGCTGCAACAACGCAACCCCCGGTAACAAGGAACCCATCCCCGGTGGTAAGGACCACATCCTCACCGTCGGTATGGAATGTGCATACGCCCCCTACAACTGGACCCAGATGGACGACTCCAACGGCGCCGTGCCCATCGTCAACAATCCCGGCACCTACGCCAACGGCTACGACGTGATGATCGCCAAGAAGATCGCTGAGCACTACGGCTGGGAGCTGGAAGTCATGGCTCTGGAATGGGACGGCCTGCACCCCGCCCTGAACGCCGGTACCATTGACGTGGCCATCGCCGGTCAGTCCATGACCGCCGATCGTATGGCCGAAGTGGACATGGCTGGCCCCTACTACTACGCCACCATCGTCTGCCTGACCAAGTCCGGCTCCGTCCAGGCCACCGCCACCGCCATTTCCCAGCTGACCGGCACCTGCACCAGCCAGTCCGGCACCATCTGGTACGACACCTGCCTGCCCCAGATCACCGGCGCCACCCGTCAGGCTCCCGCCGCTTCCGCTCCTGACATGATCAACGCCCTGATCACCGGCACCGTGGACTTCGTCTGCACCGACCTGCCCACCGCAGAGGGTGCCGTTGCCAAGAACCCCGACCTGGTGGTTCTGAACTTCGCCGGCACCGACGGTGACTTCCAGTTCGCCACCGAGCAGGAGCGCGCCGAGAACGTGAACATCGGCGTTTCCGTGGGCAAGGGCAACAGCGAGCTGCAGAAGCTGCTGAACGATTTCCTGGCCACCATGACCGAGGCTGACTTCAACGCCACCATGGAGCAGGCCATCAAGATCCAGCCTGAAATTTGACATCCCCGTGCCAGGCTGTCCCCAGGGACAGCCTGGTTCTGCGCAATACCCCACCCTGAAATCCCCATCAGAAAGGAATCCATACCATGGATCGTATCATTGAGCTTGGCCAGGACATCGTAAAGCTCTGGGATGTATACAGCGGCTTTTACCTGGACGGCATCCTCAACACCCTGATTCTGGCGCTGGTGGCCACCCTCTTCGGCTGCATCATCGGCCTGATCTGCGGTGTGCTCAACACCATCCCCTACGCCCCCAACGACAGCATCGTGAAGAAGATCTTTCTGAAGATTATCCGCGGCCTGGTCCGGGCCTATGTGGAAATCTTCCGGGGCACCCCCATGGTGCTGCAGGCGGTGTTCATCTACTACGGCCTGCCCTACTTCACCCACAATCAGGTGGCCTTTGCCGGCAATGAGGGCATCTGGCTGGCCAGTATCATCGTGGTTTCCATCAACACCGGTGCTTACATGGCTGAGTCCGTCCGGGGCGGCATCATCTCCATTGATCCCGGCCAGACCGAGGGTGCCAAGGCCATCGGCATGACCCACGTGCAGACCATGGTCCACGTCATCATGCCCCAGGCTCTGCGCAACATCATGCCCCAGATCGGCAACAACTTCATCATCAACATCAAAGATACTTCCGTCATGTTCATCATCGGCTTCATGGATTTCTTTGCAAAGCACAAGTTCCTGGTGGGCCTGAACGGTCTGTACTTCCCCTCCGCCGTCATTGAAATGGCCGGCTACCTGACCCTGACCCTCACCGCCTCCCTGCTGCTGCGGCTGGTGGAAAAGTGGATGGACGGCAGCTCCAGCTACGAGCTGGCCCATGTGGACAGCCTGACCATGACCGCCGGCACTTACAGCCATCCGGACCGGGGCACCCCCTTCGATGAGCGCAGCAAGGAACACCGGGAGCGGGTCCGTCAGGGCCTGAAGTTTGGAAGAAAGAGAGGAGATCGCTGATATGGCTGAAACCATTCTTGAAATCCGACATCTTTCCAAGAGCTTCGGCAAAAACGAAGTGCTGAAAGACATCGACTTTACCGTCAGCAAGGGCGACGTGGTCTCCATCATCGGTGCCTCCGGCTCCGGTAAGTCCACCCTTCTTCGCTGCATCAACCTGCTGGAAACCCCCACCTCCGGCGAGATCCTCTACCAGGGCCAGAACGTGGCCGGCCGGAATGTGAACGCCGCCAAGTACCGCTCCCATGTGGGCATGGTATTCCAGTCCTTCAACCTGTTCAACAAGATGACCGTCCTGCAAAACTGCATGGTAGGCCAGATCCAGGTGCTGAAGCGCAGCAAGGCCGAAGCCCGGGAAATCGCCATGAAGTACCTGCAGAAGGTGGGCATGGCCCCCTATATCAATGCCAAGCCCCGCCAGATTTCCGGCGGCCAGAAGCAGCGTGTGGCCATCGCCCGTGCCCTGGCCATGGGCCCCGAGATTCTGCTGTTTGACGAACCCACCTCCGCCCTGGACCCCGAAATGGTGGGCGAAGTGCTCTCCGTCATGCAGGACCTGGCCAGAGAAGGTATGACCATGCTGGTGGTCACCCACGAAATGGCCTTCGCCCGGGACGTCAGCAACCGGGTGGTCTACATGAACCAGGGCGTCATCTGCGAGCAGGGCGCCCCAGAGGAGCTGTTCGGCAACCCCCAGAAGCAGGAAACCAAGGACTTCCTGGCCCGCTTCCGCAACGCCTGACCCTCATAATCCAAAGGGGCCGTCTCAAAATGGATGAGACGGCCCCTGAGATGAATATTTAGCTAGGGAACGGCCTGTGTGCCGTTCCTGATTGCGTATTTAAGAGACTTTCCCGGGAATGACACACAGGTCATTCCCTACATATGCATTTTGAGACAGCACTTTTTTGGGTTCTTTTAACGCCTATCGAGGCTGTTTTTTCTTGTCTGCCAGGGTTTTCAGCAGCATGCCGATGCCCACGCCGGCAGCCAGGGCCACAACCATCATCAGGACAATCCAAATAAGTTCCACCCGGGCAGCAGAATCCTTGATTTCCCGGGGCTGAGTGGTTTCCGGCACCGTCTCCGGTGCGGCGGTGGTGGGAACGGTGGTTTCAGGGGGCTGTGTGGTTTCGGGAGGGGCGGTGGTTTCCGTAGGTGCAGGCTCCGTTTCCTTGGGGCCATAGAGGAATTCATCGGTATCCTCATGGGCCGGAGCCCGGAACACGGTAATCACATAATCGGAGGCAGAACCGTCTTCCGCCTTCACCGACACAACCACATCTGCAGCTTTTCCCGGAACCAGTTCCGGCATTTCCGCAATGGCCCAGCCTGCCTTGCTGTCTTCCACCTCCGCAGCGACGGAAATGGAGTCCAGCTCATAAGGCAGCCAGATGTAGTAACGCTTCACTTCCGGGTCAAAGGCCGGGGACAGGGGATGATCCGCCACCGTCAGGCTCTTTAATCTGCTGTTGTTGCTGGGCACATAGTTGGGATCCTGCTCCCGGGCCACATAGAGGAAGTAACTCTTGGTGGCACCGTTTTCTGCCGTCACCGTGATCTGCAGGGCGGTGGTGGCACCGGGCACCAACTGGGGGTTATAGACCGAAACCTTGGCATTGGCGTCCTCCGCCAGGGCAACGATGTTCAAAGAGGATACTTCAAAGGGAACCGAAGCGGAATACTGGACCACATTGGGAGAAAACCCAGGGGAAATGGCCGCGTTGGTGACCGTCAGGGATGCCAGATTGCAGTTGCCGGAAAGGGGCCGTGCAATGGTGGTGCTGTAAACGGCGCTGCCCAGATTCATATCCTGCTGGCCGTCAGAAAGGGTCACCCCCGCCACGGACACCGACAGGGCCGTGCCGGTTTCCAAAGCGGTATTCACCCGGAACGTAGCCGAGAAGATGGCCGCCGTACCGGTAATGGGAGAATTCTGCAGGTTATCGTAGAACACAAACCGGTTGCCGCTGAATTCCACCACCCAGCTGCCGCCAATCTGGGCGGTATACCCCTGCAGGGTTAACTGGGCAGGGTCAAACATCACGGTGCCGGAGCCGCCCAAAATGCCGCCCCCTGCATAAAAGGTCAGGGTGATCTGATCTCCCGCCCGGACCACACCGGGGCCCTGCAAGGATGCGCTGCCGGCGGCCAGAACCTGGGGTGCCAGGGAAACCAGCAAAATCGCAGCAATCAAACAAACTGCCAGTCTTTTTCTCATCTTCTTTTCGTCTTCTTTCTCTCATTTTTTATTGAAATTTCGGTTTGCAGCAAGTATAATGGGATAAAAGTATTTGGATATATCATAACGGATTCTGCCAAATAATACAAGCGGGAGGCCGCAAAAAAAGATGAAATTCTTGAAATACATATCTCTTGTGTGCATCGCCACACTGCTGATTCCCCTGCTGGCCCTGGCCGCTTCTGCGGAGGCTGCGCCTGCCTGTCAGCCCTATGACCCAGCCCTGGAGGGCATCGTTTCCTCCTACTACCCCATCGACCGGGAACGGGGGTTCATCAAAGGCATCGCCCCCGGCACCCCTGCCGGCAAGATTCTGAGTGCCTGTCTTCCCGGGGATGTGACCCTTTCCCAGGAGCTGGTGGCCACCGGTACCGTACTTCAATCCCCCAGCGCAGAGGGCAGGCCCCTTACCATGGTGGTAACCGGCGATCTGAACGGTGACGGCATCATTACCATCACCGATATGCTCATGTCCAAGTCCTATCTGCTGGGAGAAACCCTGTCGGACCCGGCCGTCTGTGCCGGCGATGTAAACACCGACGGAAACCTCACCATCACCGACTTCCTGCAGCTGAAATCCCATCTGCTGGAGCAAGGGACCATTGGCGTTCAGCTGAATCCCATGCCCCAGGGGGACCCGTTGGTTGTAATGGTTCCCAACACTTCGGAGCAGTGGCATCCCGGCAACGAACAGGTGGTCCGCTACGCCACCGCAGACGAGGCCGTGGCCACCGTATCGGAAACCGGCCTTATTACAGCCGGTGCGGCAGAAGGCTCCACCTATGTCTACGGCATGGACGCAGAGGGGACGCTCCTCACCAGAGCCATGGTCACCGTCCTCAACGAACCCCTTACCATTGCCCTGGATCCGGTTCAGAAAACCATCCCCAGGGAGCACACCTTTGCCCTGATCCCCCGGTTTAACCACCCGGTCAGCCCCGTCATCACATGGACCACCTCCGACCCGGCTGTTGCCTCCGTGGATGCCCAGGGGAATGTGACGGGTGTCCACTTCGGAAACGCGGTGATCACCGCCACCCTGCCCAACGGCGCCACAGCTCAGACAAGCATCACCGTTGCACCGCCCCTGACGGCCCTTTCCACAGAGCGCAGGCTCTACAAGGTCAAGCCCAACGCCAGCCGGACCATCTCCCTTGTCCAGGTTCCGGGAGATACGGGTGAAGAATTCATCTGGACCAGCAGCGACGAGCGTGTGGTCACGGTGGACTCCAACGGCTGCATCACCGGCGTCAGCTACGGCACTGCAACCATTACGGTCACCGGAAAGTACAGCGGCCTCAGCGCCAGCTGCTCTGTGAAGGTCTGTAACGTGATCCAGGTGGCCCTGACCTTCGATGACGGTCCCAGCCAGCACACCGCCCGACTCCTGAACTTCCTGAGAGAAAACGACGTACGAGTCACCTTCTTCCTGGTGGGCGACCGGCTCCGTTATTATAAGGATACCGTCAGGCAGGAAGTGGCCGACGGCCACGAAATGGGCTATCATTCCTATTTCCACGACAATCAGATGACCCTGACCTCCGAGAGGATTCTGGAGGACTTTGAGCGGGCCAACGCAGAGCTCATGGAATTGACCGGGGCAGGCTACACCGTATGGCGCTCCCCCGGCGGCAATTTCAATGACCGCGTTTTGGAGGCAGTTCCCCTTCCCCACATCCTCTGGAGCAGCGACACCCTGGACTACCAGACCAAAAACGCAACCGCCGTATGCCAACACATTCTCAACCACAGTTGGGACGGCTGCATTGTGCTGATGCACGATTTGTACGGCACCACCGTGGACGGTGCCATTCGGGCCATCGCCATGATGAACGCAGGGGATTATGAGTTTGTAACCGTTACCGAACTCCTCAGCAGGGACGGTACCCCTCCCGAACCTTCGGTGAATTACCGAAACGGAAACGACTGAATTGCGCAAAAGGGCTGTCTCAAAATGCATATGTAGGGAATGACCTGTGTGTCATTCCCGGGAAAGTCTCTTAAATACGCAATCAGGAACGGCACACAGGCCGTTCCCTGGCTAAATATTCATCTCAGGGGCCGTCTCTTTCATTTTGAGACGG
>JAZSLC010000045.1:0-3819 GCA_045535175.1 Faecousia sp. | reverse complement strand
TTCTTTTCGGTAGGCACGGGTGGTTGCATAGTGTCCGTGGGCGTCCTGAACCCGCACCCGCAGCCAATACTCGGGAAGGCCCGGATTCTTTTCCAGCCATGGCCGGAGGTCGAATTCCGCTTCCCGAAGAAGGCTGTCGCTGTGTGCTGCTGTTACCCGAAGGGCAAAACGGTTGCCGCAGATCATAGATATCTCCGCAGCCTCGCTACAGGTTACCCGCAAGGTCGTGCCGTCAAAGGTGAGTGAGTGGATCTCCGGGCCTATGGAGGCATAAAAATCGCCCCGCTCCAGTGCCTGAATAACACTGCTGTACTCCAGTTTTTCCGCACCCACCATGATCCAGCCGCCACCCACTTCCTCGGCAATGTGGGTATCATCGGCGCACAGAGGACAAACCGGTTCAGACAAATTCACCAGATCCCGGTAAACCAACCCATTTTCCCGATCTGCGAAGCCCTTTCTCATGGCGCTATAGTTGCAGATTTCCACGCCCCAAAGGCCTTTCAGCCCCGCATAGTCGGGGTATGCCTGACCGGACCAGTGGGGATGGTTGTACGTTACCAGATGTCCTGTTTCATTGGCTCTGGAAATGATGGCATTGATGGCATCCACGTTGTATTCCCGGGGCAGCCATTCAATGCTGGCTTTTTTCAGCAAAGAAATCACATCGTCACGGTCTTCTTCATTTGCAAAGGGCTGCCAGAGGATGCCCGGCTGTTTGGCGATGCAATTGATATGATAGGTTTTACAGTGACCTCCCCGGATGGGCTTATTCTTTTCGGAAATATCGTATTCCGCGCCGGTAAGCAGGAGAAAATCCGGTTCATTCAGGGCGGAGTGATCTGCCACCACATCGTGATCCGTGATGGACAGGATGCTGTACCCTTTCGCTTTATAGGCGGCTTTCAGTTCCTCCGGTGTCAATCTTCCGTCGGAGATGGTGGAATGGGTGTGAAGATTGGCTTTGAAATATCGGTCTACCGGGGGGAGAAGATACTTTAGGCGTGACATGTTTTTATCCTTTCACTGCGCCCACCATGACGCCCTTGACGAAGTGCTTCTGGATGAAGGGGTAGAGGATCATCATGGGCAGAGCCGCCACGATGATGACACCGTACTTCATGGACTGGGCAATTTCGTAAGCCAGCTTGGCAGCCTCCGGGTCTTCCGCAAGATCGGTTACCATTCTGGTGGAGTTCAGGATGTCCCGCAGAATGTTCTGCAGGGGCATCAGGTCCCGGTCGTAGATGTAGTACAGGCCCTTGGTATAGTTGTTCCAATAAGCCACGGCATAGTAAAGGCCCACCACTGCAAAGACGGACTTACTGAGGGGCAGAACCACCTTCATCAGGTACTGGCCCTGATTGGCGCCGTCCAGGGTGGCTGCTTCCTTCAGCTCGCCGGGGATGCTGTTCATAAAGTAGGACCGGATAATCAGGGAGTTATACACCGAGATCATGCCCGGCAGCAGGATGGCCATGGGGGTATCGATGGCGCCGATTTTCTTCATCACCAAATAGGTGGGGATCAGACCGCCGCTGAAATACATGGTGATCATAAAGAAGATCATCAGGAGCTTCCGGGGGGCAAAGGTCTTCTCCGACATGGGGTAGGCAAGGCAGATACTTAAGGTAAGGCTGATGACGGTACCCACCAGGGTATAGAAAATGGTGTTGCGGTAGCCGATCCAAAGTTCCTTGTACTGGAAGATCCGCATGAAGCCGTCGAAGGTGATGCCCTTGGGCAGCACCAGCACATCACCGGCGTTTACCAGATAGGGGTCAGAGAAGGAGGCAATGACCACGAACCACAGGGGCCACAAAAAGACCACCAGCAGGAAAATCATGATCAAAACATTAAACACATCGAACACCTTGTCCGCAAATGTCTTTTTCATTTTCCGCTCCTCCTTACCACAGACTTTCCTTCAGCACTTTCTTGCTGAAGGTATTGGCCAGGACCATCAAGGTCACATTGATCACATTGTTAAACAAACCCACTGCCGTGGAGAAGCTGTAGTCTGCCTTCAGCAGGCCCAGTTCATAAACATAGGTGGAGATGATCTGAGAGCTTCTCAGGTTCAGATCGTTCTGGAGCAGGAAGGCCTTTTCGAAGCCCACGCTCATAACGCCGCCCATCTTCAGAATCAGCAGCATGACGATGGTGGGAATGATGGAAGGCAGGTCGATTCTCAGCATTCTTTGAAGCTTGCTGGCGCCGTCCACAATGGCGGCTTCGTGCATCTGCTGATCCACGCCGGAAAGGGCCGCTATGTAAATGATGGCGCTCCAGCCGACGCTGGCCCAAACGTCGCTCCAGACGTAAATATGCTTAAAGAGTTCCGGTTTCGCCAGAAGATCCGCTTTCTCCGCCCCGAAGAAGCTGCCGATGATGTTGAAAAAGCCGGTCTTGGAGCAAAACAGGATCAGAATGCTGGAAATGATTACGGTAGACAGGAAATGGGGTGCGTAAGAGATCATCTGGACGAACTTTTTCAGGGGCTTGATGTCCAGATAGTGCAGCAACAATGCGAAAATAATGGGCAGGGGGA
The DNA here is from genome assembly GCA_045535175.1 of Faecousia sp. Classification (GTDB taxonomy): domain Bacteria; phylum Bacillota; class Clostridia; order Oscillospirales; family Oscillospiraceae; genus Faecousia. Next base: position 1,268 of record JAZSLC010000045.1, on the reverse strand, counting down.
AGGAAACCGCCAGGTTGTACAGGCTGATGCCCAGGGTGTTTCTCAGCAGATTCTTGAAATTATAAGAACTGAGGAACCGCTCAAAGTGATCGAAGCCCACCCATTTGCTGCCCATAATACCGAGCTTAGAGTTAAACTTCTTAAAAGCAATCTGGATGCCGTACATGGGGGCATAGTGATAGAGGATGAAATAGGCAATGACCGGAATCATCATCACATACAGAATCCAGTTGCGCTTCAGTTCCCGCAGGATTCGCTGCCCGAGTGTAAGCTTTTTGGGGCCGTCCAGTTTCTCTGCCTTTTTGGGCTTCGGGGGTCTGGCGCGTTTCGGCATTTTTATATTTGCGAAAGAGTTTGCCATGGAGAACCCTCCTTATGGATAGAATGGGGGAGAGGGGTTTTGGCCCCTCCCCCCTTTGGGTATGAAAGAATGATGGATTATTTGCCGTTTGCTCTTGCGTGGACGTCGCGCTGGATCTCGATCATCCGGTCAACCTTCATCTCCTTCAGAGTCTTCTGGAAGGTTTCCCAGGTAGCATCGATGTCTGCAATGCCGGTGATGCACTCAGCCACATAGTTGACGACATAGGAGTTAATGTCGGTGAAGATCACGGAGTACTCGTCATTCTCTTCCTCGGTGTAGACCAGAGTGGGGCACAGGGTAGCTACATTCCAAACACCGTAGCCTTCGCCATACAGTTCTGTGTTCAGATGCTTGCTTGCGTCGGAAGCGGGCTTCTGGTAGAAGAGATCAGGAATGATGCCGGCGGGAAGGGCGCTGCCCATCAGAGTTCCCTGATAGGTCACGTTCTCAAAGCCGTCCGTAATCATTTCATAGGAGCCGTCGGCATTGATCTTGTAGGTAACACCCTCAACGCCCAGACGGGGCACACGGCCGCCTTCCTGAGTATACAGGTAGTCTACCCATGCCATCATGATTTCAGGATTCTGGCACTTGTCGGTAATGGCAAAAGCGCCTTTTCCGGTGCCGCTGTCCACGGCGTACAGGGCGGGATCAAAGGGCTTCAGGGATGCCCAGTTGTACCGTTCGTTTGCATCAGCGAAGTAGCCAACGGAGGAATCATAAACCATACCGTAGACCACTTCCTCAGCGCCGCAGATGGCTCTGTACTGCTCACGGGTCAGGGTGAAGGCATCCTCAGCCATCAGGCCCTCGCTGTAAAGCTTGTGGAAGTACTTCAGAACATTTTCCTTGAAGTATTCGGTGGTGGGCAGGTATTCCATCTGGCCGTCGATTTCCATCCAGT
>JAZSLC010000100.1:0-3780 GCA_045535175.1 Faecousia sp. | reverse complement strand
CAGATCGGATAAGCGATTGAAGGCAGCCGGACTTATATTCATTGCGCTTTTTATCGCATCTATTTTCTTTGCACCCTCCTCAGCTAGTGTAACTTCATCAGCTGATGCGTCGCTTGCATTAGAAAGCGGAATATCTACTGTTCTTCCTTTGGGAACAAGACTGCTTGCTGATGACCAAAGCCTTGGTGGTCAAGATCTGACCATTACCCATTCTTCTGTGGCTGATGAGACCAAAATTCATGTATGGGATTACGCTGCAGAAGACGGCGACTATGTGCAGGTGCTTGTAGACGGAGTTCCATTGGGAGATCCATTTATGATTTATAATAAGCCTGTCGAACTGACTGTTCCAACAACTGGTGATATTACTATCTTGGGAACGCATGATGGTGGTGGCGGAATTACATATGCTATCCACTATGATGTAAATGGCACAACATATTATAACGGAACTGACGTTGGCGACGGAAATGTGTACACCTTGATCCGTGAATAAAGTTAGGAACCGCACCTCACTGTGTGCGGTTCCTCTTTTTTGTTTTAAGGACCTAAATGTAAAGCTTTTATGAACGAGAAATCCGTTTAGATCGTAAGTGCTTAATAACCACCCGCCTAGCATCTCACCCTTGGTTATGAGATAATATCCCAAAACTTGAAAAACTCACGGTGAGTTTTTCAAGATAGTTGGAGGGGTGCTATCAAATGGCAGATGTGTTGGCAGTACGGGATGAATACCGGGCACAGGCCTGGGCGATGCTAATCCAGGAGTGCAACAATAGCGGACTGACAAAGCGGGAGTTCTGTCAGCAGCGCGGGATCTCTGAGAAAAGCTTCTACTACTGGCTCCGGAAACTACGGAGTCATATGGCGGAAGCTACCGGTCCGCAGCTAGTACAGCTGGACCCCATTTCTGTGCAGAATGATATGTTGCAGATCCTATACCGGGGCGCAGAGTTGAAGTTGCCTGCCGGAGTGGATATTGATGCTGTTGCCACACTGCTCCGTTCACTGCAGACGCTATGATAGATCTGGCCAAAGTCCGCAACTACTACATCGCCTGTGGTTACACAGATCTCCGTCTGGGCATTGACGGCCTTGCTGCTGTTGTAACGCAACAATATGGCAGCCATCTGGATGAGGAAAGTCTGTTCCTGTTCTGCGGCAGACGGACAGACCGAATCAAGGCACTGTACTGGTGTGGAGATGGATATATCCTGTTGTATAAGCGGCTATCCAACGGCAGATTCCAGTGGCCCCGGTCAGAAGCAGAGCTTCGTTTACTGGATCCACAAAGCTTCCGTTGGCTCATGGAAGGTCTGCGAATTGAACAGAAAACGGCTATCCGGAAAGGAAAACCGAAAGATTTATTCTAAGCGAAAAGTTTGTATTTCTTTATAAAACTGTATATTTTCCTGTACTTTATCCTGTCTTTATGCTATAATAAAGGCAGGATAAATCTATTTTTGGAGGAAAAAATCATGGTCGCTGCAGATAAGAAAATTACATACACTGCAGCGGATGTGGCTATTCTTGAAGAAACCATTCTGCAGCAAAAGGCTGAGATTGAGGAACTGAAGCGGAAACTGGAGCACATGAATGAGGTCTTTGCAAATGCCCAGAGAGCACAGTATGGTCAGTCCAGCGAGAAGAAAACCTATGTCCTGAATGAAGACCAGCTGAACTTCTTCAATGAAGCCGAAGACTGCCAGAACTACAAAGCGGAAGAACCTACCGAAGAGACTCTTACTGTCAAAGCCCATGCCCGTAAGAAGAAAAGAACCATTGACGAGCTGGCAAAGAACCTTCCTGTAGAAGAAATTGTGATTGACCTGCCGGAATCCAGGCTATCCTGCGACAAGTGCGGTGGTACATTCAAGCTCATTGGAAAGAAACTGGTCCGCCGGGAACTGATTATTATCCCTCAGTCTGAGAAGATCTTGGAATATTACAGTTGCACCTATGCTTGTGACAAGTGCGAGAAGGATACCGGATTTGCCCATATCATAACCACCAAGACACCGCCTCCTCTCATGAAGCATTCCCTGGCATCTCCCTCCACTGTGGCAGATGTCATGACGAAGAAGTATGTGGACGGTGTACCACTTGCCCGGCAGGAGAAGATCTGGGCAAGGCAGGGTGTGGAGCTCAGCAGAGCCACTATGGCCAACTGGGTGATCCAGTGCACCCAGAGCTGGTTGAAGCCTCTGTACAAACACATGAAGCAACAGCTTCTGTCGCAGTCCGTGATCCATGCGGATGAGACAGTTGTGCAGGTACTGAAAGAGGACAGCAAACCTGCAACCTCTGAATCCCGGATGTGGCTCTATGCCAGCGGTGAGTACAGTAAACAGCATATTCGAATCTTTGAGTACCAGCCAGACCGGAGCGGTAAGAGGCCGGAGAGCTTCCTTAAGGGATTTACCGGATGCCTGGTGACAGACGGTTATGCCGGATATAACCAGGTGCAGAAGGTCACTCACTGCGGATGCTGGGCTCACGCCAGACGGAAATGGCGGGAAGCCATGCCGGATGGTGCTACTGTAAAAACCAGCAAGGCAGCAGTTGGATTCCAATATTGTACCAAGTTGTTCTCTCTGGAGAAGAAGTACATATATGCAGATGTCAAAGCTCGGAAAGATTACCGCCAGAATGTGGTTTGGCCCCTTCTGGAGGAGTATTTTGCATGGCTGAAAACAATACACCCTGAAAAGGGTAGCAAACTGGAGGATGCAGTAAGATATTCTCTGAACCAGAAGCAGCCGCTTATGGCATTCCTGGATTACGGGGATGTTCCTATTTCCAACAATCTGGCAGAGAACGCGATTCGGCCTTTTGTAGTAGGCAGAAAGAACTGGCTGTTCTGCGACAGTGTCAAGGGAGCAGAATCCAGTGCCATTGTGTACTCTCTGGTGGAAACAGCCAAGGCCAATGGCATTGAACCTTATGAGTACCTAATGCTGGTGCTGAGCATGCTGCCCTACCTGGGCAAGTCCCCATCTCATGAAGAACTGGAGAAACTGATGCCCTGGCACCCCACAGTCCGGCACCGGGAACATATACGGAAATGAATGAACGGCAGGATCCCATAAACGGGACCCTGCCGCAACTTGTATAGGACGGGTGATTATTGGGCGCTTACGATTGATCATCGCTATGAACTACAAATTGGCCTCATCTAACCTCTATGTCGTGTGAATTTGCAATTGCGTTCTTGCGGTATTAGATTTCCTTAATTAGGAAACAATTCTCCTATATGCATATCATGAGTAGGCGAATCATTTGCCTACTCTCTTGACATTCGCCTAAAACCAGCCTATAATTAGGCTAAACACAAGGAGGTTAGGCAAATGAGAACCTTTGACTATTCCACCCTCCACTTCCAGCAGTGGGATTCTGAGATTCTTGGTCTTGTCGCTCAAATCCATGAATTCAAAGGTCGGCAGGAGCTATATTTGAAGCAGAAGCCTGCTGTCCTGGATAAACTGATCGACATTGCAAAAGTGCAAAGCACCGAAGCATCCAACAAAATTGAGGGTATCGTTACAACGAATACCAGAGTGCAGCAGCTCTGCATGGAGAAAACCACACCCAGGAACCGTGATGAAGAAGAAATCATGGGTTACCGGGATGTGTTGAACACTATCCATGAGAGTTACGAATATATTCCCCTCCGGGCGTCCTATATTTTGCAGCTTCACCGGGATCTGTACAAATATTCCGAGCGAGGCATCGGTGGTCGTTTCAAAAGTACACAGAACTATGTCGCTGCCACCTATCCGG
>JAZSLC010000097.1:0-4077 GCA_045535175.1 Faecousia sp. | reverse complement strand
TTGTCTTCCTAAGACCGCTTGGCCTCCGACTTTGTCAAAGTCCACCAGGTTCACAAAGCACAGGCCCTCGAAGTCCTCGCCGGCATAATACATGGCGTGTTCCATGCCATGGGCATTGGACTTGTTGTAAACGTGCTCGGTGGTACCACGGCCCGCAAAAATATCAAAAATCTTACCCACGGCAATGGAGGCCTTGCCCCCTTCTTTCACGGCATCCAACAAGGTTCTTGCAGGCGGCTCCAGGGAATAGTCGTGGCGGTTGGAAGTACGCTTAAAATTGCCGGGGGTACCCACAAAGGGGCGGGCAATAACGCGGCCCACACCGTGTTTGCCCTGCAGCTGGGCCCGGGCGATTTTGCAGTACTCGTAAAGCTTCTCAAGGGGCACCACTTCTTCATGGGCCGCAATCTGGAACACGGAGTCGGCAGAGGTGTAGACAATCAGATCACCGGTCTTCATGTGCTCTTCGCCGAACGCATCAATGACCGCCGTGCCAGACCAGGGGGCATTGGCCAGAATTCCCCGGCCAGTGGCTTTGCGGAAGGGTTCCAGCACCTCTTCCGGGAAACCTTCGGGATAGGTGGGCAGCGGATCGGGGGAAACAATGCCTGCGATCTCCCAATGGCCGATGGTGGTGTCCTTACCCATGGAGCGCTCCGCCAGTCTTACCACCGCGCCGGTAGGACAATCGGTCTTGGGCAGGTAATCCACGCCGTCGGCATTTCCAAGACCTGCCGCCACCAGATTGGGAATGTGCAGTTTCCCGGTGGACGCGCAGGAACGCAGGGTATTCACATCGGCATCACCGAAAGCCGCCGCATCCGGCATAGCCCCGATTCCACAGGAATCAAGGACGAATAAAAAGACACGTTTCATAGGAAGCCTCCTCAACAAAATGCCACATGACAACTGCATAACCATTTATGCTGTATATTACAGCATTTGGAATTTGGCATTGATTACTTATTCTCCATGGCAACGGCCACATCCAGGGCGATCTTCATCATCTGGGTAAAGGAATTCTGCCGCTCCTGGGCGGTGGTTTCCACACCCTTCAGAACGTGGTCGGAAATGGTGCAGATGCACAGAGCGCGCTTTCCGTAACGGGCAGCGTTCATATACAGGGCCGCGGCTTCCATTTCCAGGGCCATGACGCCCATCTTCTTCAGGCCGTAAACACTGTCCAGACCGGCAGGAACACCCTCATGGTCCCCATAGAACACATCGGAGGAGTTCACGTTGCCCACATGGTAGGTGGCGCCGTGGTTCTGGCAGGCCTTAACGGCCTCGGTCAGCAGGGTGAAGTCTGCAATGGGGGCAAAGGTGCCGGGCAGATGGAACTGAGCCGCATAATTGCTGTCGGTGCAGGCACCCTGACCCAGCACGATGTCATAAAGGTTGATGTGGTCCTGAATGGAACCGGCGGAGCCTACCCGGATGATATTCTCCACGCCGAAGAAATTGAACAGTTCATGGGAATAAATGCCGATGGCAGGCATACCCATGCCGGAAGCCATAACGGAAACCTTCACGCCCTTGTAGTAACCGGTGTATCCATTGACACCCCGGACACCGTTTACGAGAACAGGATTCTCCAGGAAATTCTCAGCAATAAACTTGGCCCGCAGGGGATCACCGGGCATCAGAACGGTCTTACCGAAACCGATTTCATTGGTAACATTGATATGGGGAGTAACAGCAAAATCAGACATTGTGAATCCTCCTTGTGAATTTCAATTCGGGTTATGCAGCGAAATCAGTAGCTTCCGTCGTTTTCCAGTCCCTTGGCGATCTTCACGATCCGGCTGGTTCCCAGGCGCTCTGCGCCCAGAGCGATGAACTTCTCGGCATCCTCCAGGCTGGAGATGCCGCCGGCGGCCTTGATCTTCACATGGGGGGCAACGTGCTTTGCAAAGAGCTCCACATCGTGGAAGGTGGCGCCGGCCTTGCTGAAGCCGGTGGAAGTCTTGATGTAATCAGCACCGGAATCGCTGACGCACTTGCACAGGGCAATCTTCTCTTCATCGGTCAGCAGGCAGGTTTCGATAATGACCTTCAGCAGTTTACCCTTACAGGCAGCCTTGATGGCGGCGATTTCAGCGGTGATTTCGGCCCACTTGCCTTCCTTGGCCCAGCCGATGTTGATGACCATATCCACCTCGTCAGCGCCGTTGTCCACAGCATCGGAAGCCATGAAGCACTTGGCGGCGGTGGTGGCATAGCCGTTGGGGAAGCCGATGACGGTGCAGATGGCCAGCTTCTGTCCCACATATTCCTTGGCCTGCTTCACAAAGGAAGCGGGGATGCAGACGGATGCGGTGTTGTACTTCATGCCGTCGTCGCAGATGGCCTGAATCTCAGCCCAGGTGGCGGTCTGTGCCAGCAGGGTGTGGTCGCACTTCGCGAGAATCTCTTTCAGTTCCATAATGTATACTCCTTACATCTTAAAAATACGAAAACTATGGATGGAATGCCGCCCCAAAGGTCAGCCCTGACCGTGGAGCTTGATGGTCCGGCGGTCCCGGATGCCCCGGATGTAGCACTTGTGACACATGGCGATGTAGCTGTCGTTGCCGCCCAGCACCACCTGGGCGCCCTCGGTCACGATGTGGCCCCGGCCGTCGATTCGGGCATTGACGGTGGCTTTGGCGCCGCAATCGCACATGGTTTTGATCTCCTGGATGGTATCCGCTACTTCCATCAGCCGATGGCTGCCGGGGAACAGGCGGGTCTGGAAATCGGTGCGCAAACCGAAGCACAGTACCGGAACATTGAAGTCATTGACAATGCCCCGCAGCTGGTCGATCTGCCGGCTGGTCATAAACTGGCACTCATCCACGATGATCACGTCACATTTTCCCTGACGGGTGTCCTGGAAAATCTGGTACACATCCTGTTCGGGAGGGATCACCTCCACGGTGGCCTCCAGGCCGATGCGGCTGCGCAGAATCTGCTCCCCGTCCCGGGTGTCGGCACTGGGCTTGATGAGCCATACGCTCAGATCGTTTTCTTCATAGTTGTACTTGGTAATCAGAGCCTGGGCCGTCTTGCTGGAACCCATGGCACCGTACTTAAAATAGAGCTTTGCCATTTCTATCTACCTCCATTCGCTTTTTTCATTATACCTGTTTCCCGGTCACTTTGCAAGATAATTGTGTCTTGATGCCCCTCCTATTTCAGCACATTCCCAAATAGCTGAAGTTTGATCGCCCTTTTATCTCAGTTTGTGCCACTGCGGGGCAATTGCAGGATCTGCGCCTTGACTTTTTCTGAAAGTGGGGTAAAATCAAGAAAAAAGGAGGACGGTTCCATGTTTCTGTACGAATTACATATGCACACCTCCGAGGGCAGTGCCTGCGGCAAAAGCAGCATCCACGATATGATCCGGTTTTACAAAGACCGGGGCTTTGCCGGCGCTGTGGTCACGGACCACTTCAGCCGCGGAAATTGCCGGCCTGACCGGCACCTTCCCTGGGAGGAATTTCTGAACGCCTATTGCCGTGGCTACTACGAGGGCCTGGAAACGGCAGCCAAGCTGGACTTCGATTTGTTGTTCGGCGTGGAGCAGGGCTACGGCGGCGGTAAAGAATTCCTGGCATACGGCTTTGAGCCGGAGTTTCTGTATGCAAGACCCCAGCTGCAGACTTCCGGTGTGGAGGTTTGGTCTCAGGAGCTCCGGGCCGTGGGGGGATTCCTGGCCTATGCCCACCCCTTCCGCCAGCGCAGTTACATACCCGACCCCCGGTCCATGCCGGATCTTTCCCTGGCAGACGGCGTCGAGGTCTTCAACTACTGCAATCTGCCGGAGGACAATGCACTGGCAGCAGAAACCTTCAAAGCAGGTGAAACCATTCTGATCGCCGGCAGCGACCTGCACCGCGACACAGCCTCCGGCTGCTGCGGCGTGGCACTTCCCCACCGGGTTCACACCTCCGCAGAGCTGGCCCAGGCCCTGCACGAAAATAATTTCACCATCACTGTTCTGTAAAGAACCGAAAGCCCACCCCCAGGTGCCCGTGGGGGTTCTCTTTTTTTGGTGTTTTTTATCCGGTGCCTTTTGAACGGGGGGGGATAAAG
>JAZSLC010000075.1:0-9598 GCA_045535175.1 Faecousia sp. | reverse complement strand
ATCATCCCGACCGGGTGATCATCGAACCCTCCGGTGTGGGTAAGCTTTCCGACGTGATTGCTGCCGTTAACAAGGTCACCAATGAGGAAGTCACTCTGGGCTATACTGTGGCGGTTGCAGACGCCAACAAGGTGAAGGTTTACCGCAAGAACTTTGGGGAGTTCTATGACAACCAGATTGAAACCGCCTCCACAATCATTTTGTCCCGTACCGGAAACATTGCCCCCGCCAAGCTGGATAGAGCCGTGGAACTGATCCGGGAGCTGAACGGCATTGCCACCATCGTTACCACTCCCTGGGACGAACTGACCGGAGCCCAGCTGCTGGCTGCTATGGAAGGCAAGGCTTCCCTGGCCAGTGAACTGGCTCGGCTGGAGCTGGAGCGCCTGCACGCCCATAAACATCACCATGATCATGAGCATGAGCATCATCACGAGCATCACCATGAACACGGCGAGGAGTGTGCCTGCGGCTGCCATGACCACGACCATGAGCATCATTACGAGCAACACCATGAGCACGGCGAGGAGTGTACCTGCGGCTGCCATGACCATGAGCATCATCATGAACATCACCATGAACACGGCGAGCATTGCTCCTGCGGTCATGACCATCATCACCATCATGCGGACGAAGTGTTTACTTCCTGGGGTGTGGAGACTCACAAGAAGTTTACCGTCCATGACATTGAGCACGCCCTTCAGGAGCTGGACGGTGGCGAGTGGGGCCTGATCCTCCGGGCCAAGGGCATTGTTGCCTGCAGCGAGGGCGGCTGGATTCATTTTGACTTCGTTCCCGGTGAAGAAAATGTCCGTATGGGCAGCGCTGATGTCACCGGCAAGATCTGTGTCATTGGTTCCAATCTGAACGAGCAAGGCGTTGCTGCTTTGTTTGGGCTGTAAGAGGAGCTTGCCATGCAGCAGATTCCTGTCTATGTGTTTACCGGATTCCTGGATTCCGGCAAGACCAAATTCATCCAGGAAACTTTGGAAGATACCCGGTTCAATGCCGGGGAAAGAACCTTGCTTCTGGTGTTTGAAGAGGGCGAAGAAGAATACGATTTTTCTGCCTACCCCCATCAGAATGTATTTATGGAGGTTCTGGATCAGAAAACCGTTACCACAAAAGATCTTCAGGCCCTGGCCAAACAGCACAAGGCGGAACGGGTTGTGGCCGAACTGAACGGTATGCAGCTGGTAGGTGACCTGTATATGCGCTTCCCTGAGGAGTGGGTTGTGGCCCAGGAGGTCATGTTTGCCGATTCCACCACCTTTATGACCTACAACGCCAATATGCGTAATCTGGTGATGGACAAGCTGGTGGGCGCGCAAATGGTGGTATTCAACCGCCTGGAGCCCGGCTGCGACACCATGCCCCTGCACAAGCTGGCCCGTGCAGCCAACCGCCGCATCGATATTCTTTACGACTACACCGACGGAACCACTGCCTTTGACGATGTGGTGGACCCGCTGCCCTTTGATATCAACGCCCCTGTCATTGATATTCAGGACGATGACTATGCCCTCTGGTTCCGGGATATTACCGAGGAGCCTGAGAAGTATAACGGCAAAACTGTCTATTTCAAGGCCCAGGTTGCCAATCTGCGCAGAGAGAAGACCGCCATGTTTGCGCCTGGCCGGTTTGTGATGACCTGCTGTGCCGATGATATTGAGTTCTATGGCCTGCCCTGTAAGTATGAGAAGGCCAGAAAACTGGAACCCAGAAGCTGGGTTATGGTGAAAGCCACCATCAGCTCCGAAAAGCATTACCTCTACAAAGGGGAACTGGGCCCCGTGTTGACAGCCATCTCCGTCACCACTGCCCAGCCCGCAGACCCCGACGTCTGCACGTTCTGATGAAAAAGCCTCTCCGGATTCGGAGAGGCTTTTTGAACAAAATTTCGAAAAATGTGCAAATAACAGATGCATTTTTCCTGATGCTGTGCTATAATAGCAGAAACTGATGAAGGAGGGGTAGCTATGTATCAACCCCTGGCTGACTTGCTGCGGCCTACCACCCTGGACGAAGTTTATGGACAGGAACATATTCTGGGGAAAGGTGCCATTTTGCGCCGATTGATCGACTCCGGAAAGATCCCCAATATGATCTTTTATGGCCCCAGTGGCACCGGAAAGACCACCGTTGCCAACATCATTGCCCAGCAGACTAACCGGACCCTCTACAAACTCAATGCCACCACTGCCTCTACTGCGGATATTAAGAATATTGTGGCTCAGCTGGATACTCTGATGGCACCAAACGGGATTCTGCTGTATCTGGATGAGATCCAGACTTTCAATAAAATACAGCAGCAGTCCTTGCTGGAATACATCGAAAACGGAAAAATCACCCTGATTGCTTCCACCACTGAGAATCCTTATTTCTACGTGTTTAACGCTATTCTGAGCCGGTCCACCGTATTTGAATTCAAGCAGATTTCCGCTGCTGCGGCTCTGCAGGCAGTGAAGCGCGCCGTTTCCTACCTGGAAAACAGGACAGCACTGAAAGCGGTTGCGGAGGAAGGGGCCCTGGAATACATTGCAGGGGCCTGTGGTGGAGATATCCGAAAGGCCATGAATGCGGTGGAGGTGCTGTTTTCCGCCGGTTTGCCGGAGGGAGATACATTACGCCTGACCCTGGAGGATGCAAAGGCTGTCACCCAGAAAAGTGCGCTCCGGGCAGACCGGGATGGGGATAATTATTACGACCTGCTTTCTGCACTGCAGAAGTCCATCCGGGGTTCCGATCCCGATGCGGCGGTCCATTATCTGGGCCGGCTGCTGGAAGCGGGCCAGATGCAATCTGCTTGCCGCCGGCTGATGGTGATTGCAGCAGAGGACGTGGGCCTTGCTTACCCCATGATCATTCCCATTGTCAATGCTGCAGTGGATATGGCCCTGAAGCTGGGTATGCCGGAAGCCAGAATCCCACTGGGGGATGTGGCAGTGCTCATGGCTACCTCACCCAAGTCCAACTCCGGCCATATTGCACTGGATGCGGCTATGGCGGATATCCGCAAAGGCAAGGGCGGCGATTTCCCCAGACATTTGCAGAATGTCCATGCCGACAGCTACACCATGGAGCGGGAACAGGGGTATCTGTATCCTCACGACTTCCCGAACCATTGGGTTCGGCAGCAATATTTGCCCGATGCACTGGTGGGGGTTCGCTATTATGAATACGGCTCCAACAAGATGGAGCAGGCAGCCAAGGCCTATTGGGACGCCATCAAAAAACCGTAAGGGCGGCACTTCCTGGATAATATTGCCACTGCCTGAGGGGGCCCTTTTGAATCCGGTATTCCAGAGCCGGGGTGCCGGCTGAGGGCGGCAGCACTTCCAGAATGTTCAGCTTGATTTTGTGGCTGGAAGCCAGTATGGAACGGATGTAAACACTGACCCGGTCACCGGGCCGAATGCCGTCAGTGGGCTCCGTAAGCCCTGAAAGGTTGGGGGTCAGCTCCACAAAAACGCCGTAGGGCATGATGCTGCGTACGGTCCCTGTGACCGTTTGCCCGGGACGGAAGACGGATGCGTTTTCTTCCCAGGTCCCCAGCAGTTCCCGACCTGTCAGATCGATGGTACCCTGGAAATCGTTGATAGCCAGTACACAGGCCAGAATATCCTGGCCCGGATGAAACAGCGCCGCTGCGGTATTCAGCCGGGAGATACAGCACCGGTCGATCCGCATCAGGGCTGTAAAGCCGCAGCCGATGTCACAGAAGACCCCCAGCTCCGTAGCGTTCAAAACCCGGGCCGGAATCACATCCCCGGGGTGCAGGGCCGTAAAGAAGTAATTCTTTGCATCCAGCTGGGCTGCTTTTCTGGAAAGAATGGCATTTCCGTTCCGATCAAAGTCCAGCACCTGAAAGCATACCGCTTTGCCCACTCTGGAAAGAATGGCAATCTCTTTGGTTTTTCCTTCTGCCAGACCGGTGGCGGCTTCCTCTCTGGGGATGATTCCCTTGAGGGGGCCCAGATCCAAATGGAGATTGTGATACTCGTCACATTTGACACAAAGACCCTGAAAGATGGCGCCGCTGCCGATGCTTTTGCGGAGGACTTCCGGACTGGGCGCAGGATCGTGTTTGCCTTCGGGGCGATACGGGTGCATATAAATTCCCCCTTTCAGGTCATCATACGAAATACCCACGCCCAATATGCAAGGAGATTATTATGGAGATTCGACTTCAGGATATACTGATTATGAAAAAGCCACATCCCTGCGGCAGCAAAGAGTGGCGCGTTCTTCGCACCGGAGCTGATCTGCGGCTGCAATGTATGGGCTGCAGCCATGAGGTGATGCTTCCCAGGTACAAAATAGAAAAGAGTATCCGCAGCCTGATCAGGCATGAGGAATCCTCGACAGAATGAAGCGGCAGATGATGAAATCATCTGCCGTATTTTTGTTCACCGGGCCAGAGCCTACGGAAAACTGCAAAGGGAAAGCGATTCCGGGGGATGGATCAGCGCAATCAAGCGACCGACTTTTTCCCGGGGACAGGGTATACTGATCTCCGGAAAGGGGGCGCGGAAATGAAAGGAAGTGTGATTCCGGTGGTGCTGCTGGGGATGCTGGTGGATTTTTTGCTGTTGCAGGGAACGGCTGGCATGTCAGGGGGGCAGCCAAACGCGGCAAGAGCTGTTCTTGCGGCTTTGCTGGGAGGCGTTTTCGGAGTCGTCAGTATGAGGGGGGACGTTTTGTTTTTGGAGCACTCCGGGTGGCGGCTGGGGATGCTGGTACTGATGGGGTGGATTGCCTTTGGATTTCGGGGGAGCGGTTTTCGACAAACAGTGCTGTTCGTGCTGCTGAGTATGGCACTGGGTGGCTTGGCAGTTGGACTTGGACAGGGGAGTATTGGGAAGGTAATTTGTTCGGCGGTGATCGCGATTTGGCTGTTTCTGGTGGGGTTTCAGTGGAACCAGGCGCCCCAGGAGCTGGTTGAAGTGCATTTGGCGGCAGGGGAGGCGGAGTCCCGTTTCTACGCCCTCCGGGATACGGGGAATACCCTTCGGGACCCGGTCACGGGGGAATCGGTAATAGTGGTGGGGGCCTCCGTCGCCGACAGGCTGTTTGGCCTGACCAGGGAGGACCTGGAGCACCCGGTGGAAACCCTTGCGAGACAAACCACGGCGGGTTTTCGGTTGATTCCCTATCGCGCTGTAGGGCAGAGCAGAGGACTGCTGTTGGCAATGCGGATACCTCAGGCACGGATCGGTACAAAAACCGGGCCGGCTCTAGTGGCCTTTGCCCCGTCGGGATTGGATGCAGAAGGAACGTTTCAGGCATTGATCGGAGGGAATGTATAATGTGGATGGAACTTTTGGAAAAACTGGGATTGGTACAGGGGCAGAATCTGTATTACATAGGCGGCCCTGATGTGCTGCCGCCACCGCTGAAGGGGGAGGAGGAGCAGGAAGCCCTGGCACAGCTGGAGGAGGGGAGCGAACCGGCCAAACAGCTGCTCATTGAGCGGAATCTGCGTCTGGTGGTGTTCATCGCAAGGCGGTTTGAAAACACCGGTGTGAGTTTGGAGGATCTGATTTCCATCGGCACCATCGGCCTGATCAAAGCCATTGGTACTTACCGCAGGGACCGGAATATCAAGCTGGCTACCTACGCATCCCGTTGCATTGAAAATGAAATTCTTATGCACATCCGGAAAATCGCACCGCTGAAGGCGGAAGTGTCGCTGGATGAACCCATCAACATGGATTATGACGGCAACGAGCTGCTTCTGGCGGACATCCTGGGGACCGATGAAGATATGATCATGCGGCCGCTGGAGGATGATGTGGATCTGAAAGTGCTTCGCCAGGCGGTCCGGGAATTGCCGCCAAGAGAGCGGGAGATCGTGCTGATGCGTTTCGGTCTGGAAGGCCGAAAGGAGCTGACCCAAAAGGAGGTGGCCCAGATCATGGGCATTTCGCAGTCCTATATATCCCGGCTGGAGAAGCGAATCATGCTTCGGCTTCGAAAAGAAATGATCCGTCAGACCAGTTGTGCCTGAAAAAACACTTGCAAACCGAAAAATCCGGTGTTATAATCGATACGAAAATATATCGATATAAATTCGTATCGATTGCGGAGATGATTGTACTGTGGAACGTAAAGATATTTCAAAAGCCGTTCTGAAACGGCTTCCGGGCTATGTTTCTTATCTGAAAAGCATTGGTCCTGAGGCGTCCCCCTATATTTCTGCCACAGCGCTGGCACACGCACTGGGAATGGGTGAAGTGCAGGTGCGTAAGGACCTGGCACTGGTTTCCGATGGTGGACGGCCCAAGATCGGCTACCTGCGGGAGAGCCTTATTGAGGACATTGAGCAGTTTCTGGGCTATGACAACACCACCGATGCGGTACTGATCGGTGCCGGTAAGCTGGGACAGGCGCTGCTGGGTTACAGCGGCTTTGAAGCCTACGGTCTGAACATTCTGGCGGCTTTTGATGTGAATCCCGCTTTGGATAAAACCGATGAAGGAAAGACAGTCTATCCTGTTTCCGAGCTGGAGTCCTTCTGCAAAACCAACAAGGTTCTGATGGGCATTATCACGGTTCCCGCTGCCCATGCCCAGGAGGTTTGTGATGCCCTGATTGCCTGCGGCATCAAGGCCATTTGGAATTTTGCACCCATCCATCTGGATGTTCCCGGTAACATCCTGGTTCAGAATGAAAACATGGCAACCTCTCTGGCGGTTCTCAGCATGCACCTGAAAGCCCATATTAAAGAGAGTAAGTAACATAGGTATAAAAAGCACGCAGTTCACAAGGAACTGCGTGTTTTTGTAGTCTCTTATTTGCCGGGCTTGAAGCTATCCTTCAGGCTGACGCTGCGGTTGAATACCAGATGATCGGGGGAGGAGTCCTTGGAGTCGGGACAGAAGTAGCCCAGACGCATGAACTGGAAGGAAGCGGGAGCCTGGGCGTTTCTCAGGCTGGCTTCCACCTTGCAGCCGGTCAGAACTTCCAGAGAGTTGGGGTTCAGGCAGGCCAGGAAATCCTTGCCGGCGGCATCGGGATCGGCATCATCAAACAGGTTGCTGTACTGACGGACCTCTGCCTCGCAGCAGTTGTTGGCATCCACCCAGTGAATGGTCGCACCCTTAATCTTGCGTCCGTCGGCGGGATCGCCGCCCTTGGAGTTGGGATCATAGGTTGCCAGCACTTCCACCACGTTGCCGTTCTCGTCGGTGACGCAGCCGGTGCAGCGGATCACATAGGCGCCCTTCAGACGGCACTCAGGGCCTTCGGGGTAGAGGCGCGTATATTTGGGAATGGGCTGTGCGAGGAAGTCATCGGCTTCGATCCACAGATTCCGGGAGAAGGTGACGGGCCGGGTGCCGGCTTCGGGATCATTGGGGTTGTTTTCCACCTGGAAGGTTTCGCTCTGGCCCTCGGGGTAGTTGGTGATTGTCAGCTTGATGGGCTTCAGAACAGCCATCACACGGGCGGCGGTTTCATTCAGGTCCTCCCGCAGGCAGTACTCCAGGAAGCCATACTCAATGGTGTTGGGGGACTTGGCAACGCCGACCCGGTCACAGAAGTTGCGGATGGCCTTGGGGGTATATCCACGGCGGCGCAGGCCGCACAGGGTAGGCATACGGGGATCGTCCCAGCCGGAAACATAACCGTTTTCCACCAGGGCTCTCAGCTTGCGCTTGCTGAGGACCGTGTGGTCGATGCCCAGACGGGCAAACTCGATCTGACGGGGCTGATGGGGGACGGAGGTGTTTTCCACCACCCAGTTGTAAAGGGGTCTGTGGTTTTCGAACTCCAGGGAGCACAGGCTGTGGGTGATGCCTTCCAGAGCGTCCTGGATGGGGTGGGCGAAGTCGTACATGGGGTAGATGCACCACTTGTCACCCTGGCGGTGATGGTGCATATGGCGGATGCGGTAGATGACGGGGTCACGCATATTGAAATTGCCGGAGGCAAGATCGATCTTGGCACGAAGGGTATACTTATTGTCTTCAAACTCACCGGCGCGCATCCGCGCGAACAGATCCAGACTCTCCTCAATGGGACGGTCACGCCAGGGAGAGGTGGCGGGTGTGTTCAGGTCGCCGCGCATTTCCTTTGCCTGCTCGGGAGTCAGCTCGCACACATAGGCAAGCCCCTTTTTGATCAGCTCCACGGCGAATTCGTAGTCCTTCTCAAAATAGTCGGAGCCGTAGAAGAACCGGTCACCCCAGTCGAAGCCCAGCCAGCGGATATCCTCCTGAATGGCTTCGACGAACTCCACATCTTCCTTGGTGGGGTTGGTGTCGTCCATACGCAGGTTGCACATGCCGCCAAATTTCTCGGCGGTGCCGAAGTCGATGATCAGCGCCTTGCAGTGACCGATGTGCAGGTAGCCGTTAGGCTCCGGCGGAAACCGGGTGTGGACGGTCTGTCCTGCGAAACGACCACCCTCAGCGATGTCCTCTTCGATAAAGGTATGGATGAAATTTTTGCTTTCTGTGATCTCAGCCATTGTACCTATCCTCTCTTTTGCAAAATTTGCAAATATTATAACCGATACCGTTTGTTTTTGCAACTGAAAAACAGGAATATTCTGTTGATTGTGAAAATTAGGAAAACAATTTATAAAAAATGAGAAATTGTTGTTGTCAATTTGCTTATCTTATTATAAAATAGGGGAGATAGAGAGGAGTGTTTAACTTGGCCCAAATCAAGTATAAGCGTATTTTGCTGAAGGTCAGCGGGGAAGCCCTCGGTGAGAAGACTGCCCAGGGTGACGGCTTTGGTCTGGACTTTGCAAAGATCAATGAGGTTTGCACGGCGATCAAGGAGTGCGTGGACATGGGTGTCCAGGTAGGCCTTGTGATCGGCGGCGGCAATTTCTGGCGGGGTGTTAAGAACGGCAGCGGCAAGCTACAGCGCTCTCACGCGGATGCCATGGGTATGCTGGCAACGGTGATGAATGCCATCGCCGTGGCAGATGTGCTGGAACAGCACGGCATGGAGGCACGGGTACTTACGGCTGTGGAGATCCATAAATTTGCTGAGTATTTCACCCGGGACACTGCCAACCGTTATCTTAACGAGGGCAAGGTGGTCCTGTTCGCCGCCGGTACCGGAAACCCCTATTTCTCCACGGACACCGGTGCTGTGCTCCGGGGCGTTGAGATCGAGGCGGATGCCATTCTGATGGCAAAGAACATCGACGGCATTTATTCTGCCGACCCCAAGAAGGATCCGGCAGCGGTCAAGTTTGACAGCCTGACCTACAACGAAGTCCTTGAGAAGGGTCTGAAGGCTACCGATACAACGGCTATGGCTCTGGCTATGGACAACAATGTGCCCATGGTCTGCTTCGGCCTGGCAGAAGAAAACAGTATTGTCCGTGTGGTTCGCGGCGAAAAGATCGGAACCACCGTTACCAATTAAGGAGGATAAAATTATGAGCGTTGATTTTAGCGATTACAGCAGAAGAATGGAAAAGGCTCTGGACCACCTGGCAGAGGAGTTCGGCGCTGTCCGTGCAGGACGTGCCAATGCAAAGGTTCTGGACCGGATCACTGTGGAATACTATGGCAGCGAGACACCGCTGAACGGTGTTGCAACTATTTCTTCTCCTGACGCACGTACGTTGGTA
>JAZSLC010000195.1:0-2332 GCA_045535175.1 Faecousia sp. | reverse complement strand
TCATAAGCTGCTTGGGCCGCTGGACGATGGTCACGTCCATGCCCAATTCCCTTAAGTTTTCCGCCACTTCCAGACCGATAAAGCCGCCGCCCACCATCACAGCCGATTTCGGCTTATTCTGATCCACAAATTCCCTGATCCGGAAAGTATCCTCCACAGTACGCAGCGTAAACAGCTTGTCACTGTCCATTCCCGGCAAATTGGGCCAGACCGGCTTCGCGCCGGGAGAGAGCAGCAGCTTGTCATAGCTTTCTTCAAACTCTTCGCCGGTTTTCAAATTCTTTACGGAAACCGTCTTTCTGTCGGGATGAATTGCGGTAACTTCATGATGCACCTTCATGTGAATACGGAACCGGGCATAGAAGCTCTCCGGGGTTTGCAGGGTAAGATCCTCCGGGTCTTCGATGACACCGCCTATGTAATAGGGCAGACCGCAGTTGGCGTAGGAAATATAACCCGACCTCTCAAATACCACGATTTCGGCCTGCTCATCCAATCTGCGGATTCTTGCCGCTGCGGTGGCACCACCCGCCACACCGCCTACGATGACAACTTTCATAGTCACTCCATCTTTCCCTGATAAGCGGCGATGCCGCCGATATTGCGCACATTGGTATATCCCATATGCTGCAGCACGGAAACCGCCTGACGGCTTCTGCCGCCGGAATAGCAGTAAACAAACAGTGCCGCATCTTTATTGTCGGCTACGGAGCTGATTTTGTCAAGCTGCTGCAGCGGTACATTTTTGCTTCCGGGAATGTGCCCTTCCCGGTATTCCTGAGGGGTACGTACATCCAAAAGGACCGCTCCCCCGGTATTGCGATACGCTTCTACCCCTTTATTGATATCAGGCTGTTTGAAAAAATCAAAAAGACCCATAACCATACCTCCTTGTTTTTCTTTATGGCCTCATTATAACCGGGAAGAACGCTTTCTTCTGTGATGACGTCACCTAAATGATTGGACTATACAAAAGGAATACGGTCCGCTCCACGGCCTTTACGCATTGTATATAGTGGTGTACGCAGCGATAATGCTGTTGTGCATCGCCTGCGCGGCAAAAACCAACCGGCTATCCTCCCCACGATACACCACCTTTCTTTTTGTTACGGTGCTGTTAATTGTGGGGGTGTGGATAGTAGAGCAGGTGATTAATGAGGAGTTTGCGTTTCTGTCCGTATCCCAATAGTTATAATACACAAGCGATAGAGGTATCACCTGTGCATTATGCACATTATCCCAAGGATACCTTTCCTCAAAAGTATCCTTGGGACCATTTCTTTTTTGGAAAAATATGCTACAATAATATTGTCAGATAAGGAAAGGAGGGCTGCTGACACCGTAGTGGCACTGGACGCTTCTGTCTACGGCGACAGAACCGAGTGGATCAAAAAAGCAGATGCGGCTCTGGCTTCGTTTCAATAATGCAACGTTCATACACAAATAATTGTCACAAAGGAGGAAATCATTATGTGGAACATGAAAAAGATTCTGGCTCTGCTTCTTGCCGCGCTGATGCTTGTTAGCTTGGCAGGCTGCGGCGGAAACAATGACCCCGATCCCGAAACCAACGATCCCGCTTCTTCAACAAAAGGAACCGACCCCGTTAAAGAGAATGATCCCGTCCAAAACGAGCCTCCCAAAATCGATGAAAACCTGACTGTCCACGAAAACACCTTCTTTACTGTAGGCTATAACGAAGAAGACGGCTGGAGTCTGGCAGAGGATGATATCTACGCATACGAATCCGGCGGTTATGTATATCTGCGGATTCTGGACGAGAGCGGCTACACCGGACTCCTGGTAAAAATCCAAGCCTATGAAGAAGATGCATCGGCTTTCCGCGAATCACTTTATATCAACGGTGTGGATCTGAAGGCATATGTTGACGGTGCCTGCGCATCCGAAAACATCGGCGGTATGGATATGGTCGCCGTGGATAAAGAGGACGGAGAATGGTACTTCTTTGGCCGTGACGAAGCAGCAGGTGTTTCTTACACTATCCATGTAACCGACCAGGAGAATCCCAATGTACCCGCACTGATCGACAATATCATCTTCACCGCTTCCGGAACGGACAATATCGATCCTCCCTGGCCTTGGGAAGGCGATCCTTTCTCCGGCAGTACCGTAAGCCAGATGGTTGGCACTTACAATCTGACTGCCCAGTTCCTGCCTATGGAAGAACCTATGGTCACCTATGAAACCTTTGACCACGATATTGTAGTGATGGGTGACAAGGTTTACCTGCTCAGCGACTGCGCTCTATACCAGTATGCTTACGACGGTGATTCTCTGGCCTTTGTGAAGGAAATTGAACTGCCCGGTGAAT
>JAZSLC010000150.1:0-5857 GCA_045535175.1 Faecousia sp. | reverse complement strand
CCACCGCAAATACCACATGAAGCCCCAGCAAACCAATATCCTGCATCAGCATATCATAGGACCGCTGTAAAAAAGTAGAATAGAGGGCCACCACAGGGACCATCCCCTGCTTGGCAAGGCCGCCAGCCATAGAAACCGCGTGTTCTTCCGCGATTCCCACGTCAAACAGGCGACCGGGATACTGCTTCTTAAATCCAAGGAGGCCTGTGCCACCGGGCATGGCCGCCGTAATGGCCACAACCCTGGGATCCTCCTTGGCAAGATCACACAAAGCATCGCCGAAGGACTGGGAGAAAGACAGGCTGCTGCTCATGGCAGTTTCACCGGTAACGGGATCAAACTTGCCCACTCCATGGAATTTGGAGGGAGAATCTTCTGCAGGGGCATAGCCTCTTCCCTTCTGAGTCAGCACATGGATCACCACGGGTCGTTTCATATCCCTGGCGCTGCGCAGCAGGCTGATCAGATCGTGGACGTCGTGACCATCCACCGGGCCCAGATAGGTCATTCCCATGCTCTCAAAGATGGAAACCGGAATCAGCATCCGCTTGACCCAATCTTTCATTTTGCGGGTAACCCGGTAAATACCTTTACCGCCGGGAATCTTGCTAAGGAACTGTCTGTATTTTTGTTTTAAGCCCAGATATCCGGCTTTCGCCCGGATCCGGGACAAATGCTTTGCCATGCCTCCCACGTTGCGATCGATGGACATGGCGTTGTCGTTGAGAATCACGACCATGGGTTCGCGGCTCACTGCCGCATCATTCAGGCCTTCATAGACCATGCCGCCGGTAGCGGCGCCGTCACCCAGAAGGGCAACTACATGATAATCCTGGTTCTGAAGGGTTCTGGCTCTCGCCATACCCAAAGCAATGGACACAGAGCTGGACGCATGGCCTGCCACAAAAGAATCCGTATCGCTTTCGCAGGGCTTGGGAAAACCGGCCATGCCTCCAAATTGCCGCAATGTACGAAAATCCGCCTGGCGACCGGTCAGCAGCTTATGTACATAAGACTGATGGCCCACATCAAAAACCAGACGGTCTTTTTCGGTATCGAATACAGTTTCAATTGCAACGCTCAGTTCCACGACACCCAGATTGGAGGCCAAATGACCGCCGGTTTGGGATACATGCTCCACAAGAAACCCGCGAATTTCGTCGCAAAGAGCCTCTCTCTGAGCTTCGCTAAGCTGAACCAGGTCTTGATGGCCGTTGATGTTCCGAAGAATACTCACAAGGCACACAACCTAACATTATTTTTTCTTTTTGCGAAGGAAATCAAACAGATGGTGGAACCGATAAATGATGCGTCCCACCATCGCAACAATAGACGTACAGGAGTGAATCGCCACGCCCTTGCCGATGGCCTTGCCTCCAACCGTCAAAGCGGCAACCAGGGAAGAGAGCACCAAAGAAACCACCCTGGGCCAGGAAAATTCAAAGTGACTTAAAATCTGCGCTGCAATGGTTGCAGATGCAGAACCGGAAATAACGCCGCAAATATCGCCCACCACGTCGTTACAGATAGAGCCAACCTTCTCGGCATTGCGCAGAAGATGAATGGACTCCTGGGCGCCGGGCACTTTTCTTGCAGCCATGGAGTGGAAGGGTTTTTCCTCGGCAGAGGTCACCGCCACGCCGATAATATCAAACACAATACCCAGCAGCACAATGGCAAACAGAATCAGAAAGGCCACAAAAATGCCGCTGTTGGCCATCAATTCTTCGGAACCCAGAGAAATCACACCAGATATCAGAATGGTGACCAGAAAAATGGTTACGACCCAGCGAATGGACTTGTTTTTCTCTTTTTTCGCTGAAGCCGGATCGGATTTAGACACCGTAACAGTCTCCTTATCTTCTCAATTGTTATAATAACGACGGCAGCAGGCAGGATAAATCTTACGGCTTAGGTCGGGTTGGTTTTCCCCGAACGGAACCTGCCGTTGCCGCGCAGGCCGTTTCCGTTTAATCCATTCGTTCAAGTGTTGCCGGCCTGAATACCCGATTGCCACTTAGTCCGTACTGTAATCCCCTGCCTGCCCGATTAAGACAGCCTAGGTGTTTTCCACAGCAAAACGCACCGATTCTTAGCCTCTTTTGCAAGATTGGTTTCCAGAAGCAATAACGCAGGCCGTCTGGCCACAACAAACCCAGCGTTTGTCCTCTTTCCCCGCAAGCTCACTCAAGGCAGGCTACTCTGCACGCAGCACACGATTCTGTGCACCGCCTTGCAGGTTCATACCAGGTTCGTACGCGATGTGGCTTCCTACAGCAGGAGTTCTCTATCATCGTCGCACAATACCAGGTCTCCACGGAAATCGGGTCGTATGCCCCATGCCATTGGGGCGCGCCCGAAATCCTTAACCCCCAGCATCCACCCTAAACTGGGCGTAAAAAGCAGACACCAGGGACTTCATCGATGTGCCCTTCATAGGATTTTTAGGCCCTACCTGGGAAGCGGGCGTTCTGACTAGGATACTGCACCGTCGATGCATATCATAGCATACTTTTCATGTATATACAAGTATTATTTCAAAAAATACAAAATATTTACGATATATTCACTCTTTTTGCAAAAAGAAACCCGGCACTTCCTGCCGGGCCTCCCTTAAACATTGATAAACCAGTCCTCCACAATGTCGCTGTGGGTAATGACAATTTCAATGTCCTTCAGCTCTTCTTTGGAGAAAAACCGCATGGCTCTGGACTCAGCACTGATCACAATATCCGGCTCTTTCTCCAATTCCAAAGCAAAGACCACAATCACCATTCTCCATACACTGCCGTCACAGTAGGCGGCAATCCGGCCCGGCTCTCCGTAAACGGCAAGTTTGCGAAAGCGCTCTTTTGGAATGCGGATGCCGAGTTCCTCGTATACTTCCCGGGCAATGGCCTGCTGCTCTGTTTCGTAGCTTTTAACGCCGCCCCCCACCAGCCCCCAGGTATCGCTGTCCCGCCTTTTCTCCAGCAAAAGCTTCCCATTACAGGTAATGATGGCATTGGCTCCCAGATGGGCACCCATGGTGGTTTTGGGTGCATTTTTCGGATCTCCGCGGTAAAATTTCACAATGCTCATAATGTCACGTCCTTCTGCCGTCATTATAATACATGGCAGGCTATTTTTCTATACCCAATTGGGGCCCAATCGCCATAAAAGACTCCAAGCATGATTGGGAATGCTGTATTTGATCTCCAGAACTCTGGGATGTCCCTTGATGGTCACCCGGCAAAGATATGCCACGGATTCCGCACCGGGATAGCTGTTTTTCCGGGTATCCAGTATCTCCTCAATGTCCACGCGGATGTACTCCATGGTTTCATCCTCCATCCGAATGCGCAGAGGACGAATGGAACCGCCGGCATCGCACAGGCAGATGACATCAATGGGTTTTCTGCAGCTCATCACTGTCCTCACCTCTCCGCCGTAATTATAGTACATTCGTTCGATATTTGCAAGTGTTTTTTCTGTTGCGGTGGTAAGAAAGTTTTGGTATAATGATCAAAAAGAATCCGGAGGCATTGTTATGCTGAAATACCCCTGCCTGGTTTTGGATCACGATGATACCGTGGTCCAAACAGAACGACATATTGGATATCCCTATTTTCGGGACTACATCGAAGAAATACGCCCCGGGCAAACGCTGAGTTTTCAGGAATATGTCCGCGACTGCAACAACATGGTCTTTGCGGATATGTGCCGGCACCGCTGGAACATGACCGAAGAAGAACTGACACGGGAGTATCATGGCTGGAAAAAATACTATGCGACCCATCCCCATCCCATCTTCCCGGGGATCGAGAAAATTGTTCGTCGGCAAAAAGAGGCGGGAGGCCTCATTTGTGTGGCTTCTCTTTCCCTGCAGGAAGACATTTGCCGCGACTATCGGGAGCATTTCGGTTTGGAGCCCGATGCGATATATGACTATGAACTTCCCAGCCATATGCGAAAGCCCAATCCCTATCCGTTACAGGATATGATGGAGCGGTTTCAGCTGCGCCGTGAAGAGATCCTGGTGGTGGATGATATGAAGCTCGGCTGGATGATGGCAAAGGAAATGAATATTGCAGTGGCCTACGCCGCCTGGAGCAAGGCCGAGTTTCCGGACCTGACCACCGAAATGCGTGACCTTTGCGAATTTTCTTTTGATTCTCCGGCGGATTTGGAAAAATTCCTGTTTGAGTAACTTGACAATCATGGTATAATACCTTTTGAAAACGCACAGGAGGTGAGCAATCTGGAAAAAGCAAGCATCCGGGTCATGGCCCGGAACCGGGAAGCCTTTCACGAGTATTTCGTGGAGGAAGAGATGGAAGCCGGTATTGAGCTGATGGGCACGGAAGTGAAATCCATCCGGGCCGGCACCCTGAATCTGAAGGATGCCTGGTGCGGAATCAAAAACGGCGAACTGATCCTGAACCAGATGCACATCTCTCCCTACGACCACGGAAACCGCTTCAACCCGGATCCCCGCAGACCCCGTCGGCTTCTGATGCACAAGCGGGAAATCATGCGGCTCCTGGGCAAGGTCAAGCAGGACGGTTATGCACTGATTCCCCTTGCCATCTATTTTAAGGGCAGCCGGGTAAAGGTCACCGTGGGCCTGTGCAAAGGTAAGAAACTCTACGACAAAAGACAAAGTGCCGCCGAGCGGGACGCCAAGCGTCAGATCGAGCGAGCTATGAAAGAGAGGTACTGATTATGAATCCTGTATTTAAGATCACCATGGCAAACGGCGGTGTCATTGAGGGCGAACTGTATCCCGAAAAGGCACCCCAGAGTGTTTACAACTTCATTGAGCTGGCAAATAACGGTTTCTACAACGGCAAGATCTTCCACCGGGTCATCTCCGGCTTTATGATCCAGGGCGGCTGCCCCCAGGGCACCGGCATGGGCGGCCCCGGCTACTGCATCAAGGGCGAATTCTTCTTCAACGGCGTCAAGAACGACCTGCGCCACAAGAGAGGCGTTCTGAGCATGGCCCGTTCCTCCTCTCCCAACTCCGCCGGCAGCCAGTTCTTCATCATGCACCAGGATGCCAAGCACCTGGACGGCCAGTATGCCGCTTTTGGCAAGGTCACCTCCGGCATGGACGTGGTGGACGCCATCGCAGCCACCAGAGTCGGTCCCAACGACCGCCCCATCGCTGAACAGAAGATCGCTTCCATCAGCGTTGATACCTTCGGGGTTGAATACCCCTCCCCCAACAAGCTGCCCGATCCTTACGGCAGATTCTGATCTCTTAAGTATATCGGGAGCCGGCCCAAACCGGCTCCCGGCACAATTCTTCCGGTTTTACACCACCAATATGGGGCCGTACTGGTTTCGACGGGGGTAGCAAGGCTGGAATAGCGGGTCGTGGCGCCTGACCACGATAAAACGGGTATTTTCTAAATTTAACTGACAACAGAACTGTTGCAGCGGCTGCCTAATTAGGCGCCCATCCGCCCCGGAAGGTCCACGAGCCGGGCTCGGGTGTGATTTGAGTGGAGCACGTGCGTACGCAAAGCTTTGAGCGTGCCATGCATTATGAAGCTACTAAATCCCGTAGGGTGTTTGTTCCCGCCGGGATAAGGGAATGTAAATAACAAACTGCGCCCGGAGAAATTCCTTCCAAGTTACTTTCGGACAGGGGTTCGATTCCCCTCGGCTCCACCATAAGAAAGAATCCACCCTTCGGGGTGGATTTCTTCTTATGGCGGAACCGAAGTTGGGGAATCGAACCGATCTAAATGCAACAGTCCGGGGGACTGTTGCTTGCCGCCAGATTGATGGCGGCAACACATTTATTTTCATTTCCCATTGGAAATGAAAATGCAAGTCGATTCCCCTCGGCTCCACCAAACGTGTATTG
>JAZSLC010000164.1:0-3949 GCA_045535175.1 Faecousia sp. | reverse complement strand
GATCTCGTTGAACTTGGCGTAGATCTCTGCCTCTGCGATGGGGTCCAGCGCCGCTGTCGGCTCGTCCAGGATGATGAAGGGTGCATCCTTGTATAGCGCACGGGCGATGGCGATTTTTTGGGCCTCGCCGCCGGAGACATCCACGCCGTATTCGGTGAAGTCCTTGTAAAGCTGGGTCTGTAAGCCCCCAGGCAGGGTATCCAGCCGGTCGCCGAAGCCTGCGTCGATCAGCGCCTGGCGCACCCGCTCCTCGTCAAAGGTCATACTGCCAGAAACATTGTTGCCCAGGGGCTGGGAGATGAGCTGGAAGTCCTGAAAGACGATGGAGAAGATCTGCATATAGTCGTCATAGCGGTACTTGCTGATGTCGATGCCGTTCAGGAGGATCTGTCCCTCCTGGGGATCGTAGTGCCGGCACAGCAGCTTGATGAAGGTGGTCTTGCCGCTGCCGTTCTCGCCCACGATGGCGAGCCTGCGGCCCACTTTGAACTTCATATTCACATGACGCAGTGCCCAGATCTCTGAGCCGGGGTACATAAAGGATACATCCCGGAACTCCACCTCATACTGCCGGTCGGAACGCTTCTCGGTGGTCAGGCTGCCCTGATACATGGAGTTGGGGATGTCCAGAAACTGATAGGTAGTCTGGAGGAAGGGCGTATTGCTTCTTAAGTTTCCGGTGGCTTCGATCAAATCGGAGAAATGTTTGGTCAGAGCGGTGACTGCGCCGATATACTGAGTGACGGAGCCTACTCCAAAGGCCCCGGCCCAGGCTTTCAGACAGACGAACACATACACAAGTCCCGTGATGACGGCACTCATACAGGAGCCAAGGGCAGCCCAAAGCCCCATGGGGCCTCTGGCATCCCGGGCGATTAGACCGTCGATGCTGAAGCTGTTGTCCTGATTCATATAGTGCAGGATCAGATTCTGCTGATTGTACATTCGGAAATCCGCGGCCCGATGCTGTTCGTCTGAGACAAATCCGAAGGCACCGAAGAGCCGGTTACCCAGCTTAGCATCCTCGGTATGGCTGACCATGTAGTCGTTGGCCTTGTTCCGGCACACTGGACTGAGCCATGTGATAAAGCCGATGGCGGCCACCGCCACAGCGAGAAATGCAGGATGGTTGAGGATTACCAGCGTTCCGGACGAATCCGGAACGCTCAGTGTAAACAGGCTAACCGTTAGTACCACAGCACCCAGAATACCCATGATACTTTTCACTAGATTGGAATAACTTTCCACCATCATTCCATAACCCCACCAACTCCAGTTCTCTAACTGTCGGATCTGGGACAGCAGATCATGTGTTTCCGTTTTATCTATGTCTATGAAATCCATAGACAGAAGCTTATCGGTGAAAACCCGCTGCTTTCTGGTGTAGTATTTCGAGATATTGCTCCGTTCCCACCGATAGAGCAGTCCCATCAGCAAGGTCGCAGCAGCGGTGCAGATCAGGGTCAGCAGAACCAGCTTCCACAGAATCTCCGGACGCTGGAGTCCTGCAAGCTCGTTGATGATCCGGGCGGACATATAGACCGTGACATAAGGACTGATGGATTTTGCGATTGCGTGGAGCGTCAGAGACAGAAACAGTCCCGGACAGTATTGGTTGAGATCCACAAAGGCTCTGCGGTGGACACGGAATACTTCCTTCATGGGGAACTTCTCAGACTGCTTCGCCATGGAAATCCCTCCCTTCCTGATAATAGCGAGCCTGCACCTCGAAGAGCTTGGCATAGCCGTCTTTTCTTGCAATCAGCTCGTCATGGGTACCTTCCTCGGTGATGATGCCGTCCTGCAGGAACAGAATTCGGTCACAGAACCGGGTGGAGGCCAGCCGGTGGGAGATGAACAGGGAAGTCTTTCCCGCGGTCATCTCGTGATACTTGTGGTAGATGTCGTTTTCCGCAATGGGATCAAGAGCCGCCGTGGGCTCATCGAGCACCAGGAATGCACCGTCCTTATACAGTGCCCTTGCCAGCATCAGCCGCTGGGTCTGACCGCCGGAGAGCTGGATACCGTCCATGTATACTTTCTTTCCCAGGTGGGTGTCATAGCCTTTTGGGAGGGTTTCGATCTGCTCAGTCAGTCCGGCCTTTCTGATGCAGGCTTTGACCTTTTCCATATCTATGTCGTCTACAGCCTGGGCAACGGCTTGACTGACGGTGATGTCCAGCTCTGAAAAGTCCTGGAACACGGCGGAGAACATGGCATAGTATTCCCTGCGGTTGAACTGGCGGATATCGATACCGTTCAGCGTAACCCGACCCTCGTCTGGGTCGTAGAAGCCGCACAGCAACTTGACCAGTGTGGTCTTGCCCGCACCATTCAGTCCGACAACCGCCACCTTCTCCCCGGAACGCAGGGTCAGATTCTGGTTGCAGATGATGTTCTCCTGGGTTCCGGGATAGCGGAAGGAGACATCTTCCAGCCGCAGTTCATAGGTATTAGATTTGGGGATGGGGATACCGCCCTCAAACCGGAATTGCTCCGGCAAATCCAGATATTCCCGAACGGTGGACAGCCCCAGACTCTCCTTATGAAGCTGGGTACACTGCTCCAGGATGCCCGTGACCCACTGGGTAAAGCCGGAAAAGGCGGCAAAGTACAGAAGAAACTCCGAGGCCGACAGGCCGTCGTTTAGAACTGTGAGGATCAGATACCAATAGGCAATGCTGTTTCGGGCAAAACCCAGGATCAAATCAACCACACAGGACCAGCAATAGATTCGTTCTCGGCGGTCAATGAAGGCTTCGTACATGGTTTGAGTGCTTTTGTACAGGCCGTTGATCCAGCCAGACAGACCGAAAATACGGATATCCTTTGCCAGAGCGATTGAATTGGATTTTTGTTGAATGTAGCGCAGTTTTTTGTCGAAGGATGCTTCATCCTCCCGGTGGCGGTAGCCCCACTCGTTGATGTGCTTGCTGACGAAGAAGCCCACTGCAGTCGTCAGGATTACGACCAGAAGGAGAAACAGATTCAGGTCTGCCAGCAATGTCAGGTATACGACGAATCCTGATACATTTAGTAGGAGCACGGTCAGTGTACTCCAGATATGCTCTGTAGGCTCGTTGTTGCTGTCGCAGTAGCGCAGGGCCTTTTGCTGGAGTTTCAGCACATCCGGATCCCGGCTGTTGGGATAAGATGTAGTGCAAGCTTTCTCGTTGATGGCATTGATGATGAGCGTTCGAACGGTGATGCGGCCATAGACGATGTTTTCATCTACATAGCCAAGGAGCCCATTGAGCAGCATAAGCATCACGGAGAAGATGCCTATGCTCCCCAGCAGCTCCGGCAGGGGAGCCAGCCGCTCCACCTTGTTCAGAACCATGGGCGCAATGAAGAGCTGTGCGATGTTGATGCCAAGGGAAATCGAAGCCCAAAGGACGCACATCCAAATGACGCTTTTGTGATTGTCCCAGGCCAGCTTCAGCATATAGCGGACATTCTGGCTGATGGAGTAAGTCGTTTTTTGTTTCATGGTTATCACCTCTGGCAACATGGTATCATGAAAATTCGTCCCCGGAGCATTTTCGGGGACGAATCGTTCAAATTGGGGGGCGAATTGCTGATTTACACCTGCGGAATCAAAATCTCTGTGGTAAAGGCCCCATCCTCGGAGTTTCGGCTTAAGTACCCGTCCAGCCGCTCGATGATGCTGTCGATGCGAACCAGGCCAAATCCGTGGCCCTCGCCCTTGGAGGTTTTGAACACCTTGCCGACCTTTTCCAGCTTCTTTGTGGAGGTGAAGTTGGTGAAGGAAATGTAGAGCAAGTCGGATCGTAGCCATGTCGTTCTGTGAGCCAAGGAGTTGTAGTTAACACTTGTCTTCCTAAGACCGCTTGGCCTCCGACTTCCCTCGCCCTTGGAGGTTTTGAACACCTTGCCGACCTTTTCCAGCTTCTTTGTGGAGGTGAAGTTGGTGAAGGAAATGTAGAGC
>JAZSLC010000131.1:0-7042 GCA_045535175.1 Faecousia sp. | reverse complement strand
GAGGTGCAGCAGATCGATCAAGTGCAGCTGCCTCACAAAAAGGCGGCGCTGGAACAACTGATTCAGGAACTGCATGCAGCAAAAGAGCAGGGTGCCCAGCCGGGTGCGGGAAGTGGTTTCGCTATATTTCATGAGACCTTGCTCCTTGGATATGAGATGATGCAGGGGACGGATCCCCATTTTTTGGGACTCTACCGGTGGTAGGATCCCCATTTCTACCCTCCGTAGGGGTAGGATAAATGCCGTGGGGTGACTTTTGGCCCCGGGGAAGCTATAATAGCCCCATTATAACACAGGACAGTACCGCTGTCTAACGAAATTTGGAGCGTGGAAAATATGTACACATTCGAGAACATCACCGATTCCGGCTGCGACTTCACCGCCGCCGACTATGCGTCCCTGGGCCTTACCTGCGTGCCTCCCAGCGTAGACTTCCGGGGCACCGTCAGCGACGACCGCAATGACGACACGCTGAAGGACTTTTACGACGGCCTCCGCGCCGGCGACAGTGCCAAGACCTCCGCCGTCAATCCCCAGACCTGGAAGGATACCATGATCCCCTTCCTGGAGAAGGGCCGGGACATCCTGGTGATGGCCTTCTCCTCGGGCCTCAGCGCCACCTGCCAGAGCGCTCAGATCGCCGCCAGCGAGCTGCGGGAGCGCTATCCCCAGCGTCAGATCCTGGTGGTGGACACCCTCTGCGCCTCCATGGGCCAGGGCCTGCTGGTGTTCTCCAGCTACTGGGCCATCGACTTTACAGTGCGCCGCAACCCCGGCCTGAAACTTTCGGAGATCGTGGTTTCCGAAGGCTGATAAATCACCAAACGGGAGAGCCCCAAAAGGCTCTCCCGTTTTGATTATCAGCACTTCCTGATCAGCCGGATGTAGAACTCCACGGATTTGTGAACGGTTTCCAGACGGATCCGCTCGTTGTGGCCGTGAATGGTGCGGCGCTCCTCGGTGGTCAGGTCCATGGCGGAGAACCGGTACACATGGTTGGAAATCTTCCCGTAATGGCGGGAATCGGAACACTGGACCATCAGGTAAGGGGCCGTCACACAGCCACGCCAAGTGCTGGCTGCCGCAGAAGCCACCTTGTCCCAGGCTTCGCGGCCGGTTTCGGAGATGGGGCTGGGCTCCGAGGATTCCAGGGCGGTGATTTCCACATCGTGGTCATTCACCACCTGGCGCAGATACTCCAGGGCGCTCTCCACCGTATCCGCCGGGTTCAGGCGCATATTGGCCACCAGCCGGGCCGTGGGCGGAATCACGTTCCGGGCGTTGCTGCCCTCCATCTGGGTAAAGGCGGAGGTGGTCCGCAGCAGGGCGTTCATGTCACCGCCGCCGGTGCGGCAAATCAGATCCAGCACCCACTTAAAGCACCACAGGTTGGCGAAAATCACCTTGTACAGGAAGCTGGAACGGCGGCCCAAGGTGTCGAACATCTCCGCCACGGGCTTCGTAATGTGCAGCTTGAAGGGCTTGGCCAGAACCCGCCGGCAGGCCTTGGCCAGGGTGCCGATGGGTGTCTTGACAGGAGGTGCGGAAGCATGGCCACCGGCAGAGTGGACCGTATACTGGGCGTTGATCATACCCTTTTCCGCAATACCGATGAGGGCGCAGGGTTCCTTCACACCGGGGAACACTCCCTGCACCACGGCGCCGCCTTCATCCACCACCAGTGCCGGCACAATCTCCTGCTCCCGGAAGTAATCCACGATGTTGGGGGCGCCAACACCGTTGACCTCTTCGCCGCCGGAGAAGGCAAAGTACACATCCTGGTCCGGCACAAAACCCCTGGCAATCAGGTGGTTGGCCGCAGAAAGGGCTGCATTGAAGGTAGCCTTGGTGTCGAGCGTACCCCGCCCCCACATGACGCCATCTTCAATGATCCCCTCAAAGGCAGGCTTCTCCCAGGCACTTTCATCCACGGGCACCACATCGTAATGGGCCATCAGCACCGTGGGGGCATGGTCATGTTTGCCGGGCCAGCGCAGCAGCAAGGCCCGTCCCGGGAGCCGCTTCAGCTTGCATACATCAAAGACCCGGGGATAGAGCTCCGGCAGCATGGCTACCAGCTTTTCAAATTCTGCATCATCCTCCAGCTGAGGATCGTTGTAGGAAACGGTCTTGCAGCGAACCAGCGCCTGAAGGGTTTCCACCGTCCGGTCCTTGTCGAAGGTAATTTCGTCGGTTTCAATGCCCTTCTGGGGCTTGGGGGCAAAGAGGGCAGCCCGGATCAGGATCACTGCGAAAAATGCTGCCACAAGGCCCAAAATCACATATCCGATCATTACAGCACCCCCCGCTTGTAAAGAATCCGGGAAACGCCGATGGTAAACAGCACGGACACAGGGACCATAATACCCACGGTGCCGCTGTTAAAGGCGGGCACAAAGATAAAGAGAATCAGCATCAGCACCACAGGGGCCACGGCGATCTTCCAGTTCTTGCTGACAAAAGCCACACCCAGGCCACCGAACAGGGCAGGCAGCATCTGCGCAAAGGCAGGCGCCAGCACAGGGGCTTCCAGCACAGGGGTCAGGGGTACAATGAGAATCACGCCCACCACAATGATCAGTGTGGTAACAATGCTGGAAGTGGCAATGGCGATGGTGGAAATCACTTCGCCTTCTTCACTGTTGGCACTGACTTCATTCTGCTCCAGGGCATTGATGGCACAGGGCAGTTTCAGATTGGAAATGTTGCCGGTAACAAAGCTCAGGTAGGAGCCGCCTGCACCCAGCATGGGCACAAAGGTAACGGTTTCCACCACGCCCACCGCCCAGTACATGGGGGCAGTAGCCACCAGGCCCATAGCCAGTGCGCCCCAATCGGGAGCAGTCCCGAAGATAAGGCACAGACTCACAGGGAACGCCATCAGCAGAACCATAACACCCAGGTTCCAGATGGTGCCGTCGCGGTGAACAGAATCGATATAAGAGAGTTTTTTCATAATGCTACCTCCTTAACCCAGCCAAGCGGTAATGGGAATGGCAGCCAGCATACCCAGCACCAGGGAAATGGGCAGAGCATAGTCATTGAGCCATTTCCACTTCAGCTTCTTCATCAGCAGGCCGCACAGAAGCATCACCACAGCGGAAGAAACCATCACCAGCACCGGAATGAGGCCGGAAGTGGTGGTCACCAGTTCCTCCTGGCCCTCCACGGTTACCGCCACCATGCCGTTTTCATCGCCGCTCCACAGCCGGGACACATCGCAGAACACGAAGCCCAGGAAGGTGGCGATCATACCGATGAACATGGCGTTGGAGAACACATCAGCCCACTTGGCGTCCTTGGTGGCCATGGTGCTCATGCCCCCCAGCAGCTTTTTGCCGATCAGGGGCACCAGCCAGATGCCCACCAGAATGCTGATGGTCATAACCAGCGTAATATTGATGTACTGCTGAGCCGTCAGGGCTTCAATCTTACCCAGGGTCAGGCCCATGGCAGAAACGGCGTTCTCCGCGGCGATGGCCTCATAGCTCATGGAGCCCACCACGCTCAGGCGTAGCCAGGGCAGCGGAATGCCCAGACTCTTGCTCAGAGCAATGACACTGATGACGATGGCCACTGCGGGCGCCACCGTAAAGATGGCAGCGGTGCGGATGGTTTTACCCACTTTTCCGCTGTCCATGCCCAGTTCCTTGGACCGCTTCAGGGCCTTCACCAGGAAAAACACGGACTGTCCCAGCACCACGGCCACCAGAAGGCCGCACAGCACAAACAGCAGCGGATGGTTTACATGAAATTCCATAAAAATCCCTCCTGAAATCAAGATTTTCTACATTATACCACAGCGGTTTTCAGATAACAAGAGCCAATCGCAAGTCCCATTCCCGGGGGAATCCCAAGCCTTATTCCCCGGGAAATTCTTTTCTTCATTAACTTGAAAGTTACGCAGAAATGGCGTATAATGGGTAAAAACAAGGGGGGAGGGCTTTCCGTGGAGCTGCTGCAGCTAAAATACTTTAAGACCGTGGCGGAAATCGGCAAGATCTCTGCCGCCGCAGAGAGCCTTTTCATCTCTGCCCCGGCCCTCAGCACCTCCATCTCCCGGCTGGAAAAAGAGCTGGGGATGCAGCTGTTTGACCGGGTCAGCAACCGGATCATGCTGAACAAGCAGGGTCAGATCTTTTTGCGTTATGTAAACCAGGTTTTTGCCAACCTGGAGTGTGCCAAGGCCGAAATGCAGCAAAGTATGCTCCAGCAGGGCCAGCACATCTCCGTGGCCACCATGACCTCCAACCTCTGGATCGACTTGTTTACTGCTTTTTCCCAGGAATACCCCCAATTCACCCTTTCCTGTGCCAATTTCCGGCGTTCTCAGCTGGTTTCGGGGGGACTCCCCCATCAGCACAGCTTTCTTCTGGCATCCGAGGAGGACCTGGGCCCCCACCTGCAGGGGGATACCGAGGGGATCACGCTCTTTGAAGATCAGCTTGCCATTATGGTCCATCCTTCCCACCCCCTGGCCGGTGCCTCCCGGGTCACCCCGGAGCAGCTGATGAACGAACCCCTGTTCCTTCCTCCCGAGGGCGGTACTTTGTACGAGCGGATCTGCCATGCTTTTGAAAACTGGGGTGTCCCGGTGCCCTCCGGCAACGCCTACTCCTATCTTGTGTATCACCACATGGCCGAAGAAGGCCTGGGCATCTCCTTTACCACCCTTCGTTCCTCCCGAATGGACTCCTCCAATCTGCGTTTTGTGCCTCTGGAAGCCGGGGGAACCCCTTGGGTCATGCACCTTTACTGGCGCAAAAGCCGTCCTTTGACGGCTGACGAAGTCCTGTTCCGGGATTTTGTGAAGCAGTTCTATGCCGTGCATTAAGTTTCATTTAACATAGCCCCCATGATCCTGTACTTGTTCCCCCGGTCATTCCATGGTATAAAAAAGGCAAGCACCCTGAAATCTGACACTTTGGGAGGATCATCATGGAACGCATCAGGAAAAAACTTGACTACAAGTGGGTTATTGTTGCCATCTGCTTTATGATGGAGTTTGTCTGTCTGGGCTTTTGCAGCAGCAACAAGGGCATTTACCTGGGAGCCATCGCCAACGCCAACTTTAACGGCAACCGGTTCCTGCTCTCCTTCAACGATACCATCCGCTTTACGGTATCATCGGCCATCAACTTCTTCTTCGGCGCCCTGATTCTCAAATTCGGTGCCCGGAAGATGACCGCCTTCGGCTTCGCCACCCTGCTGGGTGCCATTTTGTGCTACGCCTACGCCGATACCCTGGTGGTTTTCTACATTGGCGGCGCATTGCTGGGCATTGGCCTGGCCTTCACCACCACCGCCATGGTCAGCTTCATTGTCCGCAACTGGGTCACCGAGAACACCGGCTCCGTGCTGGGCTTCGTGCTGGCCTCCAACGGCCTGGGCGGTGCCCTGGCTTCTCAGATTGTCACCCCCATCATTGCCTCCGGCACCTTCGGCTACCAGAAAGCCTATAAGCTGGTGGCCCTGATTCTGGTGGTGGTTGGCACCGTTTCCGTGATATTCCTCCGGGACAAGCCCAAGGGCAGCACCACAGTCAATCCCCCCAAGGCCAAGAAAAAGCCCCGGGGCGGCGGCTGGATCGGCATGGAATTCAAAGATGCCGTCAAGCGGCCCTATTTCATTCTTTCCTGCGTCATCATTTTCCTCACCGGCCTGATGCTCTCGGGCATCAACGGTGTCGGCTCCACCATGCTCAAAGACGACATCGGTCTGGACCCGGAGTTTGTGGCCACGGTGATGACCGCCCATTCTTTGGCTCTGATGCTCTTTAAGTTCCTGGCCGGCGTAATCTACGACCGCAAGGGTCTTCGCTGTATGCTGACCATTTGCGAAGTGGCTGCCGTCATCATTTATGTCTGCCTGGCCCTGGTTACCAACTCCCCCACCGGCAAGGTGCTGGCTATGATCTGGGGCATCTTCTCCTCCCTGGCCCTGCCCATGGAGACCATCGGCGTGTCCCTCTTCACCAGCGACCTGTACGGCAACAAAGCATTCGAGAAAATGCTGGGCCTGATGATGGCCTTGAACCACCTGGGCTACGCCGTGGGCAGCCCGGTAATGAACCTCAGCTGGGAGCTGTCCGGTGGCAGCTATGTGCCCGCCATTCTGGCCGGTGCCGTACTGATGACCCTGGTACTCATCGGCAATCAGTTCCTGATCACCGCCGCCCATAAGGACCGCAAGGCCATCGAAGCCGCCGCAGCAGAGTAAATTCCCTCCGAAAATTACCAACAAGGAGTGTCTGATATGCAAAAATTCATTGAAGCTGTCGACCGCAACCGAACCCTGGCTCTGGATGCCCTGGACTACCTCTGGAAAAACCCCGAAACCGGCTATAAGGAATGGAAAGCCCAGGCCTACCTGACCAAAGCCTTCCGGGAACTGGGCTACGAGCTGGTGGAAGCCGGCAATATCCCCGGTTTTTACTGCGATGTGGATACCGGACGCCCCGGCCCCATGGTGGTGGTCATGGGGGAACTGGATGCCCTGATCTGCGAAACCCACCCGGATGCGGACCCCGAAACCGGTGCCGTACACTCCTGCGGCCACTGCTGCCAGGCAGCAGGCCTGCTGGGTCTGGCTGCCGCCCTGAAAGAACCCGGTGTACTGGATGGTTGGAGCGGCAAGATCCGCCTGATGGCCACCCCCGCCGAAGAACTCATCGAAGTGGAATACCGGGAACAGCTGCGTAAGAAAGGCATCATCAAGTACTACGGCGGCAAAGTGGAATTCATGTACCGGGGTTTCTTTGAGGGTGCAGACCTGGCCTTTATGATCCACAGCTCCTCCTGCGGCAGCCATACCGGCGGAGTCAGCAAGGGCTCCAACGGCTGCATCGCCAAGACCGTCACCTTCCACGGCAAGTCTTCCCACGCAGGTGCAGGCCCCCACCTGGGTATCAACGCCCTGTATGCCGCCAATCAAGCCCTCAGCGCCGCCAATGCCCTTCGGGAAACCTTCCGGGACGAGGACCATATCCGCTTCCACCCCATCATCACCGGCGGCGGCACCGTGGTAAACGCCATTCCCGATG
>JAZSLC010000060.1:0-3362 GCA_045535175.1 Faecousia sp. | reverse complement strand
AGCCACGATCACGCGGTCTGCATCGGCAGCACCGTAGTAGTTGAACAGCTGATAGTCGGTGCCCAGCTTAGCGTTGACCATCTGCATGTACTTCTCAACAACAGCGGGCAGGGCAGTGTAGTACTTGTTGCAAGCCTCGCGGTGCTGGAAGAAGATATCGTCATTCTCGTGAGAGCCACGCATTGCGGGACGCTCGGGGTTCAGGGAGTGCTTACGGAAAGCCTCAACAGCCTCCATGTTGGTCATTTCCTTCAGGTCCTCGTAGTCCCAGATAGCGATCTTCTGGATCTCGTGGGAAGTACGGAAGCCGTCGAAGAAGTTGATGAAGGGAACGCGGCCTTCGATGGCAGCCAGGTGGGCAACAGCGCCCAGGTCCATGACTTCCTGCACATTGGACTCGGCCAGCATAGCAAAGCCGGTCTGGCGGCAGGCGTACACGTCGGAATGGTCACCGAAGATGTTCAGAGCCTGGGCAGCAACGGTACGGGCGGAAACATGGAAAACGGAGGGAAGCAGCTCGCCGGCGATCTTGTACATATTGGGGATCATCAGCAGCAGACCCTGAGAAGCGGTGTAAGTGGTGGTCAGAGCAC
The DNA here is from genome assembly GCA_045535175.1 of Faecousia sp. Taxonomy (GTDB): domain Bacteria; phylum Bacillota; class Clostridia; order Oscillospirales; family Oscillospiraceae; genus Faecousia. The sequence continues at coordinate 2,769 of JAZSLC010000060.1, read as the reverse complement.
CGGCGGCCAGGGAGCCGTGAACGGTACCTGCAGCACCAGCTTCGGACTGCATCTCAACGACACTGACAGTGTCACCAAAGATGTTCTTACGGCCGGCAGCGGACCACTGGTCCACATTGTCTGCCATGGGGCTGGAAGGGGTGATGGGGTAGATGCCAGCTACCTCGGTAAAGGCGTAGCTGACGTGGGCGGCAGCAGTATTGCCGTCCATAGTTTTGAATTTTCTTGCCAAAATGAAATACCTCCTAAAGTATTCAAATTTCGTCCCGTATATCATAGCACTTTCGGCCTGATTTGTAAAGCCGTTTTCGGCGAAAAAACATTTCTTTCCACAAGTTGCGGTGGGATCTGATGATCGTAACACTATATAGGCCCCTGCTTGGCTGTAAAAAAAGATTGTCTTTTTTTCACAAATGCAGTATGATATAAAAAGGCATAAAAGGGGGAAAGGTTTATGATCTGTACCGTTAAGACAATGGGAATCAGTGGAATATCCGGAAAACTGGTCAGCTGTGAATGCTATGTTTCCGGTGGGCTCCCCGGATTTGATATCGTTGGTCTTCCGGATGCTGCTGTGAAAGAGGCTCGGGAGCGTGTTCGTGCAGCTGCGAAAAACAGCGGTCTTGGCTTTCCCACCAGCAGGATTACGGTTAATCTGGCTCCTGCCAACCTGAAAAAAGCCGGAACCCATTATGATCTTCCCATGCTTGTGGGTATACTGGCTGCAACCGGGGCGGTTCGAAGACCCCGTCCCGACAGTGCATATATTGGAGAAGTGAGTCTTGATGGCATTATTCGCCCCATTTCCGGTGTGCTGCCCATGGCCCTTGCTGCCAAAAGTGCCGGTATCAAGCGTATTTATGTACCTGCGGAGAATGCTGCGGAAGCAACCCTTGCCCATGGTCCTGCCATTTATCCTGTCAAAACCTTTTCTGACCTGATTCCGGTATTGAACGGGGAAACTGAACTGGAAGAGGAGCCTATTTGGGTGCCCTCCAGAAATCAGAGAGTTCTTCCTGATTTCAAGGACGTATTTGGGCAGGAAAATGCCAAACGGGCCTTGGAGATTGCGGCTGCCGGAAGTCATAATGTGTTGTTGGTGGGCCCTCCGGGCTCCGGTAAAAGTATGCTCAGCAAGCGGCTTCCGTCCATTTTGCCGGATATGACCCGGGAAGAATCTTTGGAAGTCAGTCAGATCTATTCGGTTCTGGGAATGCTTACGGCAGATCGCCCTTTGATTATGGACAGGCCATTTCGCTCTCCTCACCACACCATATCCAATGCGGGTTTGACCGGTGGTGGAGCCAATCCCAGACCCGGTGAAATTTCCATGGCACACCACGGTGTGCTGTTTCTGGATGAAATGCCGGAATTCCGGAAAGATACCCTGGATTTGATGCGACAGCCTCTGGAAGACGGCATCGTTACCATTTCCCGGGTGGCCGGCAGTGTTACCTATCCTTCGAGGTTTATGATGGTATGCGCCATGAACCCCTGTAAATGTGGATGGTATGGTGATCCTTCCGGTCGATGCACTTGCTCTCAGGCTTCTGTAGATGCTTACCGGAGCCGGATTTCCGGTCCGATGCTTGACCGCATTGATATTATTATTGAGGTTCCTTCGGTTGCGTTTGAAGACCTTCGTACCCGGGCCGAAGCCGAGCCTTCTTCCGCTGTAAAACAGCGTGTGGATCAGGCAAGATTGACCCAAAGAAGACGCTATGGGATGCAGAGCAGTATGTGCAACGCCTCCATGGGTCCGGAGGAGATGCGCAAATTCTGCAATTTGGATGATGCTTCCGCCCAGCTGATGCGCCTTGCCTTTGAACGGCTTGGTCTGACCGCCAGAAGCTATGACCGGATCCTGAAAGTTGCCCGAACCATTGCAGATCTGGATGGCAGCCAGGATATTAAAAAGAAACACATTGCTGAAGCAATTCAGTACCGTACATTAAATATTGGCAACCAATGAAAGGTGATTCATTTATGAATGAAATTTTTCTGATGAAACTGGGTGAAGTGGTTCTGAAGGGAGCCAACAAGCGCCAGTTCGAAAACAAACTGCGTCAGAACATCCGTCGCAGAATGAAGGCATACGGTAATTTTGATGTTTACATTATGCAGTCCACTGTTTATGTGGAGCCTATGGATGATGAAGCCGATGTGGAAGGGGCCTGGGAGGCCTGCCGCAGTATTTTCGGCGTGGTCAGCCTGTGCCGGTGTAAGCCTTGTGAGAAGACCCTGGATGCTATTTTTGATGCCATCGAAGAGTACCTGGGCGATGATCTGGAGTGCGCAGAATCCTTTAAGGTGGAATCCAAACGATCCGATAAGGCATTTCCGCTGACCTCCATCGGTATTTCTCAGGAAATCGGCGGCAGATTGGCAGAGGCCCATCCCAATTGCCGGGTGGATGTGCATCATCCTGCTTATACCGTTTATGTGGAAGTGCGTGATCTGGCGGCTTACGTTCACGGTCCTGCTGTTCCCGGTGCAGGTGGTCTGCCCACAGGTGTTGGCGGCAGAGCCATGTGTCTGCTCTCCGGTGGTATCGATTCTCCCGTTGCGGCTTACATGATTGCAAAACGTGGTGTGGAGATTGAGTCCGTTCATTTCTTCTCCTATCCCTATACCTCTCAGCTGGCCAAGGATAAGGTTCTGGAGCTGGCTCGGCTGGTGACCCGTTACTCCGGAAGAATGACGGTGAATATTGTCAGCTTTACCCAGATTCAGGAAGCCATCCGGGACAACTGTCCTGAGGAGTTCTTT
>JAZSLC010000130.1:0-6377 GCA_045535175.1 Faecousia sp. | reverse complement strand
TCACGAATGGGACGAAGGGTCTCAATAACGGCTTCGCCAACCCGGGGCTTGAAGGCACCGTAGCCCTGACCGGCAAACTCTGCTTCAATCTCGGCATAGCTCAGGCCGGTAACGGCAGAGTAAATGGACATCAGATTGGACACACCGGGCTTGTTGGCAGGGTCGTAACGGACACAGAACTCGGTATCGGAGTCGGTAATGGCACGCTTAAACTTGCGCTGAATATCCTCGGGCCGCTCCATCAGGAATACGCAGCCCTCGGGCATGGACTTGCTCATCTTGCTGTCGGGAGCATTCAGGCTCATAACCCGGGCACCGGTCTCAGGAATAAAGGGCTCGGGGATCTTGAAGACATCGCCGTAAATGCTGTTGAAGCGCTGAGCCACATCCCGGGTCAGTTCGCAGTGCTGCTTCTGGTCATGTCCCACAGGAACCAGATCAGGCTGATACAGCAGAATATCCGCAGCCATCAGGGCAGGATAGGTAAACAGACCGCCATTGATGTTTTCTGCGTTTCTTGCAGACTTGTCCTTGAACTGAGTCATGCGGCTCAGCTCACCGAACATGGTATAGCAGTTCAGCACCCAGCCAAGCTCAGCATGCTGATGCACATGGCTCTGGACAAAGAGGGTATTCTTCTCAGGATCCAGACCGCAGGCAATGTACTGAGCCAGCTGCTCCAAAGTTCTACGGCGCAGGTCCGCAGGGGTCTGGCGCACGGTGATGGTGTGCAGGTCCGCCATAAAGTAAAAGCACTCATAGGTGTCGGAACGGGCACCCCAATTCTTAATAGCACCCAGATAATTGCCCAGATGCAGGTCACCGCTGGGCTGGATACCGGATAACATTCTCTTCTTTTCAATTGTTTCTTCCATGTTTCACGCCTCTTTCATAGGTCTTTTGGGTATTCTATCACAGTGTTTCAAAAAAGGCAATCCAAAAATTGCCTTAGCCGTTCATTGACATTATTTTCAGATAATGATATAGTAAGTGGAGAATTTTTTGATAACGAGGTAACGATCATGGATTATCAACTCCTTGCCGATCTGCTGTTTCCCCAGGTAACCGATACCCCCGAAGACCTGGAAGCCAGATTCCCGGCCCGTAATCTTCCTGAAGGAGCCGTTGTTTCCCGTATGGCCCCCTCCCCCACCGGTTTTGTCCACCTGGGCAATTTGGTTCAGGGTATGATTTCCGAGCGGATGTCCCACCAGAGCGGCGGTGTGCTGTTCCTCCGGGTGGAAGACACCGATGCCAAGAGAGAAGTCCCCGGTGCCATTGAAGTGCTGATTGACACCCTGGCCCACTACGGCATCCGTTTTGACGAAGGTGCCACCCACTCCGGCGACAATGGTCTTTACGGCCCCTACCGTCAGCGCCAGAGAGCTGCCATCTACCATGTTTTCGCCAAGAAGCTGGTGGCCGAAGGAAAGGCTTACCCCTGCTTCTGCACCGAGGAGGAGCTTTCCGCCATCCGCCAGCAGCAGGAAGCTGCCAAGGAAACCACCGGCTATTACGGAAAATACGCCATGTGGCGTGACCGTCCCCTGGAAGACATCCGGGCCCAGCTGGACCAGGGCAATCCCTGGGTGCTGCGCTTCCGCTCCACCGGCTCCATTCAGAACCAGTTTAAGTTCGATGACCTGGTAAAGGGCAAGCTGACCATCACCGAAAACGACATTGACCATGTGCTGCTGAAGTCTGACGGCATTCCCACCTACCACTTCGCCCATGCAGTGGATGACCATTTCATGCACACCACCCATGTGGTGCGCGGCGACGAATGGCTCCCCAGCCTGCCCTTCCACATTCAGCTGTTCCAGGCTCTGGGCTTCAAGCTTCCCAAGTATGTGCACATCGGACCGCTGATGAAGATGGATGGCACCTCCAAGAGAAAGCTCAGCAAGCGCAAGGACCCCGAGCTGGCTCTGACCTACTACAAGGCAGAGGGTTTCCCCATCAAGGCCGTGCAGGAATACCTGATGACCGTCCTCAACTCCAATTTCGAAGATTGGCGCCGGGCAAACCCCGATGCAGATATGGATTCCTTCAAGTTCAGCCCCAAGAAGCTGAATCCCGCTGGCTCCCTGTTTGACTACGCCAAGCTCACCGACGTTTCCAAGAACGTCATCTCCCGGATGGACGCTGTCACCGTCTACGAGCTTCTTCTGGATTGGGCCAAGGAATTCGATCCCGAATTCGCTGCCAAGCTGAAAGCAGACCCCGCTTTCGCCCATGCCATTTTCGCCATCGGCCGGGGCGGCAAGAAGCCCAGAAAAGACCTGGCCACCTGGAAGGAAGCCAAACCCTACATGGGCTTCTTCTATGATGAATACATGGACGCACCTGTATTTGAAGAGAAATTCAGTGCCGAAATCATCCGCAATGTCCTGACCAAGTTCCTGGCTGCCTACGACAGTGCAGACGATGCCACCGTCTGGTTCAACAAGGTCAAGGCCATCACCGAGGAAATCGGCTTCACCACCGACATGAAGGCCTACAAGGCAAATCCCGACGCATTCCCCGGCACCGTTGCCGATGTATCCGCCATGATCCGCATGGCCATCACCGGCAAGACCAACTCCCCCGACCTGTACTCCGTCATGCAGGTCCTGGGGCCCGACCGCTGTAAAGCACGCATCGAAAAAGCCATTGCCTCCCTTTGATACAGTAGGCGCCCGGCCGAGCCGGGCGCTTGTTTTACGATCAGGCTTTCCAGATAACTTCCAGGGTGTCGGGGGCTTCGTAGCCATTTTGCAGCACCTTTTGGGACACTTCCCTGCCCCGGACCTTGATTTCCAGGCGGTGGAGGGTGCCATTCCGGTAAGCAAGGGTTTCTCCGTCATCAGAGTAGTGGATTCTGGTGCCGTTTCCAGGGAACACTTCCAGCTGAATCTCGGTAATCTCCTCCACGCACTGGGGATCCCCCACAGAAACAGGAAGGATGGCACCGGCTCTTGCAAAGAGGGGCATGGTATCCAGGGGTGCATCCGCCAGAATGTACTTGCCGCCCACATAGCGCTTTCCGGTGTAATAATCATACCAAACGCCCTTGGGCAGGTAAACCGCCCGGGCAGTGACACCGGGGGTCATTACCGGCGCAGCCAGCAGGCTCTCACCCAGCATAAACTGATCGGTCAGACTGGCGCAAACGGGATCCTGGGGGAATTCCATCACCAGCGGCCGCAGGATCGGCAGATTCTCATGGGCCAGGTCGTAAATATACGGCAGCAAATGATACCGCAGCTGCAACGACTTCCGGCAGGCAGCCATGGTAGCTTCATCAAATACATAAAGCTCCTGGTCCTTGGTGCCCTTGGCGCTGTGATTTCTGAAGAAGGGACCCAAACAACCCAGCTGCATCCAGCGGATCATCAGCTCCGGTGTGGTATCGGAGCCAAAACCGCCAATATCGGAGCCAACCATGTTCATGCCGGAAAGGCCCAGATTCATCATCTGAGTCAAACTGAGCTGCAGATGGGCCCAGAGGGAGTGGTTGTCACCGGTCCAGGCGGAGCAGTAGCGCTGAGAGCCGGCATAACAGGCTCTTGTCAGCACGAAGGGGCGCTTGCCTGTCAGCTTTTCCAGGGCCTCGGAGGTTGCCTGGGCCATCAGGTGGCCGTAGACATTGTGCATCCGAAGGTGGTCGCCATCCCGGAATTGCACATCGTCCGGCAGCTGCCCGGTAAAGTTGGCAGGCTCGTTCATATCATTCCAGATACCGCTGACGCCGGCATCCAGCATGATCTGCAGTTTATCGCCCCACCAGGCTCTGGTTTCGCTCCGGGAGAAATCCGGGAACACGGCAGCGCCGGGCCAAACAGCGCCCTCATAAATGCTGCCGTCAGGATTCTTGGCAAAATGGTCTTCGGCAACGCCTTCATCATAAACAAAGTAACCGGGATCCAGCTTCACACCGGGGTCCACAATGGATACGGTCTTCACATTCTGCTGCGCAAGCCGCCGGTGCAGGGCCTTGGGATCCGGGAAGCGCTCCCGATCAAAGGTAAAGACCCGGAAACCATCCATATAGTCGATATCCAGATGGATCACATCCAAAGGCAGGCGGTTTTCACGCATTCCACGGGCCACTGCCTCCACCCTTTCAGCGGTTTCATAGCTCCAGCGGCTCTGATGGAAGCCATAGACCCATTTCTGCTGCAGAGGGTTATAGCCCGTCAGCTGGTAATAGCGCTTCAGGACTTCCTTGGGGTCCTTACCGGGGATCATATAATAGTCCAAAGAGCCATCGGCATGGGACCAGTACAGGTAGTCATCACACTCTTTGCCGAAATCAAACAGGGTACGGTATGTATTGTCTGCAAAGATGCCGCAGAAGCCCTGCTCCGTACCGATCATAAAGAACGGAACAGACTTATACAGGCTCCGGTAATTGTCACAGTGGGGCTTGGGGTCGTCTGTATTCCAGTTTTCATAGGCATAATGGCGCTTGTTCAGGAATCCGGTTTTGTCGCCAAGGCCATAGATCACCGCCTCGGGAGAAAGGGCCTTCACAACCTCTACTCTCCACTGGGCCTGGAGTCTGCGCTCATCGTCTTCGCCCAAATGGCCTTCGGATTTCAAAACAGCCAGTTCTTCATCAGAAATAGGGCCGCTGTGCATCAGCTGGCCGCTGTAATCTGCGCAAAGCAGACGGCCGTTATAATATAGAGCCATGCCGTTATCCGGTTCCAGAGCAATATTCCCCCAGGAAACACGGCCATCTTCTACCTTAGGAGCGATTTTGCGCAGCTTGGCACAAACCGCGTAACTATCCTTATGCTTGCCATCAGTGACCCGAATCACCCCCCGAAGAGGCATGGATACACGAAGTCCCGATTCTGTGATAATTTCATTCTTTTGTATCTTCATGGTATACTCCTTATGCAGTATCAGTTCATTCCAATTATATTCATACACCCCGTGGCTGTCAATGCTTTAGCCCTTGACAGAAGTCGTATAATAAAAGAAAAAGGATGTGATCTTATGGCAGTACGACTCAACGAGGATCAGGAAACCGTCAAAGCCGTTCGGGAGGGCCTGAAGCGTACCGGCGGATACTGTCCCTGCCGCCTGGAGCGAACCGAAGAAAACAAATGCATCTGCAAAGAGTTCCGGGAACAAATTGCTGACCCCAACTTCAAAGGCTATTGTCATTGCTATCTGTACTATAAGGACTAATCGGGAGCACACCTATGAGTCAGATAAAACACGCAAAGCCCGAAGATCTCCCTGTCAGTCACAAGCGCGGCACAGAGGAATATGAATACTACCGCAGAAAATTCATTCCCTTTGGTGGCTCTGCCAATACATTGGTCAGTGTTTATGAGATTCCCCCGGGAAAGTCTGCTTACCCTTATCACTACCATCACAAAAACGAAGAAACCTTTTACATTCTCAGTGGAGAAGGCATTCTGCGCACCCCTGCGGGCGAAAGAAAAGTGGCTGCCGGAGAGTTTCTGTTCTTCCCCACCGGACCGGAAGGTGCCCACAAGCTCACCAACTGCTCCGAACAAGAAAACCTGGTATACATTGATTTTGACGTAGTACATGATGTGGACATTGCCGTATATCCCGATTCCGACAAGATCGGCGTTTGGGGCAAAGGAATCAACCGGCTGTTCCATCCTTCTGATGCTGTCGACTATTACGACGGTGAATGAATCTTAAAACAAACGATCCCTCTGATACCCTGTTGGGCATCAGAGGGATTTTTGTCAAATACCGTTCATGTAGTCCAAAACAAACTGCACAAACACTTTGCTGCCCAGTTCCAGGGCATCTTCATCCAGAAGGAAGTCATTGTTGTGGGGCAGCGTTACACAGCCCTTTGCTTCGTTCCGGGTTCCCAGACGCAGAAACGCACCGGGCTTTTGGGAAACATAGAAAGAAAAATCTTCGGAACTGAGTTTCATGGGCATGGTGACCACATTTTCCTGGCCTACAACGGATGCCGCAGACGAAAGCACCTTCTCGGAGATCACAGGGTCATTCACAAGAGGCAGTGCCTTGGCATTTTCATGGAGCACCATGGTACCGCCGCGGCGTTTTGCAGCATTATCTGCCAGCGCCCGGATATTCTCCACAATAAAGGACTCCGTTTTAGTGTCATAGGTTCTCAAAGAAACCGTCATTTCCGCATAATCGGCAATCACATTGACGGTTGTTCCCGCCCGAAGGAGTCCCACAGAGCACACATACTTTTCAAAGGGATTCATCTGGGTGGCTTTCATGGCGTTGATGCCGTTATAGGTTTCCACAGCCATGGCCAGTGCATCGGCACCGGTTTGAGGCAGGGTCGCATGGGCCGATTTGCCGAAAAACTCAATGCGCATAGGGTGCGATGCAGCCATGGCCACACCGGGGCAAATGCCAAC
>JAZSLC010000067.1:0-13642 GCA_045535175.1 Faecousia sp. | reverse complement strand
GCCAGGATGCGGAAGAGTCTGTCAATGATACTTACCTTGCAGTCTGGAATACAGTCCCACCCAAGAAACCGGATCCTCTGGCAGGCTATGTGTACGCGACCGGTCGGAACATTTCTCTGGACCGGCTCAAATACAACACTGCCGAGAAACGGGATGGCAGATACGATGTGTCTATTGACGAGCTGGCAAACTGCATTCCCGGCCCTGCGTTGGAGGAAACCGTGGAGGCCAGAGAGCTTGGCCTGGCCATCAATCGTTTTCTGGGAACAATAACTGCCGATAACCGTGCACTGTTTCTTCGCAGATACTGGTTCGGTGACTCGGTGCAGGAGATTGCCAAGGATCTTGGCCTGCGTGAGAATGCGGCAAGCGTTCGTCTTGGCCGGATCCGGATGCAGCTTCGGGAATACCTGATGAAGGAGGGGTTTGCCAATGAATGAGAAAGTTGCAAAAGCCTTAGGCTATGTGGACGAGAAGTATGTCACTGCTGCGGCGAAGCGGAGAAAAAAGAAGCACTATTGGCTGGCTACAATCGCCGCCGTTCTTGCACTGGTTCTGCTTTTCAATCTGCCGAGTATCCCGATGGTAATCTCTGCAAAAGCGGTCAGCATCGCGTCCGAATCCCGACAAATGCAGCGCCCGGACCTGGATGATTACAAGGACCGCGACCAATGGCGGGCAGATCTTAACCAATGGGAAGCAGATCAAAAGTTTCTGTCGGTTACGACCAGAAAAACGGTTGATGCGCTTGCCCCCTTCTTTACCAACGGCTCCGCTCAGTTCCTGAGCAGCCAAGGCAGTGAAAACCTGTTATGGTCTCCCATCAATGCATATATCGGCCTTGCCATGATGACGGAGCTGACCGACGGTGCAAGCCGGCAGCAGATTCTTGACTTATTCGGCGCCAGAGATATCGATGCACTTCGTCAGCAAGTCAGTGCGGTCTGGGAAAGCGCCTACAATGATAACGGCCACGAGATCTCCACCTTGGCCAATTCTCTATGGCTGGAAAACGGTCTGAATTACCGGCAGGACACCATGGACAACATCGCCTATTACTATTATGCGTCTGTATATCAGGGCGATTTGGGCAGCCGGAAAATCAACAACGCCATCAGCGCATGGATCAATAATAACACCGGAGGGTTCCTTAAGAAGTCCACTTCGAATATTAATCTCTCTCCGGAAACCATTCTGGCTCTGTATTCTACCATCTACTTTCAGGCAAAATGGCAGGATGAGTTTTCTGCAAGCAAAAATACGCAGGATACATTCCACGCGCCCAGTGGAGATAAAACCGTCACCTTCATGAACAAGAAGCTGGCGCAGATGCATTACTACTATGGCGACAACTTCAGTGCTGTTGCATTGAGCCTTAAAAACGGAAGCCGTATGTGGTTCATTCTGCCGGACGAAGGCTACACCACCGTCGATGTGCTGGCTGATGGTCAGTATATGCAGATGGTGCTGCAGCAGGATTGGGAAAACGAAAAGTGGATGAAGGTGAATTTGTCCGTACCTAAATTCGATGTGAACAGCACAATGGATCTTAAAGGCGGGTTGCAGGAAATGGGTGTGACGGATGTATTCAATGAGGGTGCAGCGAACTTCAGCGAGATCACGGGAGATGTTCCCATCTTCCTGACCGCTGCAAATCAGTCTGTGAGAGTACAGATCGATGAGGAAGGCGTCAAAGCTGCGGCCTATATCGAATTCCCGGGAGCAGGAAGCCCAATGCCCCCCGAGGAAATCATCGACTTTGTTCTGGATCGTCCTTTCATTTTCGCCATTACCACAGATAACATTCCTTTGTTCATGGGAACGGTCAATAACCCTTGATACCTTAAAATCAGAGCGCCGGGATCATCCCGGCGCTTTCCTATTACATTATAGAGCCATACAAAAATTTGTGGATGAATTTGCTTAATCAGCGATAATCCAACCAGTAAAAACCCTAATGTCCACCCCATTCGCTATATATGGGGATGACTTTTCTGCTACCGCATGATAAAATTGTGCCAAACTTGAACGGAGGTGAGCCTATGGACATACATAAGGTCGGCCAGTTTCTTGCGACTCTGCGAAAAGAAAGCGGATTGACGCAGGATGAGTTGGGGCAAAAACTAGGCGTTACAAACAAAACAATTTCTCGATGGGAAACCGGTTCTTATCTGCCTCCGGCAGAAAGTCTACAGGCTCTAAGTGAGTTTTATGGAGTAACCATCAATGAAATCTTAAGTGGTCAGCGTTTGGATGCATCTCAATATCAGGAGAAGGCAGAAGAAAACATCACCGCTGTTATGCATCATGGAAACTATTCGAAGAGAGAGAAACTGCTGCTATTTGGAGAATGGCTAAGCAAAAAATGGTGGTTAGTCTTGTTGTGTCTTGCTCCGGCTCTCTTTGGATATTCTCTGATTCCCTTTGTTGTCAGTAAGCATACTGATGCTCTACTTAGCGCAACATTGCTTTTACTTGTTGGGCTTATTCTGATCTTCAATCATCTGGTAAGCTACTTTGCGGAATCAAACTATGTATTATCAAAGGACTCAAAAGAATTTCGCGTGTTAATGATAATGCGGATCGTTTGGATCATCGCCCTCGGCATTTCTCTTTTTGTGGGTATTGATCTGGTTCTCTCTACATTGTATGCCATGACACCTGCTGGTACCGCTGATGGATATGCGGTAAGGTCCATGTTCTACGATATTCTAATTCCTGATCATGGGAACTATTTAGATAACTGCTGGGCTGCACTAAAATGTGCTCTATGGCAATGCTTTGCCGCAATGGTTGTTAATATTGATTTAACCATCTTGTGGATGAAGCGAAAAGGGATATAGCTTAAAAGCGCTGGGTTTGCCCCGGCGCTTTCTTTCGCAGCAACGCCTATGTGACAATTCTGTAATGGTAATTTGCTTATGGAAATGCTATGATATAGGAAAATGAGGAGGTGTGTCTATGGAAAAGCTGCTTTTGGTGGAGGATGATCCGACTTTGATCCGGATGCTCACCAGCTTTCTGACAACCGAAAACTTCCGGATCACATCTGTTACCGGGCAAAAAGCAGCCGCCGAAGCAATGGAAGCAGACCGTCCGGACCTTGCCTTGGTAGACATCTCCTTGGCTGAAGGAAACGGTTTTGCGGTCTGTGCCAACGCAAAGGAGCTGGGCGTTCCGGTGATCTTCCTGACTGCGTCCAGCGATGAATTCAGTGTGGTAACCGGGCTGGATATGGGGGCCGATGATTACATCTCCAAGCCCTTCCGGCCCCGGGAGCTGGTTTCCCGCATTCGCAGTGTCCTTCGCCGGGCCGGTAAGCGGCAGAGCATTATCACCCTGGGCGATCTGTCTGTGGATACGGACAAGGGCACCGTTACCCGTGACGGTAAGGAAATCTATCTGTCTGCTCTTGAGTACAAGCTGCTGCTTGTGTTCCTGAACAACCGTGGGCAGGTGCTGACGCGTGACAAGCTCCTGGAGGAGATTTGGGACAGCGCCGGTGACTATGTAGGTGACAACACCCTCACCGTCTATATCAAGCGGCTCCGGGAAAAGATCGAGCAGGATCCGCAGAATCCGGTACACATCAAGACCGTGCGTGGCCTTGGATACCGGCTGGAGGGCTGATTATGTTCCACAACAACAAAGAACTTCGGATCAGTCTTATCCTTTTGAGTGTGGCAACTGTCATACTGACTTTGATTGCTGCGACCATATCCATTGCTGCCGGAGCATTGGTCCTGCTCCTTGGCCTGATTTCAATCATGGTCCATTTGGCAACTGAGTATTACAGATACCGGAAGCTGCAGAAACTCAGCAGTGATCTGGATCAGCTTCTGATCAGCGGCACGCCCCTGCCCATCCGTGCGTACAGCGAGGGGGAGCTGTCCATCCTTGCCAACCAGATTCAAAAGATGACCCTGCGGCTTAAAGAGTCGGCGGAGGCCATCAGGGCAGACAAAGTCTATCTGGCTGACTCCCTGGCGGATATTTCCCACCAGCTGCGCACACCGCTGACGGCGATGAATCTGACCACTACCATGCTCCGGACCCCGGAGCTGTCCCCTGAGAAGCGGATGGAGCTGACAGGAGAGCTGAGAAGTCTGCTTTCCAGAACGGAATGGTTGGTGGAGACCTTACTGAAACTCAGCAAGCTGGATGCCGGTACGGTGAAACTGGCCAGGCAAGCGGTGCCTGTACGGCAGCTGCTGGACCGGGCAGCTGCGCCCATTGCCATCCCCATGGATCTTCGGAATCAGAACCTGCACATTCATTGCGGTAAGGAGGTGCTTCACTGCGACCTGGTTTGGACAGCGGAAGCATTGGGGAATATTCTCAAAAACTGTATGGAGCACACGCCTGAGGGCGGCAGCATTACCGTTACGATGGCGGAAACGGCTCTGTACACCCAGATCGTGGTGGAGGACACCGGCAGCGGATTGGATCCCAAAGACATTCCCCATCTGTTCGAACGGTTCTACAAAGGCACCAACGCCTCCGAAAGAAGTTACGGAATCGGTCTGGCCCTGGCCCGAACCGTTATCACAGCCCAAAACGGCACCGTACAGGCCACGAACGGGGAAATCGGCGCTAAATTTGTGATCAAATTCTATAAACAGGTAATATGACGATTCTCTTATTTTCCAGTCACTTGAGCGTCACTTCACCCCTGTATACTGGTACCATCACCAGTAGGAGGTAACCATTATGGAAATTTTACGCGTAGAACACCTTTCCAAGATCTATGGCAAAGGTGAAAATGAGGTCCGGGCCCTGGACGATGTTTCTTTCTCTATTGAAAAGGGGCAGTTTGTTGCCATCATCGGTCCTTCCGGTTCTGGCAAGTCCACCCTGCTGCACATTCTGGGCGGCGTGGATCGTCCCACAGCCGGCAAAGTGTTTCTGGAAGGTCAGGATGTCTTTGCACAAAATGAGGACCAACTGGCCATCTTCCGCCGTCGTCAGGTGGGCCTGATCTACCAGTTCTACAATCTGATCCCGGTGCTCAATGTGACCGAGAACATCACCCTGCCTGTCCTTATGGACGGCCGCAAGGTTAATCAGGAGCGGCTGGAGGATCTGCTTACCACGCTGGCACTTAAAGGACGGGAGAAGCACCTGCCCAATCAGCTCTCCGGCGGTCAGCAGCAGAGAGTTTCCATCGGCCGGGCGCTGATGAACTCCCCGGCGGTTGTGCTGGCAGACGAACCCACCGGTAATCTGGACTCCAAGAACTCCCAGGAGATCGTGGAGTTGTTGAAGCTTTCCAACAAGCAGTACGGGCAAACCCTCATCGTCATTACCCACGATGAATCCATCGCCCTGCAGGCCGACCGGATCATTACCATCGAAGACGGCAAGATCACCCGGGACGAGGTGATCCGATGAACATCCTGAATAAAGTCACGTGGAAGGGAATGTGGAAGAACAGGACCCGGACCATTGTGACCATGATCGGCATTATCCTTTCTGCCGCTATGTTTATGGCTGTTACGACCTTGGGTTACAGCCTGTGGGACTATTTGATCCGAACAGAAATCCATAACACCGGCGACTATTTCCTGCAATTCGACTACACATCCTCGGAGCATTTAGAGTCTCTTTCCGCAGATAAGCGAGTCAGTGACATCGGAAGTCTTGGCATCCTTGGCTATACCACCGTTGAACTGCAGGTAAGGGAAGATTACACCAGCAAAGAAACCTGTGCCGTCGCTGCAGGCGATCAGGCCTTTTTCGATATGGTGTCTATCCGCATGGAAGAAGGCAGATTGCCGCAAAACAGCGACGAAATCGTAATTACCCAGAATATCTATCACTACCTGAAAGATGCGGGGCTCCCTTGCGAAATTGGAGAAAGCATCGAGCTGAATGTTGTACCCGAGTATAAAGAGTACGGCGGAGAGTTTCAAATACCCGCAGACGGCGAACCTTTTACAAAGTCCTACACGATTGTCGGCATCAGCGAAACCTTCGTGCGGCTGAATGATTTGGATTTGTATTTGAGCCATCTTTTCACCTTTGCGGATGACAGCGACTCCCCTCTTTGGTACCGGCTCTACCTCAAAACCCATAATCCCCGGGATGCCTACCCCGTAATGCACGAAATGCCGGAAGGGATTGGAGGGTCAACAAACGATTCCCTTTTGGCCTTTTACGGAGCAACCCAATACGGCAACTATAATGCGGTGATTACATGGTTATGCGGTGTCCTGGCTGCAATCATCATGGTCGGTTCTGTGAGCCTGATCTATAATGCTTTCTCCATCTCTGTTTCCGAGCGAACGAAGCAGTTTGGTCTGCTCTCCTCCATCGGTGCCACCCGCAGGCAAATCCGCGGATCGGTCTTTACCGAAGCCATGCTTTTGAGCGCCATCGGCATCCCCTTGGGCCTGCTGTCCGGTTATGTGGGCATTGCCATCACACTGAACATTCTCTCCACCCGGATTCACACGTTGATCGCCACAAGCGGCGGAACGGTCTTCCTGGAGCCGAAGCTATCCTGGCTTGCCCTCACGGTGGCAGCGATCATTGCACTGGTCACCGTCCTCATTTCTGCGGCCATCCCCGCCGGTCGTGCAACCAAGATCAGCCCCATTGATGCGATCCGTCAGAAAAATGACTACAGTGTGCCCAGAAAGACAATCCGGGTCAGCAAGGTGACCTATAAACTTTTCGGCCTGGCCGGGGTACTGTCCAGAAAATACTACAAGGTCAGCAAAAAGAAATACCGGGCAACGGTCATTTCCTTGGTAATCAGCATCATTCTGTTCATCTCCGCTGCCAGTATCAACATGATGCTCCATTCAACCATAGACCGGGCCATCGACACGGAGAATTTCGATATGCTGTGCATGGGCGATCCGGAAACCCTGGAGGAAATCCGAAATCAAGACTTCGTCGCAGACTCTGCTTATTACGCGGACAGCCATTACCTTGTAAATGCACCGGACCATATGCTCTCGGAGCGTTTCCTGCAGAGCTGGCCTGCCATTCACGAAGAGTACGAAATGCTGGATAAAAATATGCATGATGTGCGGTTGATCTACTTGGAGGATTCCGTATTCAGGCAGTATTTGGCCCAACACAGCATTCCCGAAGCACCGTATTTTGATAAGGACATTCCCACGGCTTTGGTGGTGGCAAAGGAAGTGACCGTCTATAACTTCCATGCAGAGGTGGGTGAAACCGACCGCTACACCTATGCCTATGCCCCCTATGATGCCGAGGGCCAGACATTACAGATGATCCGGGACGATATTCCCTCTGTGCTGAAGCCCTTTACTTCAAACGGCCCCGGTATCAACAGCTACGAGTATTACACATCTGATAAGGGTGAAACGATCCTGGCCATTGTTCCCTATATTGATCTTGGGGATGGCCGAATTGGCGAAGATTGGGACGGCCGCGCAGAATACCTGGTTCAGTTTGACACAGGATCGGACGGAAGTACAACCGTCAACTATTTCAGGCGTGATATTGAAACCGGAGAAGCAGAGGAAACAGCCGAAGCATCTGAGCAAATGAACACTCCGCGCATTCGAATCGGCGCAACGATTACAAACCTGCCCTTTGGCGTTACGTATGCCGCCATCGACACCTATTATTATAACTACCTCATTCTTCCCATGTCTGCTGCACCCGAAGAAATGGACCGGGATCTGTGCATCACCGTTTCCAACTACACGGCAGCAAAGACTTATCTGGAGGCAAAGCTCGGCCCCTACGGTTACCGGGATTACAAGGAAAGCGAAGAAAACAACCGTACTCTTGTATTGCTGATCAACGTGTTCTCCTATGGGTTTATCATTCTGATTTCCCTGATTTCCGTGGCCAATGTCTTTAATACGATTTCCACCAATGTGGCCTTGCGCAGGCGGGACTTCGGTATGCTGCGAAGCACAGGCTTCCGTGAGAAAGATTTACTTCGTATGATGAATTACGAGTGCCTGACTTACGGATGCAAGGCTCTTGTATGGGGCGTTCCGATCAGTCTGGCGCTGAGTTTCCTGATTCAAAACATCGAAAAAAGCATTGCAAATGCCGAGTTTATTCCCCCATGGAATGCACTGCTCATTGCCGCACTTTGCGTATTCTTCGTTGTGTTCACCACCATGTCCTATGCCATAACCAGACTTCGCAGGGACAATCCC
The DNA here is from genome assembly GCA_045535175.1 of Faecousia sp. Taxonomy (GTDB): domain Bacteria; phylum Bacillota; class Clostridia; order Oscillospirales; family Oscillospiraceae; genus Faecousia. Next base: position 5,489 of record JAZSLC010000067.1, on the reverse strand, counting down.
ATCGATGCCATCCGAACGGAAAATACCTGATACAAGCAACACCGCAGGCCCAAAAGCCTGCGCTGTTGTTCGTCAGCCGGCAAAACCGGCGGCGTTATGCATCGGTGCCGGTTTTCATGCCGGAAAGGCTGTCTGCAATGTCCATCAGTTCCTTTTCCCCCTGGATCTCACTGGGATAGGGATACGACTTTGCGACTTTTTCAAAAAGGGCCCGGGCAGCCTTTGTTTTTCCGGGATCCTTTAGAGCCAGCAGCCCATAGGCATACTCTGTCCGAACCACAGAGGGGTATTTTCCCATGGCTTTCATAAACCTAAGCTGCTCTTTGGTGCGCATTGCTTCCAGAACGTCCCTGCGGTTATCCCGGATCAGTTCGCAGTACATCCGGTCGCAGATCATCAGGCTGCGGTGCAGCCCCACCACGCCGCTGTCCATTTCCAGAAGATGCGCCATCAGCCGGTCTGCTTCTTCAAACCGCTGCCGGTCCATAAGGCGATTCGCCGCAAAAACACCAATCGACGCAACCAAGCTGTTGTGCATTGCTTCGTCGCTGGGCACCGTAAACCATTCCTCCGGCATATCCTTCAGGCGAATTCCCTTGGCAATCTGCTCGTTTATCTTCAGCTGCAGCCAAAAGGCCCGCAATGCATCGGGGTTTTTCCCCAGGGAAAGGGCGTTATAGCCATCATTATTCACCGTACCAAGGCGAAGGGGGATTCCGTTCGTCAAAGCAACCGCCACGCCGGTCAGCGCCACCATCAGGCTGAGCAGCGAGATCACAGTGCCTCCGGGAATCAGAAGATAGATCACCAGAAACACAGCGCTGGCAATCAAATTCATAATGCAGCCGCCCAGGTTATAGAGGATCACCGGAATCTTTCCGTCCTGCATCTGGGGCGGCACCATCAGGCATTGACCGCCGGTTCCGGCCAAGCTGAGTTTCCTGACCACAATTCTGTCGTTTTCCTTCAGCCACATAATGCTGCCAATGCGAAAAGAGGAAAACCGGTAGCCGGATTTAAGCCCAAACACCAGGTGCCCTGCTTCGTGAAGGATCAGTTGCAGGTAAATGCCAAGGTACATTCCAATGAACAGAACGCCCAGGGGAATCAGCTCCTCCAATATGGAAAGGTTCTCCGCCTCCCGCTGCTCCGAAAAGCTGACCATCAGTATACCGCAAGCGGCACCAAGCAGCATATAGCAGCCCATCACGATCCATTGCTGCCATTGGACTTTTTTCTTCTCTTTCATACTGCCTCCTCAATTCGGATCCCGGGGGACAATGATCATGGCTGCAATATATGCCAGAATGCCACTGCCACCGGCGCAAGTCAAAACAACGGCCCCAAGCCGAACCAGGGTAGGATCCAGGTGAAAATACTCGGCAACCCCTGCACAGACACCGTCGATCATTTTATTCTTGTTGGATTTGTATAATCTCTTTTCCATGGCTATGCTCCTTTATCTGTCTGCAGCTCAATCAAAATCACTTCCGGGCGGTTATTGAACCGGAACGGAAAAATGCTGTTTCCGATGCCCCGGCTCACCAGCATATGGGTGTTGTCTTCTGTGTAAAGGCCTGCATCATATTGGGGGAACAGCCCCTGATTGGGTGCCACCAGGCCACCGACAAAGGGCAGGCGGAATTGACCGCCATGGGCATGGCCACTGAGGACCAGGTCCACATCATGCTCTGCATAGGTGCCGAACAGCTCCGGCCGGTGGGACAGCAGAACGGTAAACCCATCGTCCTCAGTATGGAGTTCTTTCAGCTTGGCGTTCATCACCGTTTCGGCGTCCCCAAAGAGGTAATCTGTCTGATAGCTGGGATCGTTGACGCCAATCAGTGTGATCTTCTGACCCTCTATGCTGATTTCCGCACGGGCATCTTCCAGCACGGTGACTCCTGCGGCTTCCATCCCGGCCTTCAGTTCACCATACCTATCAATGCGGGCTTCGTGATTTCCTGTAACGTAGTAGCAGGGGGCGATCTTCACCGCTTCACGGATGAACTGCAGGGCAATCTCAATATCCGTATTACGGGAATCGATCAGATCACCGGTGATGGCGATCATGTCCGGCTCAGCTTCCCGGAGCATTGCCAGGAGTTTTTCGTTACCCTCGCCCAATTCTGCGTTATGCAGATCAGATATATGCGCAATGCGGTACCCGTCAAAATGCTGCGGCAGTTTGGAACTGCTGACGGTATACGTGTTCAGTTCCAATGCCGTGTTGCCCCATACAATCCAAATTACCAGAGCCACAAGGACAGCTGCCACAGCAGCAAGGAATATGAACTTCTTTTTCTTAGCTGTCATGGCGACCTCCTCTTTATCCGGCAATTCAAATGAACCAAATCACATAGAATTGCAGCACTTGGGTTACTGACTTCCTTGGTTCAGATCACCCGAACCGTAAGATCCTCATGGAGTTTCTGCAAAAAGGTTACCCGCCACTCCACTTCGTCCACGCGTTCAAAGTGCATGGAAGAGGATGCCTCGCGAAGCTGATTGGCCTTACGGTTAGGGCGGCCCACAAAGACCGCAGTGGGGCCGTCAGCACCGCCGATAATGCCGATGGCGGCGGCTTCTCCGTTGATCTGCACTCCGGCAGGGCCTCCTGTATGGGCAACTTGCATCGGTCGCGGCTCATCGCCCTGCATAGCGTCCATGATGCGGTATCGTTTGGCATCTAACTCCGGCTCGATCCTGTACTCCATCCGGGTGTACTTCGTAGGAAACTCCAGACCCATGCTCTGCATACTCCGCATATCCGCTTCCTCATGTTTATGCGCTTCGATGGTCAGTGTATAGGTCTTGCCGCTCAGGGGATGCTGCACCTTCACGGTTTTTCCAGCCCCTGGGGTCTTGAAACGGATTCCTGAGAGGGATACCGGCCGCTGGGTGATGGTCACTTCAAGAGTGTTCAGTTCAGGTCCGGTACCGCCAGGCCAGCGGTAATTGTCCCGATGGATGATCCAGGCGTAATCGGTGTCAAAGCCGTAGTGTTCCAGTACCCATCTTGCATCCTCATATCCATTGCCTTCGCCGGGCATGGGCGGCAACCAGGCCATACCGCTGCCGCCGCAGTACACACCGTCAGAACCGTTGATCCTCGCGGCACATCTGAGATGGATGTTCAAAGGGCACTCCGCATCCATGCGTTCGATGTCTTCCTGGGTGGCAGGGCCATCGTGGATGTGCTTTCGAACCTCTGCAGGATCCACTTTTCCCAGCATCACAACCACAAGGCCTTCTTCACAGGCATACACCTCCGGAATGACCCAGTCGATACCGGCCCAACGGAATTCCATGTTGGTCCGAACCGGAATGCCGGGTGTTCCTTGTTGATTTGCAGAATGAAAGTCCCCCCGGAAGGTCACGTTCCACGCAGGAGCAGGTTTCGGGGCAGCCGGGTTCATGTCGATGTCATAGTAATCCTCGGTATAGGGAATCCTGGAGAGGTCGAATTCTGCCTGCAGCTGTTTCACATAGGCAAAAGCATCTTCCATGGGCTCCAAACCGAATTCCGCCTGGATAGCTGCCAAAGCCCGGGCCTGCTGCTTCGTGGCAGGACAGTCCATGCGCCACGCCTTGTATTCTTCTTCGTCCCAGGCATAGCACTGCTCCAGAACCGCCATATCCGCGCAGGACAGCAGCAGCCGCAGCAGATCTTCGAAGTTCCTGGCAATGGGGTGAACACAGTCACCAAAATTCATGGGGCTGACCGCGAAGATCATCTCACCAAACTGGGGGATAGTGCAGTAGTGAATGCCATCCACCCCTGCAGAGCCAATGATCTTCGCGCCCTTCGGGGTACAGTAGTAGTTCTCATAATGCACCAACTGCTGAATGCCCAGGCAGCCAAAGTCTATTTTCATTTTCCGAAATCGTTCATATGTATTCATGGCTTCGCACTCCTGTTGCCGACCGCAAGGCAAAGATTCGGATCATCCCGTCACCCTGTTTGGAAAAATTATACCATACCTTTCCTCTATTGTAAACGTTACAAATGATCACACCGCAAACAGGCGTCATGTAAAGGGTCCTCTCTTTGACGAAAGAATATTGGACGCGGCCGGATGGTTTTCCGGCTGCGTCCAATGGAAAGTAGAAACTATTGCTCCTTATCGTATGCCGTGTCCCTCAGCGCATACGCATCTGGTTTTGAATTTCTTCCACGGTCGGCATTACGCGAAGAGCACCTTTTCTTGTGGTCACAATGGAAGCAGCTGTGTTTGCAAAGGTGAGCATCCCTTCCAGCTCCTGAGTTTTGTACACCCGCAAGCCTTTCTCAAGCACCTGATGCAAAATGCAGGCACAAAAGGTATCACCGGCGCCTGTTGTCTCAATGGTGTCCTCCCGGATCACGGCCGGGACCACTGCCTTATGCGGTCCGGAAAAAGCCATGCTGCCTTCTCTTCCAAGGGACACCAGAATCAGCCGGATATTGTAGCGCTCCTGCAGATAGCGGACACCTGCTTCATAATCCGCTTCTCCCGTAAACCACTGGATCTCATTGTCGGAAATCTTCAGAACATCACACCGGGAAAGGCCGTATGCGGTTTGCTCTTTTGCAGCATCAAGGCTTTCCCACAGCGGCTCTCTCAGATTCGGGTCAAAGCTGATTATAGCACCTGCCTCTTTTGCAAGGTTGATTGCTTCTTTTGTGGCTTCCCTGCAGCCTTCCGCCGTCATAGAAAGTGTCCCAAAATGGAACACTTTGCAATCTTTCAGCAAGTCAGCATTCAAATCGCCTACGGACAGCATCATGTCCGCGCCGGGGTTGCGATAGAAAGAAAAGTCCCGGTCTCCACCCGCAAGGGTATGCACAAACGCCAGCGTTGTATTTACTTTTGTGTCCTTCAGCAGTCCCGAGGTGTCAATTCCCACTTCCGCAATTGCTTGTTCCAGCTGTTTTCCAAACAGATCGCTGCCGACTTTTCCGATAAAGGACACCCTGTGACCCAGACGGGCCAGCATGGACAATACGTTGCAGGGCGCGCCTCCCGGATTCGCTTCAAACACCGGGTTACCCTGAGGGCTGGTTCCATTTTCCGTAAAGTCGATCAGTAGTTCCCCAAGGGCCACAACGTCATATTTCTTACCCATATCCGGACCTCCCTTTCTTACTTGCAGCAGGCGGCTTTAACCGCAGGCGCAATGGAAACGTCCACGGCACTATAGGGAATAAGCACCGCCTGCAGCGCATGGTAAATGTCGGATTTTCCGGGCCAAACCGTGCCGATCACATTGTTCTCTTGGTCCAGCTGATGGAACCAGGAGCCATTCACATGGTCCAGCACCCTCTCATCCAGATACTCCATAAAGCGGGCGTAATCTCCGGCATACCGTTCCTTCCGGGTCACACGGTAAAGAACCGCTGCCGAATTGATGGCTTCCGCAAGGGTCCAGTGCATCCGGTCGTGAACGATCGCTTTTCCATCCCAATCCGTTGTGTAAACAATGCCCGGGGCGCCGTCACAATGCCA
>JAZSLC010000066.1:0-2786 GCA_045535175.1 Faecousia sp. | reverse complement strand
TATGCTGCGTAATCTCTTCTGCCTGATCCGGATTCCTGGTGAGGGTTACCGCATAGGAATATACCTGCATATAGTAAGAGATGTATAGTTTCTCGTAATCCATTACTGATCACCACCTCCTTCTTTTCATAGGTTAGACGGAAGAAATTCGGTTTTGTTACAACCAGTATAACATTTTTCTGCGGAAGAATCTATACGCAGTGGGGATGATCGATTGCCTATTCTTGCTGAGGCAAGGGAATCTATGGATTATATCAACCCCCGGGAGAGGATATTGGTATAAAAATATCGAAAAATATCCCCCCACCCGGCTTGCGGGAGGTTCCAACCTGTTTTATAATGCTACCAGATAAAAGAGGAAGGAAAAACCTTATGAAGAAAATGATTGCGTTTGTGCTGGTGGCGGTGCTTTGCCTCGGCCTGCCGGCAGGCTGCGGCACCGGGGGAACCGGTATGCAAAGCGGCAGAAACATCACCGATGGCGCGGGTCGTCAGGTAACCGTGCCGGAGAAAGTGGAGTCCATCGTTTGCGTAGGCGTGGGTGCCCTTCGTTACACCTGCTATATGGGCGCCCAGAACCTGGTGGCAGGGGTGGAAGACTACGAAACCAAGGGCGGCATGGATCGGCTTTACAACTATGTGAACTTTGAGAAATTTCAGAATCTCCCGGTCATCGGCACCAACGGCCAGCCCTTCGCCGAGGAGATCATCCACCTGGCTCCCGATGTGATCGTAATGAGCAAGTCTGCTTCCGTGGAAGCCGATGATCTTCAGACCAAGACCGGCACCCCCGTGGTGGTGGTTCCCGGCAGCGACACCACTCTGGATGAAAACGCCTACGAAACCATCCGTATTATGGGCGTGCTTTATGGCGTGGAAGCCAGAGCCGCAGAACTGACGAATTACTTAAAGGCCATTCAAAAGGACCTGGATGACAGAACCAAAAGCATTCCTGAAAGTGAGAAGCCATCTGTTTATGTGGCCGGTGTTTCCTTTAAGGGGGCACATGGCTTTGAAGGTACGGAAGCCGGCTACGGCCCCTTTGCCTTGATCCATGCCAGGAACCTGGCAGATACCACCGGCCAGACCGGTGCATTTGATATTGACCTGGAGCAGGTGCTGAGCTGGGACCCGGACATTCTCTTCCTGGACTTCAACGGCATGGCGCTCATCCGTGAGGACTATGAAAAAATCCCGACTACTACAACGCCCTCACTGCGGTGCAGGAGGGGAGGGTTTACTCCCAGATTTCCTTCCGTTCCTTTGCATCCAACCTGGAAACGGCCCTGGCGGATGCCTATTATGCCGCCTGCGTGATCTACCCGGAGCAGTTTGCGGATGTGGATCCGGTGGCCAAGGCCGGAGAGATTTTTGAAATGCTTCTGGGGAGCAACCCCTACGCAGACCTGAAGGAGGCTGGCTATGAACTGCGTCCCATCAAAATCGGCCAGTAACGGCGTGGACGAGCTTTACCGGAAAAACCGGGTAAAAAGCATCAGCTTTTTGATTCTTTTAAGCGGCATTCTGCTGCTGACCGTTTTGCTGAGCCTCCGGGCCGGTTCCTATGAAACCCCCATTGGGGAACTGATCAAGGGTATTTTCGGCCTGTCCGCCGACCGGAAGATCAATCTGGTGGTGCAAAACAACCGCCTGCCCCGGATTCTCACGGCCCTGCTGGCCGGTGGCGGTCTGGGCCTTGCGGGATGCATTCTGCAGGCAATTCTGCGAAATCCCCTGGCATCTTCTTCGACTTTGGGTGTCTCCCAGGGCGCAACCTTCGGCGCAGCCTTTGCCATCGTGGTGCTGGGCCTGGGGGCAACGGACGGCTTTGGCATCCCCCTGTGTGCCTTTTTGGGGTCCATCGCCGTGGCATTGGTGATTCTGGGCCTCTCCAAATTCCGGCAAGTCTCCCCGGAGGGGATCGTGCTGGCCGGCGTGGCCATCAGCTCCATGTTCACCGGCGCAACCACCCTCATTCAGTACTTTGCCGATGAAGTCCAGCTGAGCACCCTGGTGTTCTGGACCTTTGGCGACTTGGGAAGCACCGGCTGGAAGGACCTTGGGGGCATGGCCGTCATGGTCAGCCTCCTGTGCGTGTACTGCCTGGCCCATCGCTGGGATTACAATGCACTTCTCAGCGGCGAGGAAACCGCCATCAGCCTGGGCATCAACGTCAAACGCCTGACCCTGGTGGGTATGGTGCTGTGCTGTCTGACCAGCTCCGTGGTGGTTTCCAATGTGGGCCTCATCAGCTTCATCGGCCTGGTGGCCCCCCACATCGTCCGCATGGTGGTGGGAAACAACCATGTGTACCTGATTCCCGGGTCCATACTGGGGGGCGCGACCCTGCTTTTGCTGGGCGACCTGTTCGCCAGAACGGTCATCAGCCCGGTGATTCTGCCCATCGGTGCCATTACCTCGTTCCTGGGTGGCCCCCTGTTTCTCTATCTCCTGTTCAAAGGAGGTAAAAGGTCTTGATGCAGGTAAGGAATCTGTGTTATCATTATAAAGGCGAACCGGAAGTGCTCCGGGATGTGTCCTTTGACATGGAGCCGGGCAAGTTCCTGGCCATTCTGGGCAATAACGGCGTGGGCAAAAGCACCCTGCTCAAGTGCTTCAACCACATTCTCAGGCCGGATTCGGGTGAGGTGGTGCTGGATGGGGAGAATCTGCTGAAGCAATCTCCCCGGGAAGTGGCAAAGAAAGTGGCCTTTGTGTCCCAGAGTGTGTCCAGCACCCAGATGACGGTCCACGATGTGGTGATGCTGGGCCGCAGACCCTATATG
>JAZSLC010000094.1:0-8833 GCA_045535175.1 Faecousia sp. | reverse complement strand
AGACGGTGCGAGTCAATCAGTTACCCAGTTCCAGGTTTCTTTTGTAAGCAGCGCAGATGGCCTCCATAACAGTGCCCCGGAAGCCGTTTTCTTCCAGTGACCGGACTCCTGCAATGGTGGAACCGCCGGGGGAGCATACCGCATCCTTCAGTTCGCCGGGATGCTTGCCGCTTTGGAGCATCAGCTCCGCAGCCCCTGCCACGGCGGTGGCGGCATACAGTAGTGCCTGCTCTCTGGACAGACCGCAGGCTACCGCGCCGTCAGCTATTGCTTCAATAAACATAAAGGTATAGGCGGGGGAGCAGCCTGCTGCGGCAGTAGCGGCATCCATTTTGCTTTCATCAATCCGGTCGAAGGTTCCGGCACAGGAAAAATCTTTCAGAATGGCTGCGGCCAGGGAAGGATCCACAAATTCGTTGCAGCAGTAGGTGATGAGGCCCCTGCCGATGGAGGAGGGGGTGTTGGGCATGATGCGAATGACGGGAATCTCTTCGCCGATCATGCGGCCGATCTTCCAAAGGGAGATTCCTGCCGCCATGGAGATCAGAATGGGGCGGCGCTCTTTCAGTACATCCACCAGGGGTTCCAGAACCGTTTCCATTACCTGGGGCTTTACTGCCAGGAGGATCACATCGCATTCACTTGTTACGTGAAGATTGGAGTCGGTCCATTTGCAACCCAGCTTTTCTGCCAGGGCGGCTGCAGTGCTGCCGGATTTGCTGGAGAGCAGGATGTCGGTTGTTTGTTTACTGAGGGCTGTAGCCAGGGCGCTGCCCATGTTGCCGCAGCCGATAAAACCGTATTTCATAAGGGACTCCTTATCTGATATGGCCGTTGCCGACGATCACATACTTGTAGGTGTTCAGTTCCCGAAGGCCCATGGGGCCGCGGGCGTGAAGCTTTTGGGTGGAGATGCCCATTTCGCAGCCTAGACCAAACTCGCCGCCGTCGGTAAACCGGGTGGATGCATTGACATATACGGCTGCACTGTCCACACCGGCGGTAAATGCAGCAATGGCCTCGCCATTATTGGAAAGGATGGCCTCGCTGTGGCCGGTGGAGTGGCTGGCAATATGGGAAATGGCTTCCTGAACGTTTTCCACACACTTGACAGCAAGAATGTAATCCAGGAACTCCGTGTCGAAATCCCGGTCACCTGCGGGGGTGCCATCGATGATGGAGGCGGCAGCGGGGTCCAAACGAAGTTCCACGGGCTGCTCCGGCCGGTCCTCCACCAGACACTTACGCAGTTTGGGCAGGAATTCCTGAGCGATGGACCGGTCCACCAGCAGAACTTCCTCTGCATTGCAGACACTGGGGCGGCTGGTCTTGGCGTTCCGGATCACGGAAAGGGCCATTTCCTGGTCGGCGGAGGATTCGACGTAGATGTGACAGATGCCGGTGCCGGTGGCGATACAGGGAACGGTTGCTTCCCGGACACAGGTGCTGATAAGCCCCGCGCCGCCCCTGGGAATCAGAAGATCCACATAGCCGTTGGCGGTCATCAGCTGACGGGCACTTTCCCGGGTGGTATCGGTTACCAGATTTACGGCGTTTTCGGTGACGCCAGCCTGACGAAGGCCCTGCCGCAGGGCACTTACAATGGCACTGGCACTGAGGAAGGCTTCCTTACCGCCTCTCAGCACGCACACATTGCCGCTTTTCAGAGCCAGAGCCGCTGCATCACTGGTTACATTGGGGCGGCTTTCGTAGATGATGGCCACAACGCCCATGGGAACAGAAATCTTGCGAATCAGCAGACCGTCGGGCCGGGTGTATTCTTCCAGAACACGGCCCACCGGATCCGGCAGCTTTGCCACATCCCGGATGCCCTGGGCCATACCGGAAATACGCGCAGGAGTCAGCTTCAGGCGGTCCAGCATCACGGTGGAGACCTTTTCCTTGGCTTTCTCCATATCCAGCACATTGGCTGCAAGAATTTCATCCTGGTGGGCAATCAGCGCATCAGCCATGGCCTCCAGGGCCTTATTTTTCTGTGCTTCGGTCAGGGTGCTGACCTGTTGTTTTGCAGCTTTTGCTGCTTCCAGCATGTTAATCATAAGCTTTCTCCGAAAACAGGGTGCCTACCGGCTTTCCCTCCAAAATGGCGTACAGGTTTTCAGGCACCGTGCCGTTTGCAATGACCATGTCACAGCCGCAGCTCAGGCAGATTCTGGCGGCCCGCAGCTTGGTGACCATGCCGCCGGTACCCTGCCCCGAGGCGCTGATGCCTGCAAGGGCCATGACATCTTCGTTTACTTCCCGGATGTGATGAATCAATGTGGCACTGGGGTCTTTGTGGGGGTCTGCAGTGTACAGGCCGTCAATATCCGAAAGCAGAATCAGAAGGTCTGCCTTCACACTCTGGGCAACGATTGCAGCCAGGGTGTCATTATCCCCGATGACGATCTCAGCGGTGGAGACCGTGTCATTTTCGTTGATAATGGGGATGGCCTGAAGCTCTAATAGGCGGTTCAGTGTGTTGCTGAAATTCTGATGGCGCTGTTCGTTTTCCACATCGTCACCGGTAATCAGCAGCTGCGCCACCGTGTGGTGGTATTCGCTGAAGAGTTTGTCGTAAGTATACATCAGCTCACACTGACCGACGGCGGCAGCGGCCTGCTTGCCGGGGATATCGGTGGGACGGGTGATGAGTCCCAGTTTGCCAACACCCATGCCGATGGCGCCGGAAGATACCACGATCACCTCGTGGCCGGCATTTTTGATGTCGCTGATGGTTTTGCAGAGTTTTTCCACCCGGCGGATGTTCAGATGTCCGGTGGGGTGAGCCAGGGTAGTGGTGCCGATTTTAATAACCAGGCGCATATATATCACAGCTTTCTTATTCTTCTATAATGTAGGCGCTGACAATTTCAGCGTAGTAAGCGGTGTGGTAATCCTGCTCAATATCTTCACAGACGGCAGGGTAGTACTTTCCAAAAGACGCAACGGTGAAGCAGTCGGGATGCTGCAGCTGGGTATAGAGAACCTTGCATTCCAGGGTCAGAGGCAGCTCCTTGATGCCGGGGACGGAAATCACTTCAGGTTCTTCCAGGGTCAGCCCCAGCTCTTTGATCTTATCGCAATCTCTGCCGGATTTGGTGCCGCAGAACCGAAGGATTTCCCTGTCGGCTTCCTCAATGGGAATGTTGACGGTGAACTCTCCGGTCCGGTCCAGCATGGGTTTGGTGTGGCGGCTGCCGCGAACCAGGCCAACGAAAATGGGTTTACCCCATTCCACACCCATGGTGCCCCAACCGATGGTCATGGTGTTCACAAAACCGTTTTCTTTCACGGTCAGCAAGACGCCCTTCTTCAGCGCCGGGAGAATCTGACCGGCGGCACTCAGGGGTTCGATCATTCTTTTCATGGGGATTCCTCCTTATTTGTTCCAAAGATACACCCTGCATTCGTAGGGCTTGAGTTTCTGAGTGGTGTTCTGCATATTCTGTAGAATCAGTTCTGCGGTGGCAGGATCGAAGTTTTTGGGGAAGCGCACAGGTGCTTCCTTTGCGGTAAAGGAGCAAATTACCAGGATTTTCTGGGTTTCGTCCTCCATAGAGTAGGTGTAAACCCGATTGTTCAGCCTGAAATATTCCCGGTAGATGCCATGGCGCACGCAGGAAAGGGATTTTCTCAGGGCTACCGCTTTCCGGTAGAAATGGAGAATGGAATCGGGGTCAGCTTCCTGGGCTTCCACATTGATGGTCTGATAGTTTTCATTGATGGAAAACCAGGGCTTTTCGGCTTCGGTAAAGCCGGCATTTTTACCGGCGGTCCACTGAACAGGGGTCCGGGCGGAATCCCGGGAGGAGCGCCAGAGGCGCTTCAGCCGCCATTCAGGGGACTTACGCAGGTTGGTATTGGCATATTGCCAGCGGGTCTGAACATCTTCGTAAAGCCCGGGGTCCTGGGGACGCCAGTTGGTCATGCCGATTTCCTGGCCCTGATACAGGAAGGGGGTTCCTTTCTGGAACAGGTACATGGCCGCCAGGGTCTTGGCGCTTTCTTTATGATATGCTTCGCTTCCGTACCGGGATACGATGCGGGGATGATCGTGATTCTCGATGTAGAGCATATTCCATGCCCGGCCCTCCAGCTTATACTGCCAGTCAGAGAAGGCTTTCTTCATGCGAAGCAGGGAGAAGTGAGTGGGCATATAGTCGGTAAACAGACAGTCGGCGCACTGGCACTGGAACTGGATCATCATGTCCATCTGGCCTTGCTGTTCATCAATATACTTTAGCGCCTGACGGGGCCAAACGAGCGGGGCCTCAGCCAGGGTAAAGCAATCGTAATGGTCAAATACATCCCGCTTAAATTCTTCCAGATATTCATGGATGTGGGGTCTGTGGTTATAGTTGGGCATTCCCTTGTAAATGGGGAACAGATGGTCGTCGGGGAGCCCCTCCTTTTTGGAAATGTAGGTAATCACATCTTCCCGGAAGCCGTCCACGCCCATATCCAGCCAGAAACGAAGGATCTTTTTGACTTCCTCACGAACCAAAGGATTATCCATATTCAGGTCCGGCTGTTTTACCGCAAACAGGTGCAGATAGTATTCGCCGCGTACCTCGTCCCAGGTCCAGGCTTTTCCCTCGAAATTGCTGTCCCAGTTGTTGGGGAGCTTCCCATCCGGACGGGCAGGACGCCAAATGTAATAGTCCGTGTAAGGCTCAATCCGCTGACGGCTTTTTTGGAACCATTCATGCTCGTCACTGGTGTGATTGACCACCAGGTCCATGATGAGCTTCATGCCACGGCTGTGGCAGCCCTCCAGAACCTGACGAAAAGCTTCCATACCGCCGAATTCCGGGGCAATGTCCATATAGTCGGCAATGTCATAGCCGCAATCGGCACCGGGGGAAGGGTGAATGGGAGAAAACCAGATTCCGTCCACACCCAGGGATTTCAGGTAATCCAGCTTTTCCAGAACACCCCAAAGGTCACCCATGCCGTCAGCATTGCCGTCTTTGAAGCTGCGGGGCCAGATTTGATAGAAGACCATATCCTTGTACCAGCGATTGCGTTCCATCCGGATCACTCCTTGCGGTTTTTCCGTATTATACCACAGCTTTTCCCGGTCGTCACTAAAAAAATCCGTTGACAGGGAATATTTTGACAGATAGAATAATTTCAGGGAGGTGACAGGGATGATTACCCGCCATAATGATGTATTTTTGTTGCAAACGGAGCAATTTGGATACCTGTTTCGCATCGGTTCCCATGGTCAGCTTGAGCATCTGCACTTTGGTGCCCCTGTGAAAGAGACGGATGTGGAGGCACTGCGCTGCAAGCCCGGCATTGGCTGGGGCGCATCCACCGTGTACCATGAAGACGGCACTTGCCTGGATACAATGGCGCTGGAGTGGAGTGGCAGCGGCAGGGGAGACTACCGGGAAAGTCCCTTGTCCTGGAGCAGCAACGGCGTGGCGGAACCATCTGATTTTACCTATCAGTCCTTCCGGATTCTGGAGGGTACAGCCCCCATGGAGGGTGGCCTCCCTCAGGCATCCGATGCCCTGGAAACTCTGGAAATTACCATGACCCATCCCGGTGGAATGGAACTGAAGCTATATTACAGCCTCTTTGATACGGTGCTGACCCGCAGGGCTGTGCTGATCAACAAATCCCAGGAAGTCGTTACCCTCCATAAGTTTATGAGCTTTTCGGTGGATCTTCCCGGAAGCTATGAGGCAATCACCTTTGACGGCGGCTGGATTGCAGAGATGAGGCCGGGCAAAACGCCGGTGGGTGCCGCAGGGGTGGTCCATGAGAGTGTTACAGGTTTTTCTTCCAACCGTCATCAGCCGGGCTTTTTGCTGACGGAGCCTGATTGCACCGAAGATGCCGGCAGTGCCTTTGGCTTTAACCTGGTGTATTCAGGAAATCACTACGCTTCCTGCCGTAAATCCCTGCAGGGGCTGACTCGGGTGATGCAGGGCATCGGAATGGCGGATTTCTCACAGGGGTTGAAGCCGGAAGCATCCTTTGAAACTCCTGAAGCGGTGCTTTGCTGGTCCTGTGAGGGCCTGAACGGCCTGAGCCGCAGGATGCACGAATTTGTCAACCGTCATATCGTCCCCAAGTACTGGCAGTTCCGGGAGCGGCCTGTTCTCTATAACGATTGGGAAGGCTGTATGTTTGACTTCAATCGGAACCGCCTGCTGGACCTGGCAGCCAGAGCCAGAAAGCTGGGCTGCGAACTGTTCGTTTTGGATGACGGCTGGTTCGGTAAGAGAAATGATGACAAGGCGGGTCTGGGCGATTATACGGTTAATAAGAAAAAGCTTCCCGGAGGTTTGCGTCCTCTTGTGGAGCGGATTAACGCCATGGGCATGGAATTCGGACTCTGGTTTGAGCCGGAAGCCGTAAACCCAGACAGTGACCTGTACCGTGCCCACCCTGATTGGGCTCTGTTGGATGATCTGCCTCCTGTGTACGGCAGAAATGAGCTGCTGCTGGACTTGACAAAACCGGAAGTGCGGGATTATATCGTCGAGCAGGTCTGCGCTGTGCTGGACAGTGCCAACATCAAATATGTCAAGTGGGACATGAACCGACACTCCGTTGCGTTGGGTGCCAAGGCCCATCAGTACATTTTGGGCCTATATGAGGTCCTTCGCAGAATATTCGGGCCCAGACCGGAGATTTTGCTGGAAAGCTGTGCCTCCGGTGGTAACCGGTTTGACCTGGGAATGCTCTGCTTTTCGCCTCAGGTATGGTCCAGTGACGATACGGACCCCATTGAGCGCCTGACAATCCAAAGGAGCCTGTCTTATCTTTATCCCCAATCCACCATCGGTGCCCATGTGTCCGCTGCGCCCCACGCCCAAACCCTTCGCACGACGCCCCTGGCCACCAGAGGCAATGTGTCCTTCTTTGGGGTGTTGGGTTATGAACTGGATCTGAAGCATCTTGTGAAGGTGGAGGAGAAGGAAATCACAGAACAGATCGCCTTTTATAAACAGTACCGCTATTGCTTCCAGTTTGGCTCCTTTCGCCGGATAAAGGCTACGGACGCGGAAGCATGGCAGGTGAGTATGCGGGATCTGCATCTGGTGGGCGTGTTCCACAGGCTGGTTCATGCAGCACCGGGTTATCAGCAGCTTCGGTTGCGTGGTTTGAAGCCCAATTGCACTTACCGCCTCCACAGCCGAAAACAGCTTCTTCGGGTGGGGCAGTTTGGGGGACTGGTGAAGCATATTGCTCCTGTGGAGCTGAATCCCAACGGAGCTGTGATCCGCACTGCTGATCACCTGTACCCCATGGAGGATGGGGCCATGTCCCTTTCTGCCTCCGGCGGGGCATTGATGGCGGGGCTAATGCTGCCGCCACGGTTTACGGGAACCGGATATGATCCAAACACACGCAATCAGGGCGATTTTTCGTCCAATCTTTATGTGATTCGGGAGGAACCAAATGAAAAACCTTAATGACCGCAACAAGTATTTCTTTGGCCTGGGCACCATTGGCCGGGATATGTTCTATGCCTTTGAGGCCAATACCATCATCTACTTTCTGACCCATGTGCTGTCCCTGCCGGAGTGGGTGTTCCTGACAGTTACCATGCTTCTTTCGGGCCTGCGGATTTTTGACGCAGTAAACGACACGGTAACCGGTATGGTCATCGACAATATCCGCACCCGCTGGGGAAAGTTCAAGCCTGCCATCCTGGTGGGCGGCATTGCCAGTGTGATTTTCTATTTGCTGCTGTTTGGCAATATCGGTACCGGATGGGGCTTCATCATCGTGTTCTGTGTCGCTTATTTACTGTGGGATATCAGCTATGGCATCAATGACATTGCCTACTGGACCCTGCTGCCTGCCCTGACCACCGACCAGAAACAGCGGGAAAAGAACGGTGCCTTTGCCCGAATCTGTGCCAATGTGGGTATGTACATCGTTATGGTGGCCTGGCAGCCTGTGACCCAGGCTTTGGGCAATACTCCTGATATTTGGCTGACTGTTGCCATTGTGATCAGTGTGTTCTACCTGGGGTTCCTCTGCTTTACTGTCTTTGGTGTGAAGGAAAACCGGAACTATCAGGATGACGAGCCCAAGATCACTCTTAAAGATATGGCCCGGGCCATTCTCAAGAACGATCAGCTCATGTGGACCATGCTCTCCATGGCGCTCTTTATGGTGGGCTATACCGCAACCGTTGGTTTTGCGGTGGATTACATGAAATATGTATTCGGTGACGAGGGAATGTATGTGGTGCTGGTTGGCGTTTGCGGTGTGGCGCAGCTGTCCACACTGGCGGTGTATCCGCTGATTGCGAAGCACTTTACCCGTAAGCAGCTTTATACCGGGGCTACCATCCTGGTGATTGCCGGTTACCTGATTTTCTTCATTGCGGAGATTTCCATTGTGCTGATTGCTCTGGGTGCGGTGCTGGTATTCGTTGGTCAGGCAGCCATTCAGCTGCTGATGCTGATGTTCCTGTCGGATACGGTAGAATACGGCCAGTGGAAGCTGGGCAAGCGCAGCGAATCCGTTACCTTCTCCATTCAGCCTCTGGTGAACAAAATCGGCGGTGCCATTTCCACGGCCATTGTGAGTCTGACCCTGGTGGCTTCCGGCATCAAAGTGGGGGACACCTCTGCCGAGTTCATTGACGACTCCGGCAAGCTTCTTTTGAAAGTTTCTATGTTTGTGGTTCCTCTGATCTTTATTGTGGTGGGTTACATCATCTACCTGAAAAAGTTTAAGATCGACGAAGGTTTCTACGCCAAGATCATCTCCGATCTGAAAGAACGTGGACAGCTAAAAGAAGAGGTCTGAAATATCGAACCGCCATCCCCGGACCCCCGCCGGGTGGTTAGGAGTG
>JAZSLC010000033.1:0-2935 GCA_045535175.1 Faecousia sp. | reverse complement strand
GATATTGTTACATAAAAAAACAGCGGCTGTTCCACCGAACAACCGCTGTTTTGTTATTTTTGGTTTCATTATACCGCCTGCAATCGGCAACGCCCTTGTAGGAACTGACGTCCCCGGCGCTGCGGCATGGCCCCCCTTCTGTAACGGAACCACGCCCTCATGGCCCCCTTGTGTAAAGGTACCACCCTCATGGCCCCCTTGTGTAAAGGGGGCTGTCAGAAATCTCCGATTTCTGACTGGGGGATTGCCCCGTTATTCATTCGTACTACGAAACCTCGACGGCAATCCCTCCGTCAGCCTGTTCGGCTGACACCTCCCTTTAACAAGGGAGGCTTTGCGCAGCCCCTCGCACCTACGCAGCCTTTACACAAGGAAGGCTTTGGGCGTTCAGCCGGCCCTGCGGCCTAGACTTCCAGCTTCAGGTCGCCTTCTTTGATCCAGCCCCATTTGCGCAGGATCTGGCAGAACACCGTACTCAGCACCGCCGGAAGCACGAAGCAAATCAGCACCAGGCCGATCCAGTCCATAGCGGTAATCACCTTGCCGGTCTGGACCCAGCCGGTGTACACGCCGATCTGACCCACCAGGCCGCAGGTGCCCATGCCCGAGGACACGGGAGCGCCGTTCATCTCCAGCCTGAACAGACAGGTAGCCAGAGGACCCGTAATCACGGAAGCCAGCGTAGGCGGAATCCAGATCCGGGGGTTTTTCACAATGTTGGGCATCTGGAGCATACTGGTTCCCAGGCCCTGGGCCACCAGACCGCCCCAGCGGTTTTCCTTAAAGCTCATCACCGCGAAGCCCACCATCTGGGCACAGCAGCCGGCCACCGCCGCACCGCCTGCCAGACCCACCAGGCCGAAGCTGGCGCAGATAGCCGCAGAGGAAATGGGCAGGGTCAGGGCGATGCCCATGAGGGCGGAGACCACAATGCCCATCAGGAAGGGCTGCAGCTCGGTAGCCCGCATGATGGCCTGACCCACCGCGTTGGCGGCGGTGCCGATGGGCTTTGCAATGAGGGCCGCCAGGCCCACGCCCACCAAAATGGTGACGATGGGGGTCACCAGAATGTCCACCTTGGTCTCTTTGGACACCAGCTTGCCGCACTCTGCCGCCACCACAGCCATCACATACACCGCCAGGGGTCCGCCGGCGCCGCCCATGGCGTTGGAGGCGTAGCCCACGGGAATCAGGGAAAACAGCACCAGGGGCGGACATTTCAGGGCGAAGCCGATGGCCACGGCAATGCCGGGACCCACCATGGCGGAGGCCAGGTCACCGATGGTGCCCTTACCGCCTCCCAGGTCCACCAGAACGGCCTTCAGGAAGCCGATGTTCAGCTGGGTTCCCAGGGTGTTCAGGATGGTGCCCACCAGCAGCGTACAGAAAAGTCCCTGGGCCATAGCCCCCAGGGCATCGATGCCGTAGCGCTTTGCGGAGAACTGAATGTCCTTGCGTTTGAGAAATGCTTTGAGTTTTGCCATTTGTTTCACACTCTTTTCATAAGATTTACCCGATGAAAAGATGAAACGCCGGTATTTTTCAGCCGGCCCTGGGAGAAGCCAACAGCGTCAGCGGAAATGCGGGAGTTCTGTTGCCCGCCTGCCGTCCCTCTCCTCCGGTACCAATCCCCGGCGGCAGCCTCTGCAGCCGGGCATTTTCGTCCGATCTTCCGAACTGGGAAACGATGGGGGTATTATATATGAAAAGGCTTTTTTTGTCAATCCGGATCATAATGCCCTGTCAATGCCAAATGCCAAATTGAGAATTGACAATGGACAATTGGTCAAACGCCGAAACCTAAAAATCGTGCGTCATCCTGAGCAGCGCCGAAGGCGCGTGTCGAAGGATCTTGTGCGTACTTCCTTTTCGAAACGCAGAAGATCCTTCGACTCCACTTCGTTTCGCTCAGGATGACGCACGTTTTTTGTTTGTTCTGCGTTTTAACAAATTTGGCATTTGGCATTGGGCATTGGGAATTTGACAGTGGCGGCAAAAGCGCAGAAAAAGGGAAAACGTCATTGACTTTTGGGGTCTGAAAGAGTAGAATAATATCGATACACTATGTGCGTCGGAAGGCGCACGTGTTGATGAAGTATAAAATTCATTAAGTAGGAGGAATACACTTTGAAGGATTGGGCTTCTTTAACAACCATCGAAGAGATGGAAGCTGCAACCGACGCTCTGCTGGAAAACGGTAAGAAGGTCGGCGCCGACACCTGGCAGCAGCGTGTCAAGAACCAGACCCCCCACTGCGGCTTCGGCGAAGCAGGTACCTGCTGCCGGATCTGCTCCATGGGCCCCTGCCGCATCACTCCCAAGTCCCCCCGGGGCATCTGTGGCTGTGATGTTCACGGCATCGTCGCCCGCAACTACCTGCGCTTCACCGTAGGTGGCACCGCCGCGCACTCCGACCACGGCCGCGAAATCATGCACACCCTGCATCAGACCCGTGAAGGCGGCAACTACACCGTCAAGGATCCCGAAAAGCTGATCCGCATCGCCAAGGAATGGGGTGTGGAGACCGAGGGCAAGGACATCTACGATCTGGCCCACGAAATGGCTGAGATCGGCCTGCTGGAATACGGCTTCCCCTTCGGCACCCAGAAGTTCGCCAAGCGCGCTCCCCAGCATACCCAGGAGCTGTGGGACAAGGCCGAAATTACCCCCCGTGCCATCGACCGTGAAATCGCCACCGCCATGCACATGACCCACATGGGTTGTTCCTCCCTGCCTGAGGCTCTGATCCGTCAGTCCCTCCGGGCCGGCCTGTCCGACGGCTGGGGCGGCTCCATGATGGGCACTGAGTTCTCCGACGTTATGTTCGGCACCCCCCGGCCCATCGACACCGAGGCCAACATCGGCGTTATGGAGAAGGAGAACGTCAACATTGTGGTCCACGGCCACGATCCCTCCCTGTCCGAAATGATCGTTT
>JAZSLC010000016.1:0-5878 GCA_045535175.1 Faecousia sp. | reverse complement strand
TTCCTCACGCGTTACTCACCCGTTCGCCACTAACTTTCGCCCCGAAGGGCTAAGTCCGTTCGACTTGCATGTGTTAGGCACGCCGCCAGCGTTCGTCCTGAGCCAGGATCAAACTCTCAAAAAGTTGTATCTAAACCTCATCAAGAGGCTCAAATCAAGTTTTTGAATAATCTGCTTCTAGCATTTATTACTCAAGAATTTCGTTGGCTGTTATTCGTTCTAAAACGCTTAAACAATCCATTAATTGTCCAAGGTGTTAATCTTGTTCGTCTTTGCGTTATTCAATTTACAAGGTACAACGCGCTCCCGCTCGCGCGAGTGCTAGAGCATTTTATCACATCGTTCGCTTCTTGTCAAGAACTTTTTTCGAGTTTTTTCAAAGATTTTTCGAAGTGATTTGTTCTCTTCCGCAGTGCCCCCACGGCACGCACCACGGTATATTAACAGATTACCATTTATTTGTCAAGCTTTATTTCCAGGTTTTTTGATAAAAAATCAGGGGGCCTCCGAAGAGGCCCCCTCAGGCATTATTTCAATCAATCCGCATCTTCGATGAGGCCGTAACCGCCGTCATTTCTGCGGTAAACCACAGCAAAGGCTCCCCCGTTGTCTTCATCCCGGAAGGCGAAGAAGTTATGCTCCAGCAGGGTCATCTGCAGTACCGCCTCTTCTCTGGACATGGGTGCGAAACGGAACTCCTTGACCTTAACGATGCTCAGATCATCTTCGGGCTCTTCCGCTGCGAAGGAGGTTTCCTCCACAGTCCGGCTGAAGGCATCCTGACGCAGGCGGCGGGCCAGACGGGTCTTATTCTTGCGAATCTGGCCTTCAATGGTGCCAACTGAAGCGTCGATGGAAGCAAACATATCGGAAGTGCTCTCAGTGGCCCGGAACCAGGTGCCAGCGCCACGGACGGTCAGCTCCACCTTGTTACGGTTTTTCTCCACAGAAAATACGACAAGTGCTTCCGCATCCTCCTCAAAATACCGGGCCAGCTTCATAACCTTTTTCTCGGCGTAGGCATGGACATTGGCGGGAAGCTTTACCTTCTTCTCACTGTACTGGAATTTCATATGCGGCAACTCCTTTCGTATTACCGATTTGCTCGGTGTACTGATATTATACCATGAAATGGCCTGATCGGCAAGGGGTCAGTCGTCCAAATTTTCCTCTTCGTCCAGAAGCTCGGTCATAACCAGGCCGTAGACATCCTCTGCCTTCTTCTCAAAGAGCTTTGCCAGGCGAATGGCCTGCCGCTGGTCGGGGGCCGAAAGCTCCAGGGTCATCAGACTCCCCTGCTCGTCATCCAACGTCAGAAACACACCGAAATCGCCGGACTCCCGGGGTACCACCCTGGTTTTCACATGGGAGCTTCTGCGCATCTTACGATTGAAGGAAGCAACGGCATTTTCCGCCCGCTGTTTGACGGTAAAGGCAATGGAATCCTCGGTCAGGGCACCGTCATGCTTGCCCTGTTCGGTGATCTCATAGCGTTCCCCTTCCAGTTCCTTCAGGTGCCCGGAGGTCACCAGTTCCGGCACTGCCGTGCAGACATCAAAGTAGCTCAGGCAATCATCCTGATAGCACAGTTCATAAATCTCCCCGGTGGTCAGGGGGTAGGCGCTCCGGGCTGCCACAAACAGGATCAGCACCTTCACGTCCATCATATCGTGAATGAAACCAAGTCTTTTCATAATCGTTCACCTCTTGATTTTATTATAACGAAACCCTGCAAAAAATCAAGCACAAGCCGCGACTTCCCAGCATATTCTGGCACGAAAGGGTGATGGAAATGTCAAAATATATCATTTATCCCGCAACCCGGTCCGCCGCCCTTCTGGCTGCTGCGGATACTTTCAAATCAAAAGGCTACGGCGTTGTGGACCGCCCCTGCGAAAGCGTATCTCACTTACTTCTGAATGTGCCCAGTTTTGATCCGGACGGCACCATCAAGGGGGGCGGTGACCTGAACGAGCTGCTTCGTGCGCTGCCACCCAACGTGACAATCATCGGCGGTTTCCTGCCGGAGATTCCGGGGCACCGGTGCATTGACCTTTTGACGGATCCCGGGTACCTGGCCTGCAACGCCTACATAACGGCCCACTGCGCCATCAGGCTTGCCATGTTCCGGCTTCCTGTGACCATGCGGGGCTGCAAGGTGCTGATCATCGGCTGGGGACGAATCGGAAAGTGTCTGACCAGGCTTCTGCGGGGCATGGAAGCGGATCTCACCGTTTCTGCCCGAAAGGAAACAGACCGGGCACTGGCCAACGCCCTGGGTTACCGGGCCATTTCTCCGGCACAGATGGAAGAAAACCTGGACCACTACCGGCTGATCATCAACACGGTCCCCCACCCCATGCTCAGCGCAGCCCAGATGGCGGATTGCAGGGAAAACTGCCTGAAGATCGATCTGGCATCGGTGCAGGGATTGGAGGGAAACGATGTGTTGTGGGCCAGAGGGCTGCCGGGCATTTACGCTCCGGAGTCTTCCGGGGCCTTGATCGCCAAATCCGCCATTCGTCTGATGGACAGAAAGGAGCCAACATGATCATCGGGTTTGCCGTCTGTGGGTCTTTTTGCACCTTCAGCCAAATGTTCCCCGTCATGGAAGCGGTAGCATCCATGCACCAGGTGGTTCCCATTTTTTCCTGCGCTTCCGCCACCACCGACACCCGTTTCGGGGCAGCCGAAGCTCATCTGCGCAGGGCCGAGGAAATCTGCGGCCGAAAAGCCATTCTCTCCATAAAGGATGCGGAACCCATCGGACCCAAAAAGCTACTGGATGCACTGATCATTGCCCCCTGCACCGGAAACACCCTGGCGAAGCTCTCCTACGGTATTGCCGATGGACCGGTGACCATGGCCACCAAAAGCCACCTGCGCAATGGTCGTCCGGTACTGATTGCAGTGTCCACCAATGACGCCCTTGGAACAGCAGCCGAAAATATAGGCCGGCTGATGGCCAGAAAGTACTATTACTTTGTGCCGCTTCGCCAGGACGATCCCATTGGCAAGCCCACCAGCATGGTTGCTGATTTCAAAAAGATCCCCGCCGCCCTGGAAGCTGCCCTGATCGGAAGGCAAATGCAGCCTGTCATACTATAGTATAAAGAGGAGATGACCCAAGGCCATCTCCTCACTGCTATTCAGGAAAAATCGGAATTCTCGTCATGGGTCAGTTCGCCGCTGCCGCTGATGGGAATGGTTTCACCCAGGTATGTAGGCTCCGGCTTGAAAACGGTCATACCGAAGTCCTTGACCCGGGCCAAAATTTCCCGAATGTCCCGGGAGGTCTGCCCCCAATAGGTGCGGTAATCCGCATCCACACCATAGGCTTCCAGCCCCAGCGCCTGGGCAATATAGATGGCCCGGTAGAGGTGGTATTCCTGGGTCACGATGACGATTCGCTTGGCCCCGAAGATTTCCTTGGCCCGGTAGACGGTTTCGTAGGTAGAAAAACCTGCGTGGTCCATAAACACATCTTCGGATGGCACACCCGCTTCCACGGCGGTGCGCTTCATGGCAGCCACTTCGTCATAGTCTGCCCTTCCGTGGTCACCGCTCATCAGCAGTTTGGGGGCAGCGCCCAGATCATAGAGGGCAATGCCGCGCTTCAGCCGGTCTTCCAGCATATGGCTGAGACTGCCGTCCGGCTGGACCTTGCAGCCCAGCACCACGATACAATCCACATCGGAAAGTTCCGCAGCCTCCTCCTGGGTGAGGATCCGGTCTGCCGTGCTGTGGCGCACCCAGGCATCGATGCCGAACACAAGGCAAATGCCCAACACGCCCAGGGCCACGCAAATCCAAAAGGCACGAACCAGCCATTTGGGAAACTTGATTTTGATCTTTGTCTTTTTCATAGGCTTAAAGGTTCTCAATTTCGTCCAGCCAGATCCGGCCGGCGGCATCACTGGGCATTCTCCAATCCCCTCTGGGACTCAGACTGATGGCGCCCACCTTCACGCCGTCGGGCATACAGTTGCGCTTGAACTGCTGGGTAAAGAATCGGCGGTAGAAGGACTTGAGCCACTTCTTCACGGTGTCCCCATCGAAGTCCTTTTGGAAAGCCCGGCAGGCCAGGTGGTAAATCTTGGTGGGGTCAAAGCCGTAGCTCAGCATATAGTAAAGGAAGAAATCGTGGAGGGCATAGGGGCCCACAATATCCTCGGTCTGCTGGCTGATCTTGCCTTCGGCATCAGGAGGCAGCAGTTCGGGGCTGATGGGAGTATCCAGAATATCCAGCAGCACCGGTTTGGCGGCAGCAAAATCGGGATGCTCCGCAATGGCTTCAATGATCCAGCGAATCAGGGTCTTGGGGATGGAGCCGTTGACACCGTACATACTCATGTGGTCACCGTTGTAGGTACACCAGCCCAGGGCCAGTTCACTCAGGTCGCCGGTACCCACCACGATGCCGCCCACCACACTGGCGTAGTCCATAAGAATCTGGGTCCGTTCCCGGGCCTGGGCGTTCTCGTAGGTGCCGTTGTGGACGTTGATGTCGTGACCGATATCCCGGAAGTGGCCTGTGACGGCCTCCCGGATGCTGATTTCCTTGCAGCTGATGCCCAGGGTGCGCATCAGTTCCCAGGAGTTGTTGTAGGTACGGTCGGATGTGCCGAAGCAGGGCATGGTAATGCCGTACACATCGGTCAGAGGCCGGCCCAGCTCCCGCATGGCTTCCACCGCCACCAGCAGGGCCAAAGTAGAGTCCAAACCGCCGGAAACGCCGATCACCGCATTGGCTCCGATGATGCTGAGCCGCTGTTTCAGGCCCGCCACCTGGATTTTGAAAATGGACATACAACGCTCCAGCCGGTCTGCGGCGGTATTGGGCACAAAGGGCAGCTTGTCCAGGTGGTAAAGGGTGCCATCGGACCGGAGGCTGCCGCAGCCGCAATCCAGAACCCGGACAGGCTCCACATCCCGGTAGAAGGAAATGGCATCCCGGACACTCTTGTTGTGACGGCGGTTGGCCCGAATCTTGCCCAGGTCCGCATCGGTGACCAGCAGATAATCGGAATCAATGATATTTTCGTTTTCCGCCAGGATGGTGCCATTTTCGGCGATCATGCTGTGGCCGGAGAACACCAGGTCGGAAGTAGACTCGGTGGAGCCGGCGGAAACATAGGCATAGACGGCGCTGCAGGTGGAGGACTGGTGCCGCACCAGGTCCCGGCGGGAGGAGCGCTTGCCCACCAGCTCATTGGAAGCGGACAGATTCACGATCACTTCTGCGCCGTTGAGGGTCAGCAATGTGGAGGGGGGCATAGGAGCCCACAGGTCCTCACAGACTTCCACGCCCAGCAGGGTGCCGTCCCCTACCCGGAACAGCAGGTCTCTGCCCACGGGAACGTCCCCGCCGGGCAGGCCCAGCTCTTCGGAGCGGATGGTGCCGGTGGGCAGATCCTGGGCAGAGGAGAACCAGCGGCGCTCGTAGAATTCGCTGTAATTGGGCAGATACGTCTTGGGCACCAGACCGCGAAGATGTCCGCCGTCGATGACCGCACCGCAGTTATACATCTGCCCCGCGATCAGCACGGGAAGACCCACCACCGCCACCATACCGGGATGGCTGACGGAGCAGGAAACGATCTTGCGGAGCCCTTCCAGAGCGCCCCGCAGCAGGGTTTCCTGGAAAAACAGGTCCGCACAGGTGTAGCCCGTCAGAGCCAGTTCCGGGAATACCACAAGGTCACAGCCCTTGGCATCGGCCTCGGCGATCATTTTGCAAATGTCGTCGGCGTTTTTCTTGGTGTCGCCCACCCGCACCGGGGGCACGGCACAACCGATTCTGATATAATCCAGCATGGAATCCCTCCCTTTCAGTATTTTCTATATCATAGCAATTTTTTCCCGGAATTGCAATCTT
>JAZSLC010000186.1:0-28922 GCA_045535175.1 Faecousia sp. | reverse complement strand
TACAACTCCTTGGCTCACAGAACGACATGGCTACGATCCGACTTAATCTGATGGTCAATCTTCACTGCCGCCTGCTTCTGCATGGTGTCGGTGACATGGGAGTAAATGTCCAGCGTCGTTGCCGAGGAGATATGACCGATGATGGTGGACAGTGTCTTGACATCCATCCCATGTTCCAGCGCCATGGTTGCGAAGGTGTGCCGCAGATCATGGAAGCGAACCTTTTTGCACTGGGCCCGCTCCAAAGTCTGCTGCATCCGGCGGCGGACGAAGTTAGGAGTGAGCGGAAAATCCTCTTTCACAGGCGACGGGAACATCCACCGGGAGTTCACCGTTGCTTTGTGATTTCTCAGAATTTTCAGCAGCGAACCGGGCAGGACGATCACCCGGATTGAAGATTTCGTCTTGGGTTCCGTAATGTGAAGCTCGCCCTTGATGAAGGTCGCGGACTTGGTGGTCCGCAAAACCCCGGTTTCCATATTCAGATCATCCCACTGTAAGGCCAGGATTTCACCCAGCCGCAGGCCGGTTCCAAGCTCTAGCAGGAAGAGTTCATAGTAACCGTCCTGCTTTGCCTGAATCAGAAACCGCTGCATTTCCTCCTGGGTGAGGATATTCATTTCACCGCTTTTCTTCGGCGGCAGCTTGCAGCCGATGGCAGGATTGATCCGAATCAAGCCTTCCTCCACCGCTTTTTGTAATGCCGAGCGGCAGTTGGCATGGCACACCCGAACCATCCGATCAGACAGTCCAGGGCCATACTGCTCCACCCGAATCAATCTGCCGCTGGTTTTCAGTTTCGCATAGAACTGCTGCAAGTCGCTTTGCGTGAGCTGGTTCAGTGGAATCTTTCCGATCTCAGGGATGATGTGCTTGTAGATTCTGTCCTCATAGCCGAGCTGCGTGTTCAGCCGAAGTTGAGGCTTGCAGTAGTTCTGATACCAAAAATCTACCCAGTCACCAAACGGCATCTCCGGCTTGCACTTGGTCACCGGCGGCGCATATTTTTCTTTTAGTTCTTCCAATTTCGCCAGGCACTCTGCCTTGGTCTTGGCAAGAACATTTTTTGTTTTGGGGTTGCCGCTCTCATCGTAGCCGACGACAACTCTGGCTTCCCAGCGACCGTCCGAACGCTTTCGGAGGGTTCCGCTGCCATATTTTCGTTTCTTCGCCATGGACTATCCCTCCCTTCACATGATCTCGTCCAGGAAATTTCCCACGATGCCGGATGCCTTTTTCTGCATCTCCGTGGTCATATGGGTGTATGTATCCAGCGTGAAGGACGCATTGGTGTGTCCTAAGATGCCGGACAAGGTTTTCGCATCCACGCCGCTGGTCAGTGCGTGAGTTGCGAAGGTGTGCCGCAGATCGTGGAAGCGAATCGGTGGCAGCTCCGCGTATCGAAGCAAGGTTTTCATGCGGCGGTATGCCGTCTCCGGCAACAGCGGAAGCTCCGGCACCGTTGGATTATGGAAGATCCATTCGCTGTAGGATTTCTTTTTCCTAGCTTTCAGGATCTCCACGGTGCTGGGCGGAAGCTGAATGGTTCTCGTTCCTCTTTCGGTTTTCGTTTCACCAACTTTCACCCCGCCGCCCTTTTTACTGGTGACCGCACGGCGAATCTGCAGGCGTCCGGTCTTTTCATCGAAGTCCTGCCACCGCAGGCCGCAGATCTCACCCCGGCGCATGCCGGTGGTCAGCTCCGTATAGAAGAAGTCAGACCAGACCGGATCCTGCCGCACCACATCCAGAAACTTTTGGAGCTTGGCTTCCGTCAAGATATTCTTGGGCGCGTAGTTTGCTTTGGGAATTACCGTGCCGTCGGTGGGATTTTTCACGATGATCCGCTCCTGAACTGCCGCATCCATCGCCTGGTGGAGCATCATGTGGATGCCACGAACCATGCTATCCGAGAGCGCATAGCCCTTCTCGTAGTGCTCATTGATGCGCCCGTTTTCCCGGAGCCGGTTATACATTTTCTGCACATCGGCCGTGGTAACCGAGCCGATTTTCTTATCACCCAGCCGTGGTTTGATATAGTTATTTGTGATTCTCCGGTAACCGTCCAGCGTACTTTCTCGCACAGTGAACCGCATTCGCTCGTCCAACCACTTGTCCAGCCACTCACCCAGAGTGAGATTGGCGTTTTCTTTCAGCTCCACATCCCGGAAAGTTTCGATGCTCCTGTGGAGTTTTTCCATCAACTCTTTCTGCGTTTTCGCGAACACACTTCTGTAAATGGGCCTCCCATCTTCCTTGTGTCCCACCACAATTCTGCCTTCCCAGCGGCCGTCGCTGCGCTTTCGCACCAGTCCATCGCCATCAGGCCGTTTGTTTGCCATTCGTCTTACCCCCTTTCTTTAGTCACAATACATACCACAAACCTTTTTGAATAGCTAGTACCAAAGATGCCGAAATTGGTCAATTCTCTCTCTGACCCCCGCAAAACCCGTTGCGGCTCTAAGGAAATCCTGATTTCAGACGCCTTTGGCTGTTTTGGGGGTCAATTTTGACCCCCACTGGCAAATTAGACAACTCTTTCAAAAGTCGTTGCGGCTCTAAGCAAATCTCGGCCGGCGTTGCCGGACGATGGGATTTGGGCGGGGAAAAGACGCCCGCCCTTATTCCTGCACCTCGTTCGCAAAACGAGGTTTTCCCCTTTTCGTGCATAATGCCCACGGTTTAAGTCGTCAGCATCGCAAGGCGTTTTCTCTCATTTTCCAGCATCTGCTGCTCTACATGATACCGCTTCGCTTCCTCGATGGGGCGAATAGTAAAGCGCAGGTTGCCGTTTCGCTTCATTCCGTCCTTGCCCCAGACCGTGGTGGGCTCGGTATAGATGAGTTGCTTCTCTTCCAACCCCCGCACATACTTCATGACCGAGTTCTTCTGTTTGCCGATGGCATCCCCGATGGTTGCCATGGCGGGGTAGCATTGGTAGCTGTCCCGGTTCTCGCATTTCATCAGGTAGGCGTATGTAGCAATCTCACCCGTCGACAGTCCCAGAGAGAAAATCTCATTGGGCATCGGAAAGTAATTGCGGATTGCATCTCGGGTTGGGTATCGTTCGTACTTCAAGATTTTCCCTCCTTTACTGTTTGATTTGATTTTGGACCCAGGCCTGGAATTCAGCCTTGGGCACGATCAGTCGGTTCCCGATCCGCATGGACGGGAAATCCTTTTCATGCATCAGTTCATAGGCGGACGACGGCGACACGCCCAGAATCTTTGCCACCATTTCCGCATTGAGAAACAGCGGCAGTTCGTCATAGCTTTTGTAAACGGATTCTTTCAAATATTCACCTCCCCTTCCATTGTAATACGACCTGTTCCCCGAATTTTGGGGAAACAAAAAGACCCATACATCTTTGGCGCAGATTTCGCCAAATGTATGAGTCTACGCTTCTGCGGTCCGCAACCGTATGTTCACCGACGTAAGAAGCGTTATTCAGTTTCCGCGAGGTTTTCCTCACGGAATGTATTATATCACAGAAAAATTCATTTGTGTCCGTCTCCGTCAAAATTATTTTTCTTTATTTATAGCGTAAGCATTTTCGCGGGCTCATCAGAATTCAAGACACTCATCACAAATCAGGATATGGACTTATGGCGGTGCTTCGGTATAATGGTATCAGAAGCTTCTAATATCTTGAAGGGAAGAAAACAAATGACCATCTTTACTAAGAATTTGAAACGGTTCCGGATCGCGAAGAACATGACCCAGGAGCAGGCCGCAGAGGCATTGGGTGTCAGCACCCAGACCGTATCCCGCTGGGAATGCAACACCACCTTGCCGGATGTAACCATCCTTCCCAAAATCGCCGCGCTGTACTGCGTCACCATCGATGATCTGTACAAGGAAACCAGCGTGGCCTATGATAATTACGCCAACCGACTGGGCAGTGTCTTTGAAGCCAGCCGCAAGCCCGAGGACTTTATGCAGGCGTATGCTGAGTATCAGAAACTGCTGAAGTCCGGAAAACAAACCACAGAGGATTTGCGGCTATACGGTATCCTCTACCAGCAGATGATGCAGGTCTGCATGGAAAAGGCGGAGGAGGTTTTTGACCGGGTAATCAAAAGGGGACCCGCAGAGGATCCGGAGGTCTACTGGGCCGTCAGGCGACAGAAGGTGTATTTCCTCTGGGAGATCGGCCGGAATCAGGAGAGCATCGATACCTTCCTCCCCCTGGTGAAAGCCGGAAGCAACGACCTGAATGAGTGGATCTGCCTGATCCAGGCCTATTCCTTTGGGGGTGACTACAATACCGCCTGGGCGTGGGTACAGAAGGCAGAAACGAGATTCCCGGAAAGCGCTATGCTCCATATCTATGCAGGGGATCTGCTCCGGGATATGAAGCGCATCGACGAAGCCTTCCCCCATTGGAAGCGGGCTTTGGAGATGGAGCCAGACTGGCTTTCGGCCGCCTATTCCATGGCTTCCGGCT
Source organism: Faecousia sp. (assembly GCA_045535175.1). Lineage (GTDB taxonomy): Bacteria > Bacillota > Clostridia > Oscillospirales > Oscillospiraceae > Faecousia. The sequence goes on along the minus strand of JAZSLC010000186.1, from coordinate 24,474 downwards.
ATGAAGAACTGGGGGATTACGCCAATGCGGCCAACGTATACAACCAGATCGCCGACAATCTGGAAAGCCGGGGCTTCGATGTGGAAGTCGGCTGGCCCCGCTCCATGGCCCAAAAATGCCGGGAGAAGATTCCCAACTGAAAGGGTGTCCCCTGTTCTTCGGAATGGGGGACATTTCTCTTTCCTGCCGCCACAGCCGCGACACGCCGGCCACACAGCCCATTTCCGCTATCCTTTCCCCACGCCAGAGGAAAAGCCCACACACCGCCGCAAGCCGGCCCACGCTGGCAAATCCTCTCTGCAAACATGGCACTGCCTCTTTGGGCAGTGCCACTACATTTATTGCAGTTTTGCTTTCAGCTCCAGGATTTTCGTTTCGATCAGGCGAATGGTTTCTAAAAAGGCTTGATCACCCTTCCCAGTAGGGTCTTCCAGACCCCAATCTTCCCGGTGGGTGCAGGGCAGGAACGGGCATTGGACATTGCATCCCATGGTGATAACCACATCCACTTCCGGAATATCGGCCAGGAGCTTGCTGTACTGGGTAGCTTCCATATCGATGCCGTGAACCTGCTTCATCAGCCGGACAGCATCCTGATTGATCCGGGGTTTTGTTTCCGTACCAGCGGAGTAGCTTTCAAAAACATCCCCTGCCAGTTTTTTGCCCAGCGCTTCCGCGATCTGGCTGCGGCAGGAATTGTGTACACAGATAAACGCAACCTTCTTCATTTTCACCCTCCTCACTTTTGACGATATTATAACATACTTCCCCACCGTTGAAAATGCAGCACTTACATGATAAAATAAGAAAAAACACGGAGGTAGCGCCATGAAAGAAGAATGTTTGATCTGTAAAGCGCCCCTTGAATACCTATCCCAGGGAATTGAGATGGAGTGTGCCATCTGTCACAAAAAAGAGGTCTCCACCGCCCGATGCGTAAACGGTCACTTCGTCTGTGACGAATGTCATACCAAAGGCATTGACCAGATCATCGGCGCTTGCCTGAACGAAACGTCCAGAGACCCATACGCGATTCTTTCCCGCCTGATGGATCTTCCCTTCTGCCATATGCACGGACCGGAGCACCACATCATGGTAGGCTCCGCGCTGCTCACCGCATATAAAAACGCAGGCGGAAACATCGACCTGCCCAATGCGCTCAGCGAAATGCAGGCCCGTGGCCGCAAAGTTCCCGGCGGTATCTGCGGCTTCTGGGGAAGCTGCGGCGCGGCAATCAGCTCGGGCATGTTCATCTCCATCGCCACCGGCTCCACACCTTTGGCGCAAAAGGAATGGGGTATGAGCAACCTGATGACCTCCGCATCACTGAACGCCATTGGCACAGTTGGGGGTCCCCGGTGCTGCAAGCGCAACTCTTATCTTGCCATCATCGAAGCCGTAAAGTTTGCCAAAGAACATCTGGATGTAACCATGGAACTCTCCCCCATCCACTGCCGCCATCAAAGCCAAAATAATCAGTGCATCGGCAAACGCTGTCCGTTTCATAAATAACACACGACAGAGAGGGGTTTACAATGCGAATCCTATGTTTCGGAGATTCCAATACTTACGGCTACGATCCAAGAGGATTCTTTGGTGACCGTTATGGTGCAGAAGATCGCTGGGTTGATCTGTTGGCGAAGCAGACCGGATGGGAAGTCATCAATCTGGGTGCCAATGGCCGGGAGATTCCCCGGGGTCCCTATGCACTCCGCTTGCTCACCGAACACGCGCCTGTGGATCTTTTCCTTGTAATGCTGGGCACCAACGATCTGCTGCAGGGTGCATCATCAAAGGAAGCCGCCGACAGAATGGAAGCCTTTTTGAATTCACTGCTTCCTCATTGCCAGCAGATCCTGCTGGTAGCACCGCCGCCCATGAAGCGGGGTTCCTGGGTTCCCACGGATGCGCTGGAAGCTGAGTCCATCCGCCTTGCAGAAGAATACAAGGCATTAGCAGAGAAGTTGAGTATTCCCTTTGTTGACACCCGCCACTGGAAAATCGAACTTGCCTTCGACGGTGTTCACTTTACCGAAGAAGGACACCACACCTTTGCGGAGAACCTGGGAAAGGAGCTGCGCCTATGACATTGGAAGAAATCAAACTGCGGCGACTGGCCGGGCAGCATCTGCTCGCCCCCACCGATACCCAGACCGCCGTGAAAAACCTTTGCGGTGTGCAGGCGCAGTTTATGAGCCATGCACTCCATGCTCTGGCCATCCGCTGTGATACCGTGGACACATCTGCCCTGCTGAAAAACTGGACGCTCCGGGGAACCGCTCATTTATTCGCCATGGATGACCTGCCGCTGTTCATCCACCCGGAAACATATCGTCTGGACGACTGGAGCATCCCCACGTGGTGGAACCAGCGAAGCGACTGGTCGCTGACCCCGGAGCGGCAAAAATACTTTTCAGAGATCATCCGCGCCACCCTTGCAGATGGGCCCCTCGGCCGGGACGAGCTGAAAGCGGTCTGCAGGGCGCAGAACATGACGGAGGCGGAAGAGACCAGTATGTTCGACCCATGGGGCGGCGGCATCCGGGAACTGTGTGAACGGGGTTTTCTGCACTATGCCCCCCAGGAGCAAAAGGTGTTTTGCCTGACCCCGGAGTTTACACCTATGGCAAAAGCGGACGCAGATCTGGAGCTGGCACGACGGTATTTCACCCACTTCGGCCCTGCTACAGTCAAGGACGCCGCCTACTTCTTCGGCACCACTCAGGCCAAGGTCAAGTCCTGGCTGAAACTGCTTCCGGTCAGCGAAACCACTCTGGACGGCAGGTCCTATTTCTACATCGATCAAGGCCTCCCCACCGGCGATCTTCCTGATTGCCTGTTCCTGGCTGGCTTTGACCAACTTATGCTGGGCTACGAGAAAACAGAAAGCCTGTTCCTCCCCAGGGATCACATGCGTCAAATCTTCAACCTGGCCGGAATCGTCCGCCCTGCCATCCTGGTAAACGGCACCGTCACCGGCTGGTGGAACCTCAAAAACCGCAAACTAAAAGTCACCCTTTTCTCCCCCATCGACCGGAAACTACTAACCCATGCCGCCACCAAACTATGGGGCGATCTGAAAGAAATCGAGGTATTATGATGATCTTTGAATTTGGTACATTTAAAGTAGATGTGGACGTGGAGCGCACCCGTCGCTTCTACGAAACCGTGGATGACCAACTGGGCTGTGAATGCGCCGGGTGCCGAAACTTTCGCAAAGCATATCCGTTGCTTCCCGAAGCTGTTCAAGCATTTTTTCGGCAGCTTGGTGTGGATATCGGAAAGCCTGCAGAAGCAACCGCCTACAACTCGTATGACGGAAATCTAACCTTCTACGACGGTTTTTACCACATTTGCGGCACCATCCTGGAAAGTCCGAGACTATATATCAAAATTGATGAACAACATTCCCAATTGGACCGCAACGCCATCGTCGCGCTGACAGCTGATTACGGTTTTTACTTTACGGACCGATGCGGCCTGGTCGACGAGGATTTTCCTACCCCTGTTATTCAGTTAGAGATTCAAGGCAATATCCCTTGGGTTTTAGACGAGCCGAATCCGTACCTTTCCCCCGGCCCATAACCGTCATATGGCCAAAACAAAGGCACCACCCGCGCGCTGTGTTTGCCTTGTTGGGAAACCTCAAAAACCGCAAACCAAAAGTTACCCTCTTCTTCCCCACCAACCAGGAACTACTAACCGATGTCGCCACCACCCTGTGGCCCAACCTGAAGCAAATTGAATTCCTATAACAAACCACCCCGGGGAGCTTGAACACTCCTGAAGGTGGTTCGTTTTTTGTACAAAGATGTTTTTGGGTAAAGTTAGACAGTGGTTAATTGCTATTTCCTAATGTTATTCAATGTCCTGCTATAAATGATAAACGGACAGCCAAATGGCTGCCCGCTTTAGCACATATGTAGATGACATATTATTTGCTGGGATCTTCTCCATCACGGTAGGGAACAACAGCGGAAGGAACAACTTCAGATGCAGGTTGTGCGTGCCGATACTGATCGTCAAAGAAAATGTGCGCCCCAAAAGCAGACAAAACCTCCGTTTTGCTGACGCCGCCGAGAAAGAATGCTTCATCTATACGTACATCCCATTTGCGCAGCGTTTTGATGGCTCTTTCATGGGCCGGAGCATTTCGGGCAGTTACAAGCGCAGTCCTGATTGGAGCAGTTTCCTTATCGGGAAACTGAGCTTGGATATGTGCTATTGTTTTCAAGAAATTTGTAAACGGACCTTCCTTCATCGGAATGTCGGCCTTGGTTCTTTCGTGCTCTGCGAAGGCATCCAAACCTTGATGCTGGAAAACTCTTTCGGAATCAGAACCAAATAGAACGGCGTCACCGTCAAACGCAATTCGGATTTGTTTCACCTTTTGATTTCCGTTTGTGAGGGGACTATTTGTTAAAATAACAGCAGATGCGATGTTGTTATTAATCGCTTCTTGGACATCCTGCAGGTTTGCAGAAAGGAAAAGATCCGTTTTGAACGCGTGGAGATATGGAGCGATCGGAGCACCACCGGTTAGTGCGGCACGTGTAATATCCAAATCGTAATCAGCAATTGAATTGAAAATTCGCAGGCTGGTGTTGGGACTATTGCGGCTCATCACAATGACTTCTACCAGATGTTCTTGGAGCTTATTCAGTCCCAGGAAAGCTTTGACCAGCTGAAATGCGGAACCCTTTTGGAGGATATCATTTTCATGCGTTACCTGATATTCCTCATATGCATCAAGTCCCTGTTCTTCAAAAATGGAGTTTTCCTGTTCCAAGTTAAAGAGTGCGCGTGAACTAATTCCGATAACCAACGGGCTTGTCAGATCGTAAGGCATATGTTACCCTCCTAACAATGTAATATTTACCAATATTATAGCATTGTTTTGTGTGAAATGCAACGCAAATGGTCGGATATTGCATTGTGCGTTTGCACGAATAATGGGCTCAAATCGCATTTGAAAATTACATACATGGTTTGTTACAAACAGTTTTATACTAGACGTAATAAATTAGACCATATGAAACGCATGAGAAATTCGTTTCATATGGTCTAATTGTAATTCGAGTCAGAACTCATGTATGGTCATTATCACGGCATTTTTGACTATCTCAAAAGTTAGAAAAAGTCCGAAAAGTCAGTAGTTTTCCGGGCTTTTGATGGAGACAAGTGGGATCGAACCACTGACCTCTTGAATGCCATACAGTAGCCAGCGATAATAATATCAAGAAAAATTATCAATCCACACAATTTATGCGGAGATTATTTGCGTTTAAGGAATATAATTACAATTTACAGTTGACCCCACCACGGTTTCACCCACCGGTAGAAGTGCAGCTGCGCTGCGAAAAAGGTTTAAACATACCAATCCCGGAATTGCGAAATGCAATTCCGGGATTAACCGCATTATTTAACCGGCAGTTGTATCTCCGTCAGCCAGTCTTCTATGTTTTCTTTATTCCAAACACCGTCGATGTAGCATTCCCGGTGCAGCCCCGCCACCTGGTAGCCGTTTTCCAGGGCGTAGCGGTAGATATAGGCGTATGCCTCTCCGAGGCGGTCATAGGCCCCCTTATGGTAGATGCAGATGGCCTTGGTCTCCGGCAGAATCCGGAATTGGATGCGTTCATTCCCGACTCCGGCCTTGGTCACGGCCTGGGAGTAGCGCACGCGCATATTGCTCTGCTTATACTCTCCATCCAGATACTCGCAAAAGCCGTAGTCCGGCTTGGTGCATTCGATGCCCGGATTGAGCCGCAGGCATTCCTGGGCAGACTCCAGCACCAGCATGGTCACATCACTATACCGCTCCAGATTACGCTCCTCGCTGTAAACGGTGCATTCCCCGATCGTCTTAATCACGGCCTGATACTTCATTTCGCTTTCCTCCATCAGATAGTTGATAATGGAGATGCGTGCAGACAGATCGGCCCGTCTTTGCTGAAGTTCCGCCTTCTTTGCGCGAAGGGCATCCTGAAACGGCACACCGCGAAGGTGCGCTTTGATTTCCTCTACGCTGAAGTCCAGTTGCCGAAGGGCTTTGATGGTTGCCGCCGTTTCCAGTTGCCCGGCTTCATAAAAGCGATAGCCGGACCACTCGTCCACATGGGCCGGGACCAGCAGTCCTTCCTTCTCATAGAACCGCAGTGCCTTGACCGTCAGCATGGAAAGCTTTGAAAACTCACCGATTTTGAACACACAATTCACCTCCTGGGCCTATGGTAATCTATCCCCTTAGAGGAGAGTCAAGGGCTAAATTCCGGATCCTTTGATCCATTCTGCAATATATTTACGAGCCGCTTCCGCGCCGTTGGCTTCGCTCAGTCCTCTGAATTCAAAAGTTTCCGTTTTCATGGCGCATCCCCCTTTTCTTAGGGTTATTCTATCACACCCACCCGCCGCGGGAAAGCATTTTCTTTAAGACTGGTTTGATTCTTGCCATTTTCGCGCTGATTTCCTATAATGAACTCAACGAACCATCAAGTTCCGCTCAATTTCCCGGTTATAGGTTTTTGGTTTATCGGCTGATACAATATGCCTGTAATCAAAAGCAAGGAGGTCTACCTATGAACTTCGATTTTGGAAACCGTATCAAAGCCCTGCGTTTAAGCCGCTCCATGACTCAGGAACAGCTGGCCCAGAAGCTGGGAGTGTCTGCCCAGGCCGTCAGCAAGTGGGAAAGCGGCACCAATATGCCCGATATTCTGATGCTGCCCGACCTGTCTGTCATCTTCGGCGTGACCATCGACGAACTGTTCGCCATGACTGACGAACACCGTATGGAACGCATCGAGAACATGATCTACGATGTACAGTTCCTGTCCCATGACGAATTCCTGCAGCACGAAAAGTATCTGATGGATCTGCAAAACAAGCCGGAATACAGCGCACAGGCGGGACTTCTGCTGGCGATGCTCTACAACAAGCGGGCGAGTGAATACCACGAACTGGCAAAGCCCCTGGCCAGAGCTGCGCTGCAGCAGATTCCCGGCAAGAAGGATGCCCACAACGCAATCTTTGATGCAGAGCGCGGTCCCTACCAGGACTGGAACTTTGTCAACCACAGCGACCTGATTGCATTTTACAAGTCTGTTACGGCCGAACATCCGGAGGATATTCGGAACTACTTCTGGCTGCTGGATCTTTTGATTGCCGACCACCGCACGGCAGAGGCAAGAAATTATGTGGAGCAGATGAAAGCCCTGGAGCATTCCTACCACTATGAGATGTACATGGGCTACATCTGTCATGCCGAGTGCAATCTTCCCGAGGCTATGAACTGGTGGCAGAAGATGCTGGAGGGTTACCGGGACAAGTGGCATGTCTGGTTTGAATATGGAAGTATTCTGGCAAAGCTGGGGCGCTACGAAGATGCACTGGAGTATTTCAAAAAGTGCCAGCCCATGCGCCCGAAACCCAGATTCACCGATTGTGAGGATTCCATTTCCCAGATCTGCATGATTTTGGGCGATATTGACGGTGCCATTGAAGCACAAAAGCAAATGCTGCAGATCATGAAAGAGGACTGGACCACCGAAGGTGAGTCCGTTGACAGCATCCTGCGGGAGATCAAGCGGCTGGAAAGTCTCAAAAACTGATTTAGAGGGGTGACCGTTCGGTCACCCCTCGTTGCATGATTTACCTTTGTGCCACCAGCAGGAAGCGGTGGATCTTCCCTTCGATGCAGCCCTTTTGCTCCAGGATCTGCTGTGCGTTCAGCAGGCCTTCCAGGCAGGTGTCCACGGAAAAGTCCGGGAACTCCCATTGGATGATCCGTGCGAACCACACCAACGCGCCCACATCATAGAATCGGATGGGCCGAAAAGCTTCCCGCTCCTCCAGAATCTCAAACCCGGCATCCCGAAACTGACCGGATGCAATGTCCAAATACTGCTCCGGGAAGGGCAATTGGGTTTCGCCGCACAGAAGCTTCACCAGTTCCCGGTCATTCTCTGCCCCCACCTGCTGGGTGATAAAGAGCCCACCGGGCTTCAAAATGCGGTGAATATCCGCCCCATTAAAATCCCCATGGCGGTTGATGACCATGTCAAAGCTTTCATCCGGGAAGGGCAGCCGCTTTGTTCCATCGCCCGGGCGAAAGTCAATGCCCAAAGGCAGAAGCACCCGTCTGCACAACTCCACATTGGGCGGATAGCCCTCCGTCGCCGCCGTGTTCTCATAGGGATGGTTCAGCGACAGCAGGAATTCCCCGCCACCGGTGTCAATATCCAGGATCTTCATGGACGGATCCAGATACCGCCGGATGATCTCCCGGTAATCCCAGGGAAGCTTTTCCTCTTCGTACCGCCCGTCAATGTGGGAAAAATCCCAGCCATGAATACGGGCAATGCGCTCTTCCGCCCTCCAAGCGGCAATCATCTCATTTTGTTTCATGGTATCCCCTCTTTCCGTTACCCAGAGCGACTTCTTGCTGTTATACGAACACAATCCACCGCCAGCATGGACTCACTGCCGTCCGGCAAAACAAAGGTTACATCCTCTTTGACCTGCCTTTTAATCTCAATTATTTGACTTCTTTTTGAATTTTGAGGGTGTTGTGTTTGTGACGCTTCTGAAAACCTTTCTGAAATGGTTTTCGGAATTGAATCCAACCATACTGCTTATCTCGGAAACAGAATAGTTACTGCTTTCCAAATACTTTATTGCATTATTAATCTTAATCGAATTCAAAAAGCTGACAGGTGTTTGGCCCAGTGTTTTTTGAAACAAGTGGTAAAGCGTAGACTCGCTGACACAACACTTTTTCGCTAAATCAGCAACAGAAAAATCAACATTCCAATTGTCAACAATATATTCAATGGCCGTTTGCAATGTTTTATCATATAAAATGTTGGATTGCACCATCTGAGGAAGCATCTTCTGCAGCAGTTTATAGAACAGTGAATAGGCTTCCAATTCCTCAAGGTAATCATCAGACAATAGACCGGCTATTTCAATCAGATCGTTCCTGATTTCCTTGTGGCAGCAAACAATTTGAGGTTCATATTGAAACTGCTCATAATGCATAAAGCAACTCACATATATCACTTCAATGTCAGGACTTCCGTGCCACTCAGAATAACAATAAGTATTCTCCGGAATAAACACGATATCCCCTTCATTTACATTGAGCTTTTTATTCAAATAGATATAGGTTCCGCTGCCTTTTAGTATGACGCCAATTCGGGTTTTTCTTTGATTGCTGTTTCCACGGCAAAAATGGTATTTACGAAATATATGCTTTGTTGTAGATAGTTCTGAGACATAAATCTTTCCGGCCTGCATCTTTTTATACTCCTCCGTTATGACAGAATTGCAGAATAGTTACTTTTTTTGCAGTATACCATATGGAACAGTTTTTTACAAGCTGATATAATGAAGACAATCACAATTAAGGGTCAATTGATAAACGGTGAAAATAGTATGATCGAAGGCGGCAGGAATGCCGCAGGAAGGCAGTGCTGATATATGAAACCAACATTCTTAAATCAAAACAGACCTCTCATTACAGGTATGATTTTGAAGGGCAATCCCGACAGTATAAGATTTGCAGTTAAAAACTCCATCTATGACGGCGCGGATTGCATCGGAATACAGCTTGAGTGGCTGAAAAAGGAATACAAAACAGAGGAGTATTATAAAAAGATTTTTGCGGCATGCTCCGGTCACCCCATATATATTACCAATTACAAAGGCTTCGAAAACAAAGGTTTTTCCGATGAGGAGATTGCCGGTGAGCTTGTTAAAGCATTGGCCTGCGGAGCGACACTGGGCGATGTGCCCGCAAGCCTTTTTGACAGCGAAAGCGGTATGGGAATAGGCCTTGAGCTTTCCATGAAGCAGGATGCCATTGACCGTCAAATGAGGCTGATCGACAGGCTTCACAGTATGGGTAAAGAGGTGCTGATGTCCTCTCATCTTCTCCGGTTTGCACCTGCTGAAACCGTTCTGGAGGTTGCCTACGAGCATAAAAAGAGGGGCGCAGACATCGTAAAAATCGTAACCGCCGGAAACTCTGACGAAGAGCAAATGGAAAACCTGAGAATCACCACATTGCTAAAGAAGGAGTTGGGAATCCCGTTCCTGTTTTTGTCCGGTGGTACCCATTCAAAGATCCACCGCATGATCGGTGCGCAGCTTGGCTGTGTTTCCTGTCTTGCGGTGAGAGAGCATGACGAACGAGCCGTACGAACCCAGCCCACAATCAGAGCGGCAAAGGCCGTGAGAGATCATTTCGATTATTTACCGGATGTTATTTGGTGAGTATTGCAACAGGACCGGGAAGCTTTTGAAAGAGGATCAATTCAAAAGAAGAATTGATCAACCGGTCTTGCAAAAACGATTCTCTCTCTGTTAAGGAATGGTATAAACCGAAACAAATAAAACTGATCAAGCATAAAAAGGAGAACGCAAAATGAAAGCAATACTTGTAAATAGTGATAAGAGTTTGAGATGGGACCAGGTTCCGAATCCTGTTCTTGCCGAAGATGATGTTTTGATAAAAGTTGAATATGCGGCGCTTAACCGTGCAGACCTTATGCAAAGAGAGGGCGATTATCCCCCTCCCGAGGGCTGTCCGGAATGGATGGGACTTGAAGTTTCAGGCGAAATTGTTGAAATGACAGAGGGCGCCAAAGAAAAATCAAAATACAAAATCGGCGATAAGGTTTGTGCCCTGCTTGGCGGCGGCGGCTATGCAGAGTATGTTTCCGTGAAGTATGATATGTGTATGCCTGTGCCAAAGAATTGTACAATGGCGGAAGCTGCGGCAATTCCCGAAGCTTTTGCAACGGCATATCTTAAACTGTTTGTTGAAGGTCACGCCAAAGCAGGAGATACCTTGCTTATGCAGGCAGGCGCAAGTGGACTTGCCAGCGTGATCATTCCGATGGCAAAGGCGTTCGGCCTGCGCGTGATCACTACAGTGATCAGCGACCCGGAAAAAATAAAGCACTTAGGTGCGGATCTGGTGGTGGATACGAGGGCACAGAACTTACCCTCGGTTTTGAAGGACGAGGAAGCCGCCGGCAGAGCGATTGATATTGCAATAGACTGCCTTGGTGGTTCAAATCTTGGCGAGTGCCTGCCTTATGTAAGATATGGCTGCCGCTGGATTGTGATCGCAGCACTTGCAGGAGAAAGCACCACAATTGATCTGAAGAACATCTATAAAAAGAATATCCGGATTATTGGCAGTACGCTTCGCTCCAGAACGCCAGAAATGAAAGCAAAAATCCTCTCCAATCTTGTCAATGAGGTGTGGGAAAAGGTAGCAGACGGCAAAATCAAGCCTACCGTGTATAAGATTCTCCCGATTACAGAAGCCGAAGAAGCACACGACATCCTCTATCGCGGCGAAAATGTCGGTAAGGTAGTGCTAAAGGTTTCATAAAGATGTCCTGACGTTCGCAATTCTAACTCAGCACGGTAAGATTTATTCTTGTGAGTTCTTCGTGATATAAAAATAGTCCTCTTAGTGTAGTCTCGAAATTCTGTTATTTCGAGTGTCTACTCTAAGGGGACTATATCATTATCGGGAAGCGGGTTTTGACCACATATTTGACCTTAACCGGGTTGGGAGTATATCTGTATATTTCATCTGTCATTCCCTCCGTAAAAACTCAGGTTTTAAATTTCCACAGATTAAATGCCAAAGAGGACTTCCAGCTCATGTGAGCGGAAAGTCCTCTTGCCCGTTAGATACTATGTTTTTAGCGGATCCCTCCAGAAAAAACTGCTTTTTTTCAAGGGGTACTCAGCCTTTCACACTACCAACCATGATTCCTTTGACAAAATGTTTCTGAACAAGCGGATATGCAAGCATCAACGGCGCAGTCGAAATTACAATAATCGAGTATTTCAAAGCATCTGCCGCGCTCTGAACCACTTCCGCCATCTCCGGATCATCGACAATACTGTTGTCAAACTGGCTGTTTACCAGAATATCCCGCAGGAACAACTGCAGCGGGAATAATTCTCTGTCATTCAAGTACAAAAATGCGCTGAAATAGGAATTCCAATGGGAGACCGCATAGTACATGGTAACAACCGCGATAATCGACTTCGACAAGGGAAGCACAACAAAAACTCTTTTCATAAGGCATATAAGCGTTATTTTGGCGAACCGCCTCTCGCCTACCGAAACAGAGTTACCGGTAAATAAAAAAGTCTGTCGCACCGGCTATCACCTTTTCCGGTGCGACAGACTTATTTTATTATGCACCTTATTTCCGGCTCATTATCATTAAAGTGCAGATTGGGTATCGTTGGGGTCGCCGTTGCGGGCCAGCTCGTATTCTTTGCTCCAGTCCAGATCCCGGTAAGGGGCTGCTGCCGGCTCGGTACGGATGTATTCCATCAGCATATCCAGCATTTCCACGGACCAGGTGTTCTTGTCGATCTGGGCAGTGGTGAACTTGTTGGCGCTGATCATCTCAAAGCCAAACATATCCTTGACCTGGGTCTTGGCACCGCCTTCCACCACGTCCGCCACCAGATGGGGCGGAATGAACAGCACACCGCCGCTGCAGCCGTAGACCACGTCACCGGGCAGGCAAATGGCCGTATCCCGATCGGTGCCCAGACGGACGGGCATATTCATGCTGAGCATGGCAAACTCCCGGATGGGTGTGGGGTCGATACCCCGGTAGTATACCTGTACATCGGGGACCTTGTGCATCTGCTCCACATCCCGGATGCCGCCCCAGATCACCGCACCGCCGGTGCCGGTTTTGGTTCTCAGGGCCGTGGTCAGGTTGCCCCCCAGGAAGGTGCCCTTATAGATCTTGTCAAACATATCCACCACCAGCACATCCCGGTGGCCCAGCTGATCCACCACCCACTGGTTGGGGGTACCGCTCCAGCCCTGCTGCCGGGCAATGGCGCAGGAGGCTTCATAATAGTCGGGACGGGTAGGCACATAAGCCGCCGTCAGTGCCCGGCCGATGAGCTTTCGGTTCACGGAACCGTCTTCCTTAAATTCCGGATGCAGGGGCTGGATGGCTACGAACTGATGCTCATAGCCTGCCACAAAGATGGGCTTCCAGACCTCTTCCAGGGTCATGTTGTACAGGGCATCCAGGTACTTGTCCGCCACCTTGGGGCGGCCATCGGGAAAGCGCTCGCCCTTCCACAGGGGCGTAATGGCAATGATGTCTTCTCTGCTGTTAAACTGCATGGTTTTCTCCTTTATTCTGTAACCGTAACCAGATAGGTTGCGTTGGGAGTCAGCTTCAGGCGGATAGGCTCGCTGCCGGAATGGACCTTCAGGGGCTTCAGCAGGCCTTCGGCCCGGAGTTCCTTCAGCAGCTCAGCGGTCATTTCGGGCTTACCGGCACGTTCCCACATCCGGTAGGGATTGTTGTGGGTCTTGTCAATACACCAGATGGTGACGGTCTTGCCGGAAATGTCCTCGGCGAAGGTCAGTTCCTCGGTGATTTCGGGAAGGTCCTCTTCAAAGTGCTTGGAGCAGTAGGTCAGGAGGGTGGAATAGCCGCCCTTTTCATCCTTGGTGGAGACTGCAAAGACGTGATCGTTCTCTGCCTTGCTTTCCACCAGCAGGTCGCCCATTTTAGAGGTCATCAGGTGGGCATTGTAGATGGGTTTTGTGATGAAGTTCAGGGTAAAGAAGTTCCGGAAACCGGAGAAATCGGTGACCATCTCATGCTGACCGGACAGGCAGATCATCAGCTTGGAAATGTTGATCCCGGATTCGATGAGCTGATAAATGAACTTTGCGAAATAGGCAGAGAACGCCTCATGCTCCCGCATAATCAGGGGCGGGCATTCGTCAACATTATAAAAGCCCTGGGCAGAGGCGCCCCATTCGTCCAGGATCAGCTCTGTATTCTCAAAGCCGTACTTACGCAGGATCTCCATATAAGGATCAATGGTGTAGGTAAAATGGTTTTCCGTGGCAAAGGGTCTTTCGCCCGAATTCAGCCGCTTCACATTGGTACCGTAGGTATGCAGGGCAATATAGTTCATTTCCACGCCCGTTTCTTTCACATGAGCCAGGAAACGATCCAGGAATTTCACTCTGCTTGCCAAGGCGGGACCGCCCACCCGGATTCCCTTGGAGGCGCGGCGCACACCTCTGACAAAGGCATCGTACAGCTTGCAATAGGCCTCGCTCTTGGGAATAAAATCCTCTTTATCCAGATTGGTCATCCAGAAGCCGCCGTCGGGCTCGTTGTGGCAATGGCAGTGCCATTTTGCCACGGTCTCCTCGCCGTAGCGGTCCACCAGGTGCTTCGTGTACTCGTAGCAGATCTCCTCCCAAACTGCGAAATCCTTAGGAGGCATGGAGTTCCACATTTTGCCCTTGTAGCGGGTCTTGTTTTTGGCGGCGGTCATCTTAAAGTCATTGGACTGGGCAATGCAGTCCGGCATACCGGCATAGGCGATCAGCAGATCATAGCCCTTTTCCAGCAGGTAGTCAATGCGCAGGTCACTGACCCGGAAGTCATAGCACAGCCTGCCGTTTTCATCGAAGTAAACGATGTCCTCAAACATGGAATAGATGCGGATGGTCCCGATGGCACCGTCGGCTGCCATGCGGTCCAGAATCTGCTTGCCCCAGGGATCCTCAATGGCATCGGTGGGGTGGAAAAGCACGTGGTTCCAGAATTTCGGTTGCTGCTTAATAACGTTTTGTTCGACTCTGATCATAATTATCTCCTTTCAGTGGCGTCCAGAATTCCCTTCAAATAACCGATGGCAAAGTACCGTCCCAGAGCATCGTAGCCTGCAAACTGGGAAGCCTCCCCTGCCAGGGTGGGCACATGATCCACCCGGATGGGCACATCAATGCCGTTTTGCGCATAAATCTTCATAATCCAGGCCATATCGATGTCGCCGTTGTCATGGAAGGTCTCCCGGAAGGCGTTGGGATGGCCCTTGGTGTTGCGGAAGTGGACGAACATGATCTTCTCCCGGAACAGGCGGATCATCTCTTCCAGATCTTCGCCCATGACAAAGAAATTGGCCTGGCACATGGTAAGTCCCAGATTGTCACTGGGGTGAATGTCAAATATGGCTTTGCGGATGTTTTCCCCGGAGATCATAATCCGCTCCACATCCCCCAGCCGAGGCACCGGAGGATCATCCGGGTGCAGAGCCAGCTTGATGCCGTATTTTTCTGCCTCGGGAAGCACCGCATCCAGGAAATACCGGTAATGATGCCACAGCTCCTCCGCGGTGATCTTTGCGCCGGTGGGGGCGAACTGCTCCATATCGAAGGAGGTCACCCTTGCGCCGCCCCGCTCCGGGTAGTCGGACCGGGTGCGCAGCCAGCCAATGTGGGCCATAAAGTTAAAGCAGATGGTGCCGATGTCCAGGTCGCGCATGATGGGGAACATCTTAATGACCTTCTCGATACATTCGTCCCGTTTTTCGTCACCTGCCTTGATGTGGTCGTGGAGAGCGTTGGGCATGGGCTCGATGATGACGGGCTTGATGCCGAAATCCGTAAAGCCCTTATGGACGGCCTCCCAATGGGCCTTGCTGCAGATGTCAAAGTCTGCATCCTCCGGCAATCGAATAACACCGTGGGTCACGCCGCACTGCAGGGCAATGTCCCAGGTGGCATCGTGCCGGCTTCTAAAATAGTCTGTCAGAAGCATAGGTCACCTCGTTACACGCCGCTGAGGGTCAAAAAGCCACCGTCCACCGGCACGGTGATGCCGGTAACGAAGCCGGAGGCCCGTTCATCCAGCAGCCACTGTACGGCACCGCTCATGTCCCCGGCCGTTCCGAATTTTCCCATGGCGGTGTGGTTGATCACATCCTGACCCCGCTTAGTCAGGCCCTCCTCCACGGTGCCAAGGATCAGCTTGCTGCGCTCGTTGACGATGAAGCCGGGGGCCACCGCATTGACCCGGATCCCGGCTTCGGCAAAGTAAGCCGCCAGGGACTGGGTCAGATTCACAACCGCCGCCTTGCTCATGGCGTAGGAGAAATTGCGGGTCAGGGGGCAATAGCTGTTCATGGAAGCAAAGTTGACGATGCTGCCGCCCTTCCCCACCATATACCGGGCAAAAGCCAGGGTGGGATAGAAGGTGCCCATGGTGTTGATCCGCAGGACACTTTCAAAGGCATCCATGTCTACATTATATAAGCCCTTCAGGTTCTCGGGCCGATCCTGGGAAAGCTCTCTGGGATCAAAGGCCACAATATTGGGCTGGGCCTTGGCGTTGTTGCCGCCGGCACCGTTCACCAGATAATCGCAGCGGCCGAACCGGGCGATCACTTCCTCTGCCAGGGCGTTCACAGCAGCCCGGTCCACCACATCGCAGGCGTAGCAGGCGCACTTGCCGCCCTGGGCCACAATGGCTTCTTCCACTTTCTGCAGTTTTTCCAGGGTGCGGCCCACCAGGACCACGGTGATGCCCAGCTTTGCCAGGTCCTTGGCAACCTGAGAGCAGATCACGCCGCCACCGCCGGTGATCACCGCCACTTTATCGTGAAAATAAGTATCCATCTCTTTCATTCCTTTCTCACTGCCCAATGCAGTGCTTGGCGTTTTCATAGCACATTCTTCTGACCGTCTGGGACAGAATGTCAAAATCCTCCGGCAGGATGCCCTGCTGGACCTTATTGCCGATCCACTGGCACAGAATGCGGCGGAAATAATCATGCCGCACGAAGGACAACAGACTTCTGGAGTCGGTGGTCATGCCTATAAAGTTATATAAAACCCCAAAGGCTGCAATACTTTCAAGCACATCCGTTATGCCGGTTTTGTGGTCACACCACCACCATGCCGGACCTTGTGTGATCAGCCCTGCGACTCCGTCCTTTGCATATGACCCCGATAAAACACTTACAAGCGCATTGTCTGCCGGATTCAAGGTGAAAATTACCGTTTTGGGCAAGCCGTATTCCCCCTGCTCCACACAATCCAAAAACGTTGTCAAGGAATTTACGTCCACACTGTTGCCGATACCGGCAAACCCCCCGGCACTTCCGGCAGCTTTTCGCAATCTCGTGCTTGTAAATCTCTGCGCGCCTATGTGCAGCTGCATTGTAAATCCAAGCTTTGCGTATTGCGCGCTAAGAAATGTAAGAAGGTATGAAGCAAGCCGCTCTTTTTCACATTCATCCAAGGGACCGTCTTGATTTCTTATAAAACGTTCATCATTTTTTCCGTCATTTATGTAAAACTGAAAACCGTTATCCAGCGCGTGATCCGAAAAGCAACAGCCACAATTCTTAAAGGCCTTAAGCCGTTGAGATATCGCATATGTATAATCAGAAAGCGAATTTATTTCGCGTCCAGTTATATCTGCAAGCTTTCTTATAAAATCCTTTGTTGGACTTATAATATCGTCACCGCGAAGGGACGGTGCAAAGCGTGTGCTGTCTGAAAAGCAGGATATATCATCTGTAAGCGATGTACACGGGCAGGCATATTCAACATTGAATTTATTAAGAAGCGCGCTGACCGTTATCTCGTTTTCTGCAAGTAACAAATTACACTTATCGTACAGAAGTGCTGCATTTTCGCCGTTGATTCTTTCATCTATGCCGAAAACAAACGAAAGCTCCATATGCGACCACTGCCAAAGCGGAGTCCCGATCAGCTTCGGAACGGTTTCGCACCATTTTATAAATTTTTCTCTATTGGTCGCATTTCCCGTGATATACTCCTCAAAAACGCCGCACATACGCATTGCACGATGCTTATACGGGTCTGGCGCGATCCATAACTCATATATATCAAAATATCGCTTGTCCTCCGAAAGATCCGCTACGGACAAATGATTATGATAATCAATAACTGGCAAGTCCTTCACTGAATAATACAATTCTTTTGCAAGCTGTTCAATTTGTTCTGAATTCATCTTGTTTCGTCTCCTTTTTCGAAAAATCCGCACTCAGCAAATTTGCGGTAATGCAGATATTCTTCTAAGCTTTCGCACGCAGCATTTAATGAGGTTTCAGATATATTATTATCCATTTATCGCTATCAAATAAAAGGATTATTCTCCTCAATAAATATAGTTTTTACACAAAACCATTGATTTTTCAATGTATTTATTATACTATTATCATATACGTACATCTACGCCCTATTTGACAACAATATATGGTATTCGCTCATTTTTCGGAGGTATGTATGAAAGATATCAGATTTGATGGTGAGCTCGATTATAAAATAGATAACCTGGGATTTGTCAAAGTTTCGAGAAATTCCGGGTTTGAATTTCCGTACCGCTCCGGTAAAGACAGACATTCGCTGATCGTTGTCCAGAACGGATCTATCAAATATCGTTTTATAAACACAAATGAAACAGTAACATTAACAAAAGGCACGCTCTTTTTTATCCCCAAAAAATATCCGTATATTGCAAAATATCTTGAAGACAACACAATTATCAGAATCCTGATTTTTGATACAGATTCCAATGCCGCATTTTTAGCCGCACCTATATTAAAAAAGCTAAGCGACCCTTCCAGCTTTTTCTATAACGAAGCTACGCGAAGTACAGCATACCTTGCTGCACGTGTTTATGATTTTTTGGATATCCTTGAGAAAGAAGCAAATACGGTACCGAAAAAGTATCAGAAAATACTTCCGGCAATTGAAGAAATCAATACAAACTACTATAAAAACAAAAAGCTATCGTTTTATTCAGATATGTGTGGTATGAGTGAATCGAATTTCAGAAAGCTATTCAAAGAGTATACCGGCAAATCACCTATTGAATACCGCAATCTTATACGCATCAGCGAAGTGAAAAAAATGATTGACAGCGGTGAGTTTACAGTCTCGGAAGCGGCATACCTTGCCGGTTTTAATAATATGTCATTCTTTTACACTGTGTATAACAAAGTTCTATAAGAGCACCGACTTAGCCGGTGATGTTCATTACCGCCTGTCCCATACAAATTACAGCAGGATCCCGTTTATGGGATCCTGCTGTTCGTTTATTTTCGTATATGTTCCCGGTGTTTTACCGCCGGGCGCCAGGGCATCAGCTTTTCCGGTTCCTCAGCATTGGCCTTTTACTGGGAATCCAGATATTCCTTTATCCGCTCCAAAAATACTTTTCCGTACCAGGATGCTTTTAATTCGCCTACGCCGGACACCCGTCTGAATTCTGCCATGGTCCTGGGCTTCTTTCTTGCCATATCCTGCAATGTGGCATTGGAGAATACCACATACGCAGGGATATTGGCTTCCCTGGCCAGTTTCCCCCGCAGTTCCCGCAGCGCATCGTAAAGATCCGCCTCGTCGCCGGACAGTTTGGTGACTGCGGCCGGGCGGGCATCTTCCTGTTCCTTCTGCACCAGCATCTGCACCGTCTGCCCACGGTATAACACCTGGGATGCCTCAGGCGTCAGCCGCACCGTCTGATGCTCCGACTCTGTGAGCAGGTATCCCAGCCCTTCCAAATGGTCCGCCATGGCCCGGATCCGTGTGCTGCCGGTGGTCTTCATCAGGCCATAAGTGGACAGGTCGTCCAACCCCAATTGCAGCAGTTTTCTCTCTTTGCTGCCCTGCAAAACACGGGCAACCACTGTGATCCCCACATGGTATCCCAGCTTATCATGGATCCGCTTGACGCAGGACAGGATCATCTGCGCTTCCCGGGTGATATCCACCGATTCAAACTCGCTCTTACAATTGCCGCAGTTTCCGCAGGCTTCCGGGTGCTTTTGCCCAAAATAATCCAGAATATAGCCCCGCAGACACTCTTTTGTTTTGCAATAGCCCACCATCATGGCAAGCCGCTCCAAATCCTGCAGGCGGATGATCTCCCGCTCTGCCGGATCCAGTTCTTCATTGTCGGAAGAATTGTTGATCAGATATTTCGCAGTGGTCACATCGGAACTGTTATAAAGCAGAATGCACTCCGCATCGGTACCGTCCCGGCCTGCGCGGCCCGCCTCCTGATAGTATGCTTCGATGCTCTTTGGCATATTGTAGTGGATTACGAAGCTTACGTTGGATTTGTCGATTCCCATGCCGAAGGCATTGGTTGCAACCATTACCGTCTTTCGGTCGTGAATGAAATCCTCCTGATTGGCGGTTCTCTCTTCCTCGTCAAGGCCTGCATGATACCGGGTCGCTTCATAACCGGACTGCCGCAGCATTTCGCATACGCTTTCCACCTTTTTTCTGGTGGCGCAATAAATGATGCCGCTTTTGCTTCTCCTGGACGCCAGGATGCGCAGCAGCTCCGGGTCCTTGCGGTCAGGGTGGATCACCTCAAAGGACAGATTCGGCCTGTCAAAACCCGTTACCGTACGCATCGGTTCCCGCAGTTTCAAAATCCGCTCCACATCCTCACGAACCTGCTTCGTTGCAGTTGCAGTAAAGGCGCCAACCACAGGACGATTGGGCAGTGTGCCGATAAAATCGACAATCCGCAGATAGCTGGGTCGAAAATCCTGTCCCCACTGGGAGATGCAGTGAGCTTCATCCACCGCCAGAAAGGAAATCTGCAGTTGGGACACCACATTGCCAAATCCACCGTAATCCAGCCGCTCCGGTGCAATGTATACGATCTTATACTTCCCTGCCAGGAGATTGCGGTACACCGCCTGCATCTGTGTGCCGCTCAGGGTGCTGTTGATATAAGCCGCCGGGATACCGGCAGCTTTCAGCGCCAGTACCTGGTCCCGCATCAGGGAGATCAGGGGAGAAACCACCAATGTGATGCCCGGCAGCATCATAGCCGGCACTTGATAGCAGATGCTCTTTCCGCCGCCTGTGGGCATGATGCCAAAGACATCCCGCCCCGCAAGAACGCTCTCAATCAGCTCCTCCTGCCCCGGCCGAAATCCCCCATAACCAAAATTGCGCTCCAGTATTTCCCGTTTATCCATCCCCGCACCACTTCCGTCCATTTGTTTGCATATATTATCGCATATCCCATTCGAATTTGCAATCATGGCATTTCATTTATTTAGCTTTTTCTGTTCTCTTTGTTTATGGCAATCCGTTTTCGCAGTTGCAAGGCACCGAATTATAAGTAATCATCACGAAAGCAACGCAGAACGCCCCGGCTTGAAATCATCGTTCAAGTCGGGGCGTTGATCACAACAGAGGACCCTGTCAGGCAGAAAACAACTTAAAACAATGGCCGCTCCAGATTGAAAATCCAATTGCCATTTGGTTCTCTTGTACAGCTTCTTTCGATACTGATAAACGGAAAATAGTAGACGCGATACAGAATATAGTCCCCCGTGTTTTCGATGATCTTAATTCCGGTCGCAAAGAAAGGCAGATTGGAATTGTAGTACCCTTGTTCCACCGAAATGATTTCGTCCGCCGCCGCTTTCGATAACCCTTCGCCGTTTATGATTTTTGGCACATAGTTTCTGCCCATCAGCGGTAAGGTTACAAGGAACACCATCAGAACTGCGGCTAAACCAATCATCCCAATCTTTATACTTTTTCTCACTTCAAAGCCCCCTTACCGGCACCTGTGTCAAACTCCAAACAGCAAAACCTGAATGAACCCCAAAGGCATATTGGCAGTTCTGACGCACTATATGTTGTTATGAAAATAATACAGAACCTGAGTTTGGGTATCAAACAGGTAAACATTGTAGTTTACAAGCGAAGTATGACCATCCTTCCAAGTGTGTTCTTCTGAATCTATATAGAAATAATCTTCCATGTCGATGATTTTTCGCTCAAAATCATAATTGACAACAACTCCGCTGGAAGGTTCACTTTTCCTGATCGTTTCTACCCATCCCTCAAAATCATCCAAATAGATGTTCAAGGTTTCTACGTCAGTTTCCTTGATTTCCTTCAAATACTTATTCTCCGTAACGTTGGGAGAAGTATAATAGTATTTTGCATAATCAGTATAATCCTGAAATCCACCCGAGGTAAAGAATTCACACTTATCATATTCCCCCAAGGAAGCTGCCACCTTATCTTCCCACGCCGCACATGAAGCCAGGGGCAGCGCAAACACACATAATGCAAGAATGATTGCCAGCAGTTTCTTCACTTTATACTACCTTCCCCTCTCCTGTATTCCAAAATATCCCCCGGTTGGCAATCCAATGCTTCACACAGCTTTATGAGCGTTGATATTTTCAAGGCTTTCGCCTTTCCGTTTTTTAGTACAGATACATTCGCGATGGTAATTCCAACTTTTTCTGCCAACTCCGTAACGCTCATTTTTCTTTTCGCAAGCATTACATCAATGTTGAAAATGATCTCTCCGTCCATGGGGGGCCTCCTTATATGGTCCAGTCACTTTGTTCCTGCAGCACGGCAGCTTTCTTCACCAGATGAGACAACGCCGCCGCGGTCACTGAGACAGCGACTCCCACAAACACAATCACAAAGGAAGCAAGCACCACACCGGGGTGGCTCATGTTCAAGAAAAGCAGCACAGTATTGCCGGTGAAAAAGAACGCTGCATCGAGCGCAGCCAGAACCGAAATATTCTTCAGCAATGAAGCATTCTGATCTGTAAAGGATTGGTCATTGCCAATGTTTGCGGAGATCTTCCAGCCATAATACAGCACCATAAAGCAAGGGATTCCGGAAACCCAGATAAAAAGCAGCCAGGGCCAAAATCGGTTGGAGAATTCAGGATATGACGATCGAAGGCTCAGGCCGTACATCGGAACCACCAGGGCGTATACAACCAATCCGCAGATACCAATCCCCACCAGGATCAGTTTCAACCATTTTGAAAGATGCTTCTGTTCCATAACGATAACCTCCTTGATTGTCCAAGCTCTTTCTGGGAACAGTATAGCACGCCGTTGTCTGCAAGTCAATAAGTTTTTATCGTATCACAATAAAAACTTGTTGACTTGCAGCATTCCATCTTATTACAGAAGGGTGCTAGGGCTGACACCTGTGCGGGCTTACGCTCTTTCCATGCTTATTGGGCTTCAGCATTTCTGTACTTACTGTTTTTTCCGAACTGCCGGCCTACCATATTTTTTATCGCAGCCGGATCCGCAGCGAAAAATTAGTAGAAAGGGACGCTCAGTTGTGATATAGTATAGGTAACCTGTCGAATTCAGGAGGTGCAATATGAAGCTTTCCTCATTTCTTCGCTTTGCCGGGTTTGGCGTGAAAACGATCCTGTTCCGGAAAAAGGAGCCGATCCTCGGTACGGTGATCGTCACCGATAAATGCAACTTAAAGTGCAAGCACTGTTCTGTGAACAACATCACCGCAGTGGTTCACCCTTATGAAAAGGTTCGCAAAGAAATGCAGACTCTTTACGATATGGGTGTGCGAATTCTATTTTTCTGCGGTGGCGAAACTTTTCTCTGGCGGGATGGTAAAAAGACGCTCCGGGATCTGGTGATCGAAGCCAAGGAAATGGGCTTCCTGATTGTCAATGTGGTGACCAACGGCACTTTCCCCATTGATCTGCCGGAAGCAGACCTGATCCTGTTGAGCCTGGACGGTGACCGGGAAAGACACAACACGATCCGTGGCAACACTTACGATACCATTCTGGAGAATATCCGGAACGCAACCGCAAGCAACATCTGCTTCTACATGGCCATCAACCAGATCAATAAGGACTATGTAGATCATGTGTGCCGTCTGGCCAGAGATACGGAGCATGTAAAGGCAGTCTCTTTTAATTTCCATACGCCTTACCCGGACACTAAGGAGCTGGCTCTATCCAAAGAGGAAAAGGCACAGTGCTGTGATACGATCAAGCGTATGATGAACGAGGGTTGCCCGGTGTTCAATCTAAAGTCTGCATTTCCTTACCTGATTGAGAATAAGTTTCCAACACCCTGCCACCAGTGTCTGGTCATCGAGGCTGGTAAGATCAGCACCTGTGGCCGTTGCATCGAGGTTCCGGGTCTGTGTGAACAGTGCGGTTATTTCTTTGTTGCTGAATATACACTCCTGTTCCGGGGCAATGTGAAAATCATCTTCGAGATGCTCCGGACATATCTGAAATACATATAATTGCCTATGAGTATCATTACAGATCTAACAAGATCCTGGCTGACCAGATCCTGGAAGCCCTTCACATTCAAAAACGAATACGATCAAGCGCTTCCTTATTCCAATTGTGAAAACCTTGGTCTATATATCCACATTCCCTTCTGCAGGAGCATTTGCAACTTTTGCCCTTACTGTAAGGTGAGATATGATGCAGCTGTGTGCGACCGGTATTTGGATGCGCTTTTGCAAGAGATCCGGATGGTCGGTAGCCAGTATGCGGAAAAGAAACGGGTTACAAGCCTGTACTTTGGCGGAGGCACCCCCGCTCTGGTCGCCAGCCGGCTGAAGGAGATCATCAATACCTGCAGGGAGTACTTTGAGATTACCGAGGGGATCGGTCTGGAGCTTCATCCCGACAATGTAACTGTCGATACTCTCCAAATCCTCAAGGATGCCGGTGTTACCAAAATCAGTATCGGTATCCAGTCCTTTCAAAAGAAGTATCAGCATATTCTTGGCAGAAAAGCCGTGGATCCTGCGACCATGTCTGCTGCACTGGC
>JAZSLC010000083.1:0-8424 GCA_045535175.1 Faecousia sp. | reverse complement strand
AGGGGGGTACGAAAGCGGAAGGTGGCAATCCCCCTGCCCAGTGTGCGCACTGGGCACCCCCCTTTGCACAAGGGGGGCATGAGGCGTATCCCCCTTGCACAAGGGGGCCTTGAGGTTGGGATTTCCTTGGGGTTTCGTGTTTGTTTCGCTGGACATTTCCACGGGAGGGTTGTATAATGGTTACATTACGCAGGCTTCGGCCCGTAAAAACAGAGGAGGACCCCCCTGATGAAACTGAACACCAAACGTACCATCCTGGTCGGCTTTGCGTTCTTCCTGATCTGCGCCTTCTGGCAGATCTATGACGTGACCATCGCCATGACCCTTACCAGCAAATTCGGCCTGAGCCAGACCGCCTCCGGCGTGGTTATGGCCCTGGACAACATCCTGGCCCTGTTCATGCTGCCCCTGTTTGGCGGCATTTCCGACCGCTGCAAGTCCAAGAGCGGCCGCCGGACCCCCTTCGTCCGCACCGGCACCATTCTGGCTGTGTGCTTCCTGATGCTGCTGAGCGTGGCTGACAATGCCCAGCTGGCCAACGTGGAGCGCTACTCCAAGGTCAACGACCCCGCCACCATGGGCATCATCTACGACGAGCAGAAGGATGCCACCCTGGTGACTCCCGAAGGTGTCGAATATCAGCTCTCCGACCTCTACACCCGGGAGGAGTTCATGCAGCTGACCACCGACTCCAAGACCACCGAGCGCAACAAGTTCGGCCGGGAAGTGGAAGTGAACCTCTACACCCGCCATGTGGTGCCTGCCCGTCAGGCCTGCGCCGCTG
Organism: Faecousia sp.; assembly: GCA_045535175.1. Taxonomy (GTDB): domain Bacteria; phylum Bacillota; class Clostridia; order Oscillospirales; family Oscillospiraceae; genus Faecousia. The sequence goes on along the minus strand of JAZSLC010000083.1, from coordinate 7,640 downwards.
CCGTCACCGGTCAAAACCCCACAACCCTCATCATTTTCCTGGGAATCCTGCTGCTTCTGCTGATCTCCATGGCCACCTTCCGGACTCCCGCCGTGGCATTGATGCCTGACGTGACATTGAAGCCCCTGCGTTCCAAGGCCAACGCCATCATCAACCTGATGGGTAACGCCGGCGGCATCATCGTCCTGGGCATCGGCTCACTGCTCGCCATCTCCAAGGTCAAGAACGCTTACATGAGCTACACCGGCGTCTACGCCATCGTGGCCGGCATCATGCTCACCGCATTGGCAGTCTTCCTGCTGACCGTCAAGGAGCCCAAGTGGGTGGCTGAAATGCAGCAGCAGAGCATCGCTCTGGGCCTGGACAAGCCCGAAGAGCCCGTCCAGACCGGCGAAAAGAAGAAGCTCAGCAAGGCTGAGATGCGCAGCCTCATTTTCCTGCTGGCCTCCATCGTGCTGTGGTTCTTCGGCTACAACGCCATCACCTCCAAGTACACCGTCTATGCCCAGAACGTGCTGGACAAGGACGCCACCACCACATTGCTGCTGGCCAACGTGGCCGCCATCATCGCCTACCTGCCCGTGGGTATGGTTGCCTCCAAGATCGGCAGAAAGAAGACCATTCTGGCCGGCATCACCATGCTGTTCACTGCCTTCTTCGTGGGCTGCTTCCTGACCGCTTCCAGCCCCTCCTGGCTGATGACCGCCATGTTCATCCTGGCCGGCGTGGCCTGGGCCACCATCAACGTCAACTCCTTCCCCATGGTGGTGGAGATGTGCACCGGCGCCGACGTGGGCAAGTACACCGGCTTCTACTACACCGCTTCCATGGCTGCTCAGTCCCTGACTCCCACCGTTTCCGGCATCTTCATGGACAGGATCGCCATGACTTCCCTGTTCCCCTATGCTTCCATCTTCGTGGGTCTGGCCTTCTTCACCATGCTGATGGTGAAGCACGGCGACAGCAAGGCCGAGGCCAAGAAGGGCCTGGAAGCCTTCGATAACGACGACTAAGAGGTAATTCCATGACCGCACTATACATTATATCAGGGCTTGCGGTGGTGGTCTGCGGCGGGTATCTGCTGATGATCCGCTGCCGCAAGGGCAACCCGGGCCTGGAAGCCCTGCAAGGCTTCAGCTACGCCCACCGGGGCCTTCACGGGAATGGCGTCCCCGAAAACTCCATGACCGCCTTCCGGCTGGCTCTGGAAAAGGGCTACGGCATTGAGCTGGACGTGCATCTGATGAAGGACGGCACCCTGGCGGTGATCCACGATGCCTCATTGCTGCGGACCGCCGGGGTGGATGTGAAGATCGAAGATCTGACCCTGGAAGATCTGGATCAGTACCGGCTGGAAGGCACCGACGAGAAGATCCCCCTCTTTGACCAGGTGCTGGACCTTTTCGAGGGCAAGGCCCCCATGATCATCGAGCTGAAGGCCCATGGCAACGCCGCCGCCCTGACGGAGGCCGTCTGCAACCGGCTGGAGCGGTATAAGGGCGTTTTCTGCCTGGAGTCCTTCGACCCCCGGTGCATCTACTGGCTGAAAAAGAACCGGCCCCAGCTGATCCGGGGCCAGTTGGCGGAAAACTACTTCAAAAACGATAAGCACCATGTGAGCCCCATTCTGGAATTCATCCTGACCCATCAGCTGGAGAATTTCCTGACGGTGCCGGATTTCGTGGCCTACCGGTTCTCTGACCGGAACCTGCCGGGGGTCCGGCTGGCCCGGAAGATCTGGGGCGCCCAGGGGGTCACCTGGACCATCAAAAGCAAGGCTGACCACGATGCGGCGGTAGCCGAGGGGTTCCTGCCCATCTTTGAAGGGTTCGAGCCCTGATGTACCGATCGCTCAATCAGCATTACCGGGAGAAGTTCGGCTGCAAGGTCTACAAGCTCTCCATCGATGCAGGATTCACATGCCCCAACCGGGACGGAAAAGTGGGCTTCGGGGGCTGCATCTTCTGCGGCAGTGACGGAGGCAGCGCCTTCGCCGAAAAGGGCTGCAGCATCCGGCAGCAGTTGGAACGGGCCAAAAGCCTGGTGAAAACCAAGGCCGGGGACCGGTTCATCGCCTATTTTCAGTCCTTCACCAACACCTACGCCCCGGCGGAGGTTCTTCGGAACCTTTATATGGAGGCAATTGGGCCGGAGGAGATCCTGGGCCTTGCCATCGGCACCCGGCCGGACTGCCTGGGGGAGGATGTGATGGCGGTGCTGCGGGAAGTAAATGCCATCAAGCCCGTTTCCGTGGAGCTGGGGCTCCAGACGGTCCATGCCGATACTGCCCGGTACATCCGCCGGGGGTACGAAACCGGGGTCTACGTGGATGCGGTGCGGCGGCTGAAGGAGGCCGGCATCGAGGTGGTGACCCACATCATCCTGGGACTTCCCGGGGAAACGCCGGAAATGGCGGTGGAGACCACCCGCGCTGCGGTCCGGGCCGGCACCGACGGGGTGAAGTTTCACCTGCTGCACGTGCTGCGTGGCACGGACCTGGAAGCGGATTACCGGGCCGGGAAGTTCCGGTGCCTGGAATTTGAGGAGTACGCCCGGTGGCTGAAAGGGTGCCTCCGTGTGCTGCCGGAGCAGGTAGTGGTCCACCGGATCACCGGGGACGGAGCCAAAAAGGACCTGGTGGCACCCCTCTGGTCCGCCGACAAGAAACGGGTGCTGAATGATTTAAGCGGGTATTTAAGAGAATAAGAAAACCGCCGTGGCAAAACGCTACGGCGGTTCTTTTATGGACAATTATAAATTGGTACACGTCATGGCCCCCTTGTGTAAAGGGGGCTGTCGGCGAAGCTGACTGGGGGATTGTACCGTTGGTCCTTCGTACCACGAAACCTAGACGGCAATCCCTCCGCCCAGTGTGCGCACTGGGCACCTCCCTTTACACAAGGGAGGCTTGGGGTGGTTCCTCTTGGATTAATCGTGGTGGTGATGGCCGCAGGTGTGGCCGTCTTCGTGGTGATGGCCGCAGGAATGGCCGTCTTCGTGGTGATGACCACAGGAATGGCCGTCTTCGTGGTGATGGTGGCCGCAGGAGGCGTTGGGGTTATAGTCCAGGCGGCCTTCGGCCAGGGCCAGGGCGGCTTCGTCCGCATCGCCGGAGACGCCGCCGTAGATTTCGATGTCCGCATCCTGCAGGGCAAACCGGGCTCCGCCACCGATGCCGCCGCAGATCAGGGCGCTGACCCCCAGGTTCTCCAGGAATCCTGCCAGGGCGCCGTGGCCGCTGCCGGCGGTGGGGACCACCTGCCCGGAAACGATCTTGCCGCCCTCTACGGTGTAGACCTTAAAGGCGGGGGTGTGGCCGAAGTGCTGAAACACCTGGCCGGCTTCGTAGGTAACTGCAATTTTCATGGTTTTTCCTCCAAAATCAAAGCTTATTGACGGGCTCTTCCCCGCCGGGCTCCTCCGCCACAGGGGCAGGGATCACAGGGGCCGGGGCGGCTTCCCCCTTCCGGGGAGGCATGCCTTCGTCCTTGTTGCGGCAGATGAAGATGAAGAAGGGCATGGTGACGCTGATCAGAATGCCGATCACCGTGTAGACGGTCTTGTTGCCGGGGTCGGCAGAGGCGAAGTAGCTGTGCAGGCACATCCACTGGAGGATGTTCATCCACAGGTATACACCGCTGATGAGCAGGTTCATCAGGCCGATGGGGCCCATCAGCTCCAGCACCTGTCGGGGGTCCATGGGGGTCATGCCATGCTCGATCATGGGGATGATCTCCTGCAAGACATTGAAGAGGCTGGCCACCATCACCACAAAGTAGGCCACCAGGGTCAGGGCGTAGAGGATGGTCAGAGCGATGAGCCACTTGCGGCGGTTTTTCACCTGGCCCCGGGCCACGTAGTGGTACTGGTCAGAGAGGCTGCCCAGGATCCACAGCTCCGCCACGGGGACCCAGGCCATCCAGGGGTTCTTGATGCCCCGGCGCTGGGCGGCGGTGTACAGGCCCAGGCTCCGCAGGATCCACAGCAGCAGAGAAAAGCCCACAGACAGTACCAGGGTCACGGCATAGCCGCCCAGCATCATGCCCATCACGCCCATGATTTCGTTCATAATTTCCGGTGTTGCAGGATTCATAACATTCGTTCCTTTCTTCGTTTGGGTTACAGCATTACATCTTATCGGGGGCAGAGAAGCCCAGGATGTGGATACAGGTTTCCAGGATGTCCTTGGCCAGGCCGATGAGGGCGATGTAGCCGGCCTTCAGGTCTTCGTTTTCCTCCCCCAGGATCCGGGTTTCGTGGTAGAACTTGTTCACCGCGCCCGCCAGCTCGTAGATATAGGCGCAGATCAGGTTGGGAGAGGAGGCCCGCAGGGCGCTCCCCAGGGCCGGCACCAGGCCGGTGACGGAGATCATCAGGTCCTTGGCGTGGCCGTTGGCGGGAGCCTGGATGGGCAGATGCTCCCAGGCGCCGTATTTTGCCAGGATGGACTTGATGCGCACGATGGTGTAGAGGATATAGGGGCCGGTGTTGCCTTCGAAGGCGGCGAAGCGGTCCATGTCGAAGATATAGTCCTTGGTGGGCTGGTTCGAAAGGTCACCGTACTTGAGAGCCGCCATGGCGATACGGCGGGTGGTTTCCTCCACTTCGCCCTCGGCCACGATCCGGTTCTCCACCACCTTGGCCCGGACGAAGTCGGTGATCTCCCGGATCAGCTGTTCCAGGCGCATGACGCCGCCTTCCCGGGTCTTGAAGGGTTTGCCGTCCTTGCCGTTCATGGTGCCGAAGCCCAGGTGCTCCAGCTCCACCGCTTCGGGGACGATCCCGCTGAGCTTGGCGGCCCGGAAGATCTGCTCGAAGTGGAGGCTCTGGCGCTTGTCGGTGATGTAGAAGATCTTGTGGGGGTTAAAGTCCTGCATCCGCTGGACCATGGTGGCAAGGTCCGTGGTGGCGTAGATGGCGGCGCCGTCGGACTTTACCAGGATGCAGGGGGGAATCTCCTTCTTGTCCCCCTCCCGGGCCACGGGGAACACCAGAGCGCCCTCGCTTTCCACCGCGTGGCCCTGGGCCTTCAGCCGGGCGATCATGGGGGGAATGTAGGGGTCGGCGTCGCTCTCGCCCAGCCAGGACTCGAAGTGGACATCCAGATTGTCGTAGATTTTCCGCATATCCGCCACGGAAACACGCATAATGTGCTTCCAGATGGCCCGGTAGCCGGGGCGGCCGCTTTGCAGCTCAAAGGTGGCGGTGTGGGCGGCTTCGGCAAAGGCGGGGTCCTCCTTCTTCTTGGCGGAGGCGGCGGGGTAGATTTCCTCCAGCTCACTGAGGGTGAAGGGGGCTTCCTCCGGGTAGGGGCCGGTGAAGTTGGGGTCGAAGTAGCAAAGGTCGGGCTTTCTGACCTTCAGCTCCGCCACGATCAGGCCCATCTGCAGACCCCAGTCGCCCAGGTGGATGTCGCCCACGGTGTGGTAGCCGAAGAACTTGTAGAGCCGCTTCAGGCTCTCGCCGATGATGGCGGAGCGCAGGTGGCCGATGTGCAGGGGCTTGGCCACGTTGGGGCCGCCGTAGTCCACCACCACGGTCTTGCCGGCGCCGGTCTGGGGGGTGCCGAACCGGGGGGCAGTGCGCATCTGCTGCAGGTAATCGCTCAGGAAGCTCCCGGAGAGCTTCAGGTTGATGAAGCCGGGCATGACGGCTTCCGCCAGGTCATAGTCGGCGGTGTTCAGCTTCTCCACCACCGCTTTGGCGATGACAATGGGGGCGCAGCGGTACTGCTTGGCGGCTGCCAGGGCGCCGTTGCACTGGTATTCGCACAGGTCCGGCCGATTGGACACGCTGACCCGGCCAAAGGAGGGGTCATAGCCGGCATCCTGAAAGGCCTGCTGCATTTTCCCGGTAATGATGTCTAAGATTTTTTCCATAATGATTCTCCCGATTCATTTATATGGCTTCCGGTTGTAGGGGCGATCTGTGATCGCCCGGAGATCCGAAGGATCCCATCCGCCGGAAGATGGATAAAATATGGGGCGTTTACGGGCGATCACAGATCGCCCCTACGAAAAGGACGGGACGTTGTTCCGTCAGGACCGCCGAGGACGTCGGTCCCTACAAGGGCGTTTCTGGTCGAGCGGCGCAGGCACGATGGTCGAACAGACCAACCTATGCACGCATTTGCTGTCGGCCATGCCGACTCAGCCGGCACTGCCGGCCTTTTGTTGGGCTTGCCAGGCCAGGTAGTCGTCGTAGGTGCCGTAGCGGTCGATGATGGTGCCGTCGGGCTGGAAGGCGATGACCCGGTTACAGGTGGAGGTCAGCATTTCGTGGTCGTGGGAGGCCAGCAGCACCACGCCGGGGAAGGCCTCCAGGCCCTTGTTGACCGCCTGGATGGACTCCATGTCCAGGTGGTTGGTGGGCTGGTCCAGCAGCACCACATTGGCACCGGAAAGCATCATCTTACTCAGCATACAGCGGACCTTCTCGCCGCCGGAGAGGTCGTTCACGGGCTTGAACACATCTTCGTTGCTGAAGAGCATCCGGCCCAGGAAGCCCCGGAGGTACACATCGTCCTTCTTGGCGCTGTACTGGCGCAGCCAGTCCACCAGCTCCATGGTGTTGCCCTCGAAGTATGCGGAGTTATCCTTGGGCAGGTAGCTGCGGATGGTGGAAACGCCCCACTTGATGCTGCCCTCGTCGGGTTCCAGTTCTCCCATGAGGATCTGGAACAGCGCCGTCTGGGCCAGCTCGTTCTCGCCCACGAAGGCGATCTTGTCATTACGGCCCACGCTGAAGTAGACCCGGTCCAGCAGCTTCACGCCGTCCACGGTGACGGACACATCCTTGACGGTCAGCACATCCTTGCCCAGCTCCCGCTCCTGCTGGAAGCCCACGAAGGGATAGCGGCGGGTGGAGCAGGGCATCTCTTCCACCGTCAGCTTGTCCAGGAGCTTCCGGCGGGCGGTGGCCTGCTTGGCCTTGGACTTGTTGGCGGAGAACCGCTGGATAAACAGCTGCAGCTCCTCGATCTTCTCCTGATTGCGCTTGTTCTTGTTGCGGATCATGGCCTGGACCATCTGGGAGGACTCGTACCAGAAGTCGTAGTTGCCCACGTACATTTTGATCTTGCCGTAGTCAATGTCCACGGTGTGGGTGCAGACGGTATTCAGGAAGTGGCGGTCATGGCTCACGGCGATGACCATGCCGGGGAAGTCCAGCAAAAAGTCTTCCAGCCAGTTGATGGCCTCGATGTCCAGGTTGTTGGTGGGCTCGTCCAGCATGATGATGTCGGGGTTACCGAACAGGGCTGCCGCCAGCAGCACCTTCACCTCTAGCCGGGGATCGGTATCTGCCATCATATCATAGTGCAGTTCCGGCTCAATTCCCAGACCCTGCAGCAGACGGGAGGCGTCGCTTTCCGCTTCCCAGCCGCCCATTTCCGCAAATTCCACCTCTAACTCGGATGCGCGCATACCGTCCTCATCGGAAAAGTCCGGTTTTTCGTAAAGTCGGATCGTAGCCATGTCGGTCTGTGAGCCAAGGAGGTGTAGTTAACACTTGTCTTCCTAAGACCGCTTGGCCTCCGACTTGGGAGTGGCGGTCATGGGAGACCACGATGACCATGCCAGGGAAGTCCAGCAGGGAATCCTCCAGCCAGTTGATGGCCTCGATGTCCAGGTTGTTGGTGG
>JAZSLC010000093.1:0-3948 GCA_045535175.1 Faecousia sp. | reverse complement strand
TCCTCATACATGGCACCGTCGATCATATAAACTTTCTGATTGCTCAAAGCTATTTCTCCTTTCAATTTTCACTACGAATCACTTCTTCAGGTTTCGTAGTCATAATGCTGTAAAGCTCGTTATCCTTCGGGAAATCGTCCTTAAAGGGCAGAATCACATTGCCAAAGAAGATCAGTCCCTCTCCGGGGCAGGAATTGCTGATATAGCCAGCCTGCTTGCTGGAAATGTTTAGCCGCTGGCACAGGATGCTCCGGTCTCCGGCTGCCTGATTCAGCAGATAGATAAAATCGCTGTTCTCGAAGATATTCTCGATCTCAGGAGAAGCCAGCAGATCCTTGACATTCTGGGTGATGCCCGTGGGGATACCGCCCCATTTGCGGAATCGCTTCCAGATCTCCACGCTCCAGGAGGCCACCTCGCCATGCAGCAGAAGGTGGAACTCGTCAACATAGTAACGCGTAGCCTTTCCTTCATTCCGGTTGATGGTAACACGGTTCCAGACCTGATCCTGAATGACCAACATACCCAGATTCTTGAGCTGCTTGCCCAGGGATTTGATATCGAAGCATACCAGCCGGTTGTTGATATCCACATTGGTTCGGTGGTTGAAAGCGTTCAGATTGCCGTAGACATACAGCTCCAGGCCGGATGCCAGACGCTGTGCTTCCGGTTCGGGCTGCTGTTTGATCTCCCGGTACAGATCCTCCAGGATCGGCATGTTCTCCGGCCGGGGATCAGCGATGTAGGGACGGTAGACCGCCCGGACAGCCCGGTCGATCAAGGTCTTTTCCACTGGGGAAAGTCCCTCCCGGCCACCGGCCGCCACCTCGCAGAAGGACAGGATGAAGTCGGATTTCAGAGACAGGGGGTTATCATCCTCGGAGTAGTTCAGGTTGATATCCATGGGATTCAGGTAAAATGTCTTACCGCCTCCGCTGCCGGAAGGGGTAAGTCGGATCACCTGCCCACCCAAACGCTCCACCAGGGGGAAATACTCCGATTCAGGATCGCAGATCAGAATATCGTCCTTTGTGACCAGAAACACATTCAGGATCTCCCGCTTGGCCGCAAAGGACTTGCCGCTGCCGGTGGTGCCCAGGATCAGACCGTTGGGAGTTTTGTTCTGCTTTCGGTCTGCAAGGATCATATTGCCGGAAGTGGCATTGAGGCCGTAGTACAGAGCATCGCCGCCCTGGAAGATCTCCTGGGTGGTGAAAGGCACCATAATTGCCACAGCAGAAGTGGTAAGCCCGCGCTGGATCTTGATTTGGTTGACACCCAGAGGCAAAGCGGATACAAAACCCTGCTCCTGCTGAAAGTCCAGCCGGGTAAGCTGACAATTATACTGCTGCGCCACACTTGCGGTTCGGGCAATCTCATTGTCCAGCTTCCGTTTTGTGTCCGCCATGTTCACGATCAGAAATGTTACCAGAAACATCCGCTCGTTTCTGCTTTGCAGATCCCGGAGGATGTTCTTGGCCTCTCCTGCGTAGGTGGCAATGTCCGTGGGGATGATATCCATATCGAAGCCCTCCCGGACTGCCCGCTTCTGGGCATCGATCTTCATACTGTCAATGTCGGTAATTTTCCGCTTGACGGTACGGATGGCCTCATTCTGATCCATACTGTGAATGTGGATGCTCAGAAGAATATCGCTATCCGTATTCAGCATTTCCGCCAGAATACGGTCGTCCAGTTCCGGAGCGGTGATTTGCAGGAAGGATGCCGCACAATACTTGCCGCCCATCTGGAGCTGCCTTGCGGCAAAGGAGAAGGAAGATGGAGCGATGAAGTCCTTTACATGGAGGCCGGAAGGTGCCAGCCAGTCCCATTCAAAGGAAAACCGTTCGCCATCCGGATGAAGGATGCCATGCAGCAGCTCCAGCCACTCCCGGCCGTCCAGTGCTTTTGCCATGGCTCCAATGACCTTGAAATGATTCAAGGCATCCAGCAAAATCCGGGAGAACCGGGTTCTGGCGGTGCGGATATCCTTTTCTTTGATGGTCAGGATCAGGAGCTTGGTTTTCACAAGGCCATTGTTACCCCGCTCCAACTGTCTGCGGAGCATCTGGGTATACAGATCACGGATGCCGTCGAACCTGTCCCCCTGGGCAGCGATCTCGATGCGCTTCACGAAATCCTCCCGGTTCATGTGCCGGCAAGGAAGGGATATTTGCATATCAACAGAACTGTCATAGGAATTGTACAGATCGCAGAGCCCTTCAAAGATGGCGGTCTGGGCATCCGGCTGAGCGAGCTGATAGTTCACATCTTCAAACTCAATGCACCGGGACCAGGTGGTTTCATCCAGCTTGCATAGCCCGTCCGGGTACATCTGCCGAAAGGACAAGGTATCCTGGGCCGTATGGGGCTTGCCGTTGCCTCTGGCACTTTCCATGATCCTGCGGATCTCCCGCTTCTCACCCGCAGTCAGCTTACGCTTTGGTTTTCCTGTCGGCTCTTGGCGTTGCTTGGGGCGTTTGGACAACCGCGCGCACCTCCTTTGCCACTTTGATTTGCCGCTCCAGGGCAGAATACAGATTATTTGTTTGATACGGCCTCACCTTTGGCCTTACAAACATGGTCTGAATCATCTGATTCAGGATCACTTCCAGAGGCTGCCCATGCTTTTCATACATGGCAAGCAGAAAGAAAGGCAGCATCACCAGAATCATACACAGGGTCGCCAGGCTGGAAGCGACAGCATTTCGGAGCAAAAAGAAAAGCGGCACTCCTACAAGTACCGCAGCTCCGAAACAGATAAGCTGCCGGCGTGTCAGTCCGAACAGCACTTTGGATTTGACCTTGGTAAGGTCTTTGGGTATGGTCACATAGGCCATTGATTCACCTCCAATAGAAAAGAGGATGCCGAAGCATCCTCTTGATCTTTATGCAACTGTGATTCTATATCCATGAAACTGATTCCAAGTGTCAATAAGGGTTTGCCTGTTTTCTTGTGCCCAAGCTAGCAGTTTCTTTTCTGTTTTTCTTGGGATATCTGTTTCAATAGCAGTGAAGTCACTTATCCTGTAACTACCACTACCTTCTCCACGAATAGTAATATGGAAATGTGCTTCGTTATGATGGGATTCCTTTTCTCGTACTTCAAATTTGATATTATTATTTAGTTTACCAACTGTAACAAGGTCGGTTTCAACCGGAGGGATTTTTCTGATTGTAACTTTGTAAGGAGCTCCACTATCATCACCAATGCTTTTGCTAAGCGTAGAAACGGCATCTTTAAGCAAGAATAATGTGATATGCTGTTTGCTCAGTTTCAATTTATAAAATCTTCTTTTCATAAAATCACCCTGTTACATAATAGCACGGATATTGAGATTTTTCATCAATTTAGTGTGCGCCGAACAGGGATTTGGAAAGAGAGCCCGTTTTGAACAATGCGAAGCACAGCAGCACGGTATAGCCCATACAGGTCCAGATGGCTCCGGAAATATCGCCGCTTGTGGCGATTCCCTGCACCAGGACAGAATAGATCCCCACGCACACCATAATCAGAAACGCCTGGAATCCCAGGGCAAACAGGGAGCGAAGGTAATTCTGCCCCGTGGTGCCCCAATCCCGGTTGGTCATGGTGGCAAGGGGAATCGGTCCGATGGAGGTCGTCAGGTACACCTCGATCATGCGTCCATAAATGACCAGCATGATGCAGATGGACAGTGCGTTCATGGTCAAACCCACAAACAGGGACTGGAACCATAGTCCGAACAATTCACCGGTGGGCAGTGCTTCAAGCTGGCCCTCCATATCGGTTATCACGCTGTTTACATCGATGGAGGTATTGCCGATGATAACGCCTGCGCTGCTGTTGACAACGCTTTGCGCCACATCGAATACACCCATGACAATATTCCAGGTGTTGGTCACGATCAGTACGGCACAGAAAGTTTTGAAGATCCATTTGAAGAACATCCAGGTATCCACATCGTG
>JAZSLC010000151.1:0-5232 GCA_045535175.1 Faecousia sp. | reverse complement strand
ATGTGGGGCTGGAGCTGCTGTGGCGGGGGAGAAGTCACGGCAGTATGTTTCTGGCAGGGGGCACCTGCTTTCTGCTGTTGGGGAAGCTGAGAAGTCGGATCGTAGCCATGTCGTTCTGTGAGCCAAGGAGTTGTAGTTAACACTTCCTAAGACCGCTTGGCCTCCGACTTATGTGGGGCTGGAGCTGCTGTGGCGGGGGAGAAGTCACGGCAGTATGTTTCTGGCAGGGGGCACCTGCTTTCTGCTGTTGGGGAAGCTGAGTCGGAGTAAATGGCATCCGGCCCTGAAATGCCTTGCCGGAAGCGGCATCATCACCGCTGTGGAGCTGCTGACTGGCCTGCTGGTGAACCGGGATTACAGCGTCTGGGATTACCGGGGCGTTCCTCTGAACTTTATGGGGCAGATCTGTCTGATGTACAGCTTGCTGTGGATTCCTGTAAGCCTGGGGGCATTCTTTCTCTATGAGGGGGCAGACCATCTGCTGGTCAGACTCAAGGGATTTCTGCAGTAACCTTAACACACGGCGCAGGGTGTGGGCTTTATTGGTATCGGCTCCATGCACTGTAGCAAAGGCCCTGGCTATGAAGCCACTTGGCGATTTCTGATGCGGTCTTGATACCCAGATTTCTCATGGTTGAAATCCTCAGATCGCTGAGGGATACCACATCACGGATGCAGTTGCAGTGAGCGCCGATCAGGCAATTGCGTGCCCGTGTGGAGAGGTTCATAGCATCAATTGGAAGGTCTAAAAGGTCTGCATCGATTGAAGGCGAAACTTTGCCTTCGAAGGCATGGCGCACTCCGTCCCGGTATCCGGTCAGATAACCGGCAAGATAGGAATCCTTTGGCTGCATCATAGCATAAATACTCCTGTTTTATGGTCGATATATTTTGATGCGACATTTACTGAATGTCAAATGCATCCTTATCATAGCATATACTTTCCTTAATGACAAGAACAGAATGTCAAAGGGGCAGAAGCTATGTTTATCAATAAATCAGATCAGGGGCGGAACAATGTTTGTGGCATTCAGGTGGCACATTATCGCAAGAAGATGGGTAAATCCCAGCGGGAACTTGCGGATGCGCTGCAGCTGCTGGGACTTGATGTGGACAAAAATGCGGTGCAGCGAATTGAGGCCGGAAAACGATTCGTGACGGATATTGAAATCGTTTACCTTGCGAAGTGCCTGAATGTTTCTTTTGAGGATTTGCTGGGCGTAAGGGAATAGAACGTTGGGTGTGCTGTGTGTGATGGCACACCCATTTTCTCATCTGGGGGGATGTTTCCGTATAGATATTTTCTTATGCACCTATATAGGTGCATAATTATCATAACACTGCATTAAAATCATGTCAAGAGAAGTGTTCCAATATAGGTGCAAAGGGTGCTTGACATGAATTGGGAAATGGAAGCAAAGGTAGGTAAAAACATTCGCCGTATTCGGGAAGACAGAGGCATGACCCAGGATACTCTGGCAGCGAAGCTTCAATTGCGCGGTTGCGATATTACAAGAAGTGCTGTGGCAAAAATTGAAGTGGGGCAGCGGCATCTGTATCCGGATGAGATTATCCTGATTCGGGAAATCCTGAATGCCACTTATGATGAAATATTTGCGATATAAAAACCGGCAGTTCTTCTGAACTGCCGGCTTCGTTTATTCTATTTCTTTCATCAGGTCCCGGGCGATGGCGAGCATGGTCGTTTGGTCCGGTTTGCAGACTTTTCGGTCGTAGGTCAGCAAGCCGTTGATCTCGTCTTCCACGTCACTGACCTGGGTGTAGACCGCAGCACACAGGCCGCGCTTCACGGCCGGCAGGATCTTTTCCCGGTAGAGCTTCTCCAGGTCTGCCATAAAGACATCCTGGGAGGTGCAGGTGCGGTAGCCGTAGGTGTTCTCGGTGTTGAAAATGTGGCCGTCCACTTTATAGACATAGCCGCCAAACTCGCTGAGGACCAGGGGCTTTTTGTACCGGCGCTTCAGCCAGCGCCAGCCGTTAAAGTAAACGTGCAGGCTTTCCACATCGGTTTCACTGCCCCGGAACCAGCCGGAGGTGGTGTCGATGAAGCGGCTGCTGTCCAGCTCCTTCAGCCGGCGGTATACTGGTGTGCTGTCAAACTGGCCCCAACCTTCGTTGAAAATGGTCCAGTAGCAGATGCAGGGGTGGTTGTAAAGCTGACGGACTGTGGCTTCCATGGCATCCAGGAAGGCCTTTCGGGTGTCCGGGTCCTTGTGGAAGCCTTTGTCGGACAGCTTCTGCACACCAATGGTTGGAAAAACCGTGTCCCGGTTGTAGTTGTAGTCGCCGTTGTTGACCATGTCCTGGAAGACCACCATGCCCAGTTTGTCGCACTGGTAATAGAATTCCTCTGCTTCCACCTTGATGTGCTTTCGCAGCATATTGAAGCCCAGGCCCTTCATGGCCAGAATGTCCTGGGTGTAGCTTTCGGGAGTGGGAGGGGTCAGCAAACCCTCGGGCCAGTAACCCTGGTCCAGCAAGCCGTGGAAGAAGTAGGGCTTGCCGTTGAGACACAGCCGGGGATAGCCGTCCACGGTTTTGATTTCCAGAGTCCGCAGGGCGAAGTAGCTTTCCAACCGGTCCTCCCGGGTTTCCAAAACGAAATCGTAGAGGTAGGGATCCTCCGGGCTCCAAAGATGTGGTTCCTCCGGGGTGATGACCGCCTTGCCTTCGGTCAGGGGATAGACCTTTCCTTCACAGGTGACGGTGCCGCTGAGAGCGGGGGTGACGGTAACTGTGGCGGCGGTGAGGGTAACATCGATTCTTAGGGAGTTTACATAACTCTTGGGAACCCGCTCCAGCCAGACCGTCTGCCAGATGCCGGAAACGGGGGTGTACCACATACCACCCCGGTTCATTACTTGCTTGCCGTAGGGGAATCTCTGATCACGCAGGTCATCCCGCACCAGAATTTCCAGGGTGTTGTCGGCACCCAGGGCATCGGTGATGTCAAAGGACATGGCTTCGTAACCGCCTTCGTGTGTGCCCACCAGGATTTTGTTTACATAACATTCAAGAATCTGGTCCGCAGCGCCGATGTGCAGCAGCACCCGACCGCTGCCCTCCGGAATGGGCAGATTCCGGCGGTAACAAAGACTTGCACCCTCTGCAAAGTGCTCTTCCAGGCCGGAAAGGGCGCTTTCCGGGCAAAAGGGCACCAGAATCTTCCGGTCATAGGAATCCGGCAGGTCGGATTCCGTCACCGCGAAGTCCCATTCACCATTGAGGTTTACATAATTATTGCGTCGGAGCTGGGGCCTGGGGTATGTATTCCAGGGGATACCGATCAGGTTCTCTCCCTGGGGGGTCATCAGTTTAGTTGACATAATGTTTCTCCTTTTTCAGCTTCCCAAACAGAGGAATCAGGGCGGCGAAAATGGCAAAGGCTGCAATCAGAGCGGCCAGGAAGATGTTCCGGTTGGGCAGGAAGCTTTCGGTTCCGTCACTGTTGATGATCGTATCGGCATTGGCCAGAACCGCTGCGCCGATGGCGGGACCGATGATGCCGGGCACCAGCACCTGACCAATGATCCGCTGGCCCTGGAACATACCGGCTTTGTTTTCGGGCGTCCGGTCCCGGAGCATGGCACCAAACACCGCCATGGAGGAGAGATAGCCGCAAAGCATGATCAGGGTCCCCAGGAACACGGGCACCGTGTGCCGGAAGCAGTAGAGCAGCACATAGCCCATCATCAGCAGACCCAGGGAGGGAAGTACCGAGAAGGCAAAGCCCTTCCGGTCGTAGACTTTGCCGTAGAAGAAGGTGAAGGCCGCCGCCAGCACGATGGCCGGGGCGAAGATAAGCACATAGTTGTCCATGCCCAGGGTTTCGGTGTAATAGAGGATCAGGTAGGGCATGAAGATCTGGATGGAAATGCCGAAAACGGCGTAAGCCAGCAATGTCAGGTACAGCCCGGCGTTCTCCCGAATCACCGAGGGCCGGAAACCATAGATCAGGTTTTTCAGGTAACTGGCGTTGTCGGAGGTGTTTACGGGAGCCTCTTCAATGAGGAAGAAGCCTGCAATGCCCAGAATCAGCACAATGGAACCGATGGTACCGAAGAAGATGGTCCAGTAGTGGTTCCATTCCTCGTTCAGGAACATGGCACCGCCGAACACCACCAAAATGGCCAGCATGGGCATCATGGCGTTAATGCCTTCGGCGGCTCCACGATTGGTTTCGTCAGTGGAGTCGGTAAGCCAGGCATTGAAGGCGGCATCATTGGCGGCAGAGCCGAAGAAGGTCATTATGCAGTCCAGGGCGATCACCAGGCCGATGCCAAGGCTGGCAGCCAGAGCGGCAGAGCCCACCAGGGGCTCCAGAATCTGCATCCGCAGCAGCGCAAAGGCCCAAATGCTGATGCCCCAGCAAAGGTAGCCACCGCAAATAAAGATCTTGCGCTTGCCCAGCTTGTCGGAAAGGGCACCGATCAGCAGCGTGGTGACGGTGGCAGCCACACTGCTGGCTCCCACCATGGCGGAAATGGCTCCGGCGCTGGCATGGAATTCCTTGTAGATGAACACATTCAGGTACATGTTTTCCATGACCCAGGCCACCTGGCCCACGAGACTGAAAATAATCAGCGACAGCCAGAATTTCCGGCTCAATTTGGGATTGCTCATAGGATCGCCTCCTGCAATTGATGTGCCCATTATACCACGGGAAAATCGGCGTTACAAGCACAGAAACAGAAAAACGGTCATCCCGGGAAGAACCGGGGTGACCGCTTTGCTTATAATGTTTTCAGAACATCCAGGATTTCCTGGCCGCTGGAGAGCACCAGATCGGGCTTCACATCGGAGGCTTCCAGGATCTCGTAGGTGGTCTCACCGGACATTACCAGAATGCCCACACAGCCGGCGTTCAGACCGCTGCGGACATCGGTGTAGATCCGATCGCCCACCACACAGGTTTGGTCCGGGGCGATGCCCAGCTTGTCCATGGCCAGTTGCGGCATCAGGGGGCTGGGTTTGCCGATGACGATGGGCTCTTTGCCGGTGGCATTTTTGATGCCGATGCAGACGCTGCCGCAATCGGGCACACTGCCAAACTCCGTGGGGCACACCAGGTCCGGGTTGGTGGCGATGTAGGGCAGCTCCGGCTGGGTCAGCAGCAGGTAGCTGACGTCATGGAGCTTCTGGAAGGTCAGCTCCGTGTCGAAGCCCATTACAATGCACTCCACTTCCTCCAGGTTGGTGGTGACCTTGAAG
>JAZSLC010000103.1:0-2576 GCA_045535175.1 Faecousia sp. | reverse complement strand
GGGGATCTTGTCCAGATGCAATATGGTATCTGCTGCTACATTCAAGCCACCGATGTGGGTGATCATGGAAGCAGGATTGATCTGTCCCTTTTCCATCATGGTCAGGGCCTCCCGCATATCGTCGGTGTTGCCGCCGGAGGGGCCCACCACATGGGTGGAGGCGTAGTGGGCATTGGAGAAATTGAAGGGTGCAGAGAATTTGGGGTCCGTGGGACCGGCAAAGAAGTTCAGGCAGCCGTCCCGGCCCAGGATCCGGTCGCTGAGCTCCACCAGATGCTGGGCAGGGGCCATGCAGAAAACGTCATCATAGCCTGTACCCTCTGTGAGTTCCAAAAGGTATGCTGCGGCATCAGGCTGTTCTTTGGTATTCACATAGATCAGTTTTACGCCTTGGGCGGCGGCATATTCTTCCGGGAAGATGCTTCTTGAGCGCTGGATCAGCTCGTTTTTGGTACTGGTTACCACCAGCAGACCGGGCTTTCGGTCACAGCCCAGGGCATAATCGATGGCACCCAAACCCATGGGGCCCAGACCGGCAATGATAGCCAGCTTGCCTCCCTCACGAATGCCCATCTCATGGACGTAACTGCCGTTTTTGGTGTGGTAATTGGCATGGAATGCACCCACAACACAGGATACCGGCTCGGAAAGGGACCCGTAGAACCAGGCCTCTCCCTTGTAAGGCAGCAGGCAATCACACTCCATGACTTCGTTGGGAATCAGAATATGGGTGGCGTTGCCGCCTACGAATTCATAGGAATATCCGGGGGCCCACAAGGTGCCCTGGTAGTTCAGGGCAGTCTGCATGGTGAAACGGTCACCGGGCTTGTACTTATGGGCCCATTTGCTGCCCACCTTCAGAATCTGACCGCACATTTCATGGCCGATGATGGGCGGGTGGATGTCAATGTCGTTGTGGACCCGCTTGTGGGCGGAGCCTTGCAGAACGGCTTTGTGAGAAGACATACAGATGCTGTTGGAAAACACCTCTGCCAGGATCTGATCTTCGCCCATTTCCGGCAGATTAAACTCCTCCAGCCGCAGATCGCATTTTCCGCGCAGACGAATGGCTTTTGTTTTCATCATGTTCGCTCCTTTATGACCGCAGGGACAGCACGTCTTTTTCGTATTGCTTCACCTGGGCAAACCACTCGCCGTCAGCGGGGACACCGCACCGGCGGCAATACTCCGTCCAGATTTCGCCGAAGGGCATGGTCTTCAGCTCTTCCTGAATGACCATCAGCTCGGTCCAGTTGTCGGCATTCTGCAAGGCCGTCAGGTCCGGTGTGCACAGGGCCATCAGCAGGGCCTTCTGGACGTTGCGCAGGCCAACCGTCCAGGCGGAGATTCGGTTGATGGAAGCATCAAAATAGTCCAGGGCAATCTTTACAGAGCCATCCAGGCCGCCGCAGCGGACGATCTCCTTGCAGAGCTCTTTGGTTTCATCGTCCAGCAGCACCACATGATCACTGTCCCAGCGGATGGGCCGGGTAATGTGCAGGGCAATCTCCGGGAAGAAGGCCAGCAGGGCAGGAATCTTATCGGAAACCACTTCGGTGGGATGGTAGTGGCCGTTGTCCATCAGGGGGATGCACTTGCCGGGATTCGTGGCCGCATAACTGAGGGTGAATTCCGCAGAGCCCACGGTGTAGGCCTCCACGCCGATGCCGAAGACCTTGCTCTCCACACAGGGCTTTACCTTGTTGAAGTCGAAGGGTTCAGAGAGAATCTCATCAATGGCTTCCTTATAGCGAACTCTGGGGCCCATCCGATCGGCAGGGATATCCTTGAAGCCGTCACCGGTCCAGATATTCATAATGCAGGGCTGGCCCAGTTCTTCGGCAAGGTAATTGGAAATGCGGATGCAGGCCTTGCCGTGATCGATCCAGAACTTGCGGATCTCAGGGTCCGGAGAAGACAGGGTCAGGCCGCTTGCCTTGGGGTGGGAGAAGAAGGTGGGGTTAAAGTCGCAGCCCAACCCCCTTTCTTTGCAGAAGTCCACCCATTTCTGAAAGTGCCTGGGCTCCAGCTTGTCCCGGTCCGCCCAGTCTCCATCCTCAAAAATGGCGTAACTGGCATGGAGATTCATTTTCTTGGTGCCGGGGCACAGCTTCAGCACCATGTCCAGGTCCGCCATCAGCTCTTCCGGGGTCCGGGCTCTGCCGGGATAGTTGCCAGTGGTCTGGATGCCGCCGGTGAGGGGTTTGCTGGGGTCGGTATCGAAGCCCCGGACATCGTCACCCTGCCAGCAATGCAGGGCCACGGGAACGTTTTTCAGCTTTGCAATTGCCCCATCGGTGTCAATGCCGAGGGCCGCGTATCTGGCTTTTGCTTCTATGTAAGACATATTATTTGACCTCCATTTGTATTTTCAGATTGCCCAAGGCCGTGGCTTCGATGGGCAGGGCGATGACCAGTTTGCCGGTAACTTCCTCTGTCAGGCGGTTCAGGAAGGCGTTTTTGGCGCCACCGCCTACAATGTAAAGTTTTTCATAGGTACAGCCGGTATTGGCTTCCAGCTCTTCGATGGCCTGACGGTAACTGGCCGCAAGAGATCGGTATGCACAGCGGAAATA
>JAZSLC010000189.1:0-9158 GCA_045535175.1 Faecousia sp. | reverse complement strand
CAGGAGGCCTCCGGCAAGAGCCTGGAATACTACGATCAGGAAGCCAATGAGCACTATATCCCCTACGTCATCGAGCCCAGCCTGGGCTGTGACCGTGTGGCCCTGGCCTTCCTGTGCGAAGCCTATGACGAAGAAGTGGTTGGCACCGACAAGAAGGGCAACCCCGACATCCGCACCGTGCTGCATCTGCATCCCGCTCTGGCTCCCTTCAAGGCTGCTGTGCTTCCCCTGTCCAAGAAGCTGAGCCCCAAGGCTGAGGAGATCTTCCACGAGCTGCAGAAGGACTTCATGGTGGACTTCGACGATGCCGGTTCCATCGGCAAGCGCTACCGCCGTCAGGATGAGATCGGCACCCCCCTGTGCATCACCGTGGACTTCCAGACCGTGGGTGACGGCGATGCCGAAGGCGACGAGTGCGTCACCGTCCGTGACCGGGACACCATGGAGCAGGTTCGTATTCCCATCAGCCAGCTGAAGGAATACATTGCCGCCAAGTGCGCATTCTAAGAAAACAGACCAACGCCCCGAAGCGGCCGTGCTTCGGGGCGGTTTCTATCGCTTGGGGATGGTAATGGTCAGCACGATCCGGTCCTCGGTTTCCCGGCGCTCGGAAACGGCACCGATGCCGCTGCGCTGGATCCGGGCCAGGGACTGGTTCAGGTTGTTCAAAAAGGCGCTTAAGTTCACTACGGAGCCCTCCGGCTCCTTTTTCTGCAGCAGCTGCTCAATGTACTGCTCCGTCCGGGCCACCCCCATGCCCAGTTCCACAATCCGGGAGATGGCCTGAAGCTTTTCCGGCTCCGTGGGCAGCTTCAGCAGGGCCCGGGCGTGGCGCTCCGTCAGTTCCCCCTCCCGGAGGGCCTCCAAGACCGCGTTGCTGTGGCGCAGCAGCCGCAGCTTGTTGGCCACGGCGCTTTGGCTTTTGCCGATCACCCGGGCCACCTGCTCCTGGCTCATGGAAAACCGGGTGATTAGAAAGGACATCCCCCGGGCCCCCACAATATAATCCAGATCCTGCCGCTGGAGATTCTCCACCAGGGCTGTCAGCCCCGATTCTTTGTCATCCATATTCATAATGATGCAGGGAATCTCCGTAAGCCCTGCCATCTGCCCTGCCCGGAGTCTCCGCTCCCCGGCAATCAGCTCATAGCCTCCTTCCACCCGCCGCACCGAAAGGGGCTGCAAAATCCCATGCTCCCCAATGCTCCGGGCCAGTTCCTCCAAGGCCTCCTCCCGAAAGATCTTCCGGGGCTGGGCTGGATTGGGTTTAATGGACCGTGCCGGCAAAAATGCCACACGGCCCGTTTCCATATAAGTCTTCAATTTCCGGCACTGCATCGCCTGTCCCCCTAAGTAAAATGTGGTTACCCTTATTTTACCCCCATGCTCCCGGGAAACACCGCGAATGCCGCAGGCGTATTTCTTCTATTTGTTTCCCCGCTTTGGATATTGTCCCGTTTTTTGTAAATTGGGGATTTACATTTGCCCAATAATCGTGTATGATAAGCGGGAACAGAGTAGAAGACCTCGCGTGAAGTGCTGTCAAGATGGGGAGTTGTGTGGCAGA
Source organism: Faecousia sp. (assembly GCA_045535175.1). Classification (GTDB taxonomy): domain Bacteria; phylum Bacillota; class Clostridia; order Oscillospirales; family Oscillospiraceae; genus Faecousia. The sequence goes on along the minus strand of JAZSLC010000189.1, from coordinate 7,591 downwards.
CGAAGGACGTTGTCCGCGATGGGGTCTTCGCACCCGCTGCCCATATTGGAACACCTCCATTATGACGGGGCGAAACTCGGTCGGACGAATCGGTCGGCTGATGCGCTGCTATCTCTTTTCGGATCCATGAAACTCCCCTTGTGCTTTGCACGGGGGCTTTTTGTTTATCCGGCAATTTGCAGCAGCCGATGATTGTCTCACATTCAGGAGGTCATTATTATGCCGAAAAAAACTGTACGATCCACTGCCATGTATACCACCCCCTTCTGTGCCGGCTACTGGCGCGATGCCGCTTCGGAGCTGAAGAACACCAAAATGCTGGTCTTTGCCGCGTTGATCATTGCCCTTCGGGTGGCCCTGAAAACCCTGGTAAAAATCCCCCTGGCCCCCAATCTGGACATTACTCCCGCCTTTTTGGCCAACGCCCTGGGTGCCATGGTCTACGGCCCCGTGGTGGGTGCCCTGGGTGCCATCATCTCCGACGTGCTGGGCGTCATGCTCCGGGGCGACACCTATTTCGCGCCCTACGTGCTGACGGAGATTGCCGGCAGCGTCATCTTCGCCCTCTTCTTCTACCGCCAGAAAATCACCCCCACCCGGGTGATCCTCAGCCGCTTCACCATCTGCCTGTGTGTCAATATTCTGCTGCAGACTCCCATTGACATTCTGTTCCAGATTGTGATGTACGGCAAATCCAGCTATGCCCTGACCCTGCCCCGGATCTTCAAGAACCTGTTCATGTTCCCCATTGAATCTGTGGTTCTGACGGTGTTCCTGAGGGCCATGCAGCCCATTACCCACCGGATGAAGCTCACCTACACCAAGGGAGAAGGTCTTCATTTCGAAAAGAAGCAGGTCATGCTGCTGGTGGCCCTGGTGCTGGTGGGCGCCCTGTCTGTGTTCGGGTATATGTTTGTCCACTATGACAACACCTCCGTCACCACCGGCTATTCCGCCCAGGAGGTCATCGACCACAATAAGCAGATGCATGAGATCCTCATGGACGAAAGCGACGAGTGCGATGATCTTACCGTCGTCACCGTCATCGACTATGCCGCCAAGCCCTTCCTGCAAAATACCGTTACATACACCGTTTCCGTCTACCAGGTCAAGGACGGCGTCACGGTGGACGACACCTTCTGGTCCCTGAAAAAGACCCCTGCCTCCAAGCATCCTGATCTGACCAAAATCGCCGAAGCCACCATTGTGGTGGACGAAAAAGCAGATCAAGTCCTGCAGTTCAAACTGAAATCCACAAAAGATTGAATTTACCTGTGCCGCTCCGGTGCCCGAAACGGCACCGAAGCGGCACAATTCATGCCGGAAAGGAAATGCCATATGGACATCACCCAAGCCATCTCCTATATTCACAACCTGCCCAAGGGTCTGAAGCCCGGCCTGCATCGGATCCGCAAGCTGCTGTCCCTGCTGGGAGACCCCCAGAAGCAGCTGAGATTCGTCCACATCGCCGGAACCAACGGCAAAGGCAGCACCGCCGCCATGACCGCCTCCATTCTCACAAAAGCCGGCTACAACACAGGCCTCTTCACCTCCCCCTTTATCTACCGGTTCCATGAGCGGATCCAGCTCAGCGGCCGGCAGATTGCCGATGAAGATCTGCTGCCCCTGATTCTCAAGGTAAAGGCCCTTGCGGAAACCATGGAAGAACGGCCCGCCCAGTTTGAATTCGTCACCGCCATGGCTATGGAATACTACCGCAGCAAAAAGGCGGACATCGTGGTGCTGGAAGTGGGCATGGGGGGTGATGTGGATGCCACCAACGCCATCGACTGCCCCGAAGTGGCGGTTATCACCAATATCGGTCTGGATCACACCGATGTTCTGGGGGGAACCCTCCCCGAAATTGCCGCCCACAAGGCCGGCATCATCAAAGAAGGCTGCCACGCAGTGGTCTACCGGGGAACCGAGGAAGTGGAAGCCGTATTCCGCCGGGTTTGCGATGCCAAAAATGTCCCCCTGACGGCGGCTGATTTTGATTCCATCCGGGTCCGCATCCGTTCTCTCACGGCCCAGGTCTTTGATTGCGGTCAGCGAAAGGAGCTGTATCTGCCCCTGTTGGGAGAACACCAGTGCTTCAATGCCGCCGTGGTTCTTTCCGTGGTGGATGCCCTGATTGCCCGGGGCTGGAAGATCACCGAAGACCACATCCGTCAGGGCCTGCGGGAGGTCACCTGGCCCGGCCGGTTTGACATTGTGGGCCGGGATCCTCTCTTTATCATCGACGGAGGCCACAACCCCCAGTGCATCGATGCCCTGGTGAAAAACATTGAAGAATACCTGACGGGCCGTACCGTCATCGGCCTGGTGGGCGTCCTGGCGGACAAGGACTACGGCGAGATGTTCCGGCCTGTTATGGGCAAGGTATCCTGCTTTGTCTGCATCACCCCGGACAGCCCCCGCCGGCTTACTGCCCGGGAACTGGCCCTGCATCTGCAAAAGGCCGGCGCCAAAGCCGTTCCCTGCGATACCGTGGCCCAGGCCGTAGCAGAGGCCAGAGCCCTGGCCGGCAAGGACGGCGCCGTCCTTTGCTTCGGCTCTCTTTACTCCATCGGACAAATCAAAGGCGCATTGGAAGACGATATTTGACAACCGGGCGTTTTGCCGCTATAATGACAGAAAAACCAAAAGGAGCGACCAATATGCATATTCATCACGACCATGTGGCCGGCGGCCATACCCATGACCACCAGCATACCCATACTCACACCCATACCCATGACGGCGTGGAGCACAGCCATCCCCATGCCCATCAGCACGACCACGATCATGCCCATCATCCCCATGAGCACGACCACCTCCATGCCGAAGGTGCCGAGCATACCCACTCCCACAATCAAAGCTGCAGCGGCAGCTGCTCCGGCTGCGGCACCCCCTGCGGCCACACCCCCATGGAAGAGCTGCTGGCTCTGATGAAGTACATGGTGTCCCACAACGCCGCCCACGCCAGAGAACTGGCCGATCTGGCGGTTCAGTTCCAGAAGGCCGGCAACCCCGCGGCCTTTGAGCAGGTAATGGCCGCCGTGTCCGATTTTGAAAAGGGCAATTTGCGCCTGAGCGCCATCCTGGCCAGCCTGGATGTGAAGTAAGGAGAAGCCCATGTGTCTTTCTACCGTTTATAAGAACAAGATGGTTCCCGAAGCCGTGGTGATGCGCAATGTGATGCGCATCGAATGCAAGGACGGCTGTGTGATTCTGACGGATCTGATGGACCGTCAGGTGGCCCTGGAGGGCCGGCTGATCGAAGCCAACCTGGTGGACGGCTTTGTCATCGTGGAAGAAACCCTGTAACAAAGACCCGGTCTGCGGTTTTAATGCAGACCGGGTCTTCAATTTGCCAGAATTTTCTGAAAATGATACTTCCCTTCCGGCCGCTGCTGGTGTAAAATGGTACCATCAACTATATACAGGAGGATTGTTATGCACAAAAAAACCGAAACCCTCATGCACCGGATCCTGCACCTTATGGAGGCCATCATCGCCATTATGACCCTGATCGTCATCATCGGTATGCTGGGCTTCGAGGTCTACAAAATGTTCACTGTGGAAGATTATTTCCTGGTGGACGGTCTGAACAATTACCTGCATAACATCCTGACCATCGTGGTGGGGCTGGAGTTTGTGCGTATGCTGATGGACATGACCCCTGCGAACACACTGGAAGTGCTGATCGTGGCTATTTCCCGCCACGTCATTCTCAGCCACGATGACCCCTTCAGTAACATTGCCTGCGTTCTGTGTATCGCCGGCCTTTTCGCCACCCGCCGGTTCCTGATCCCCAAGAAGGAGATGAAGGTGGAACTGTCGGAAGTGGAATAAGACGCATCCCCATCTTCCCCAAATGGCGGCGTTATACAAACAACCTTTTCCAAATGCAGGCGAATCATCATAGGAACGAAGTTTTTCTATGAGCAATGTAAAAATCGGATGATCCATGAAAGAGATCAGCATTGACGACAATCTTTTGCTGTTCGGCCAAATGTATATGCGCATTTCTCAGGGAATTCTGGATCCCACCTTCGCAACTGCGTTGGTTCTGGACAGCGGCGAGGGGCACGTTATTTTCTGCTGCTGCGATTTGGAGGCCACCCTGGATTTGCTGGGCCAACTCGCCCAGTAACCGCCATAAAAAAACACGGAGCAGGATTTCCTGCTCCGTTGCTTATTATCGGGGGTTTTCTGTCATATAGGCCGTCAGTTTATCCGGGAAGTTCACCGTCATGCCATCGGCACCGGCATCGTAAACCTGCTTCATAAGTTCTTCGTCACGGATGCCCCAGGCACGCACCGAGAAGCCCTGGCTGTGGAGCCCATCCACAAATTCGGGGGTAACCAGGTCCCCATGGGGGCAGGCCTGCTCCACGCCCATGGTCCTGAGCACCTTGACGGTCATGGGATTCACATCTCTGGTCAGGTAGCCCGCCACGTAGTCCGGCCGGTACAGCTTGGCGCGCATCAGGCAATCCAGCTTAAAGGAGGTCAGGATAGTCTTTTCCCGCATCCCGTACTGCTCCAGCAGATCAATGGTCTCTTTTTTCGTAAATTCCTGCTTGAACTCAATGGCAAACTGCAGGTCCATCCCGGAAAAGGTCTCCAGAAAGTCCCGAAACGTTACAATCTTGTCTTTGCGGCCGTGGCAGCACACATCAAACCGGAGCAGTTCTTCGTAAGTATAGTCCCGAATTCTGCCCTCCTGCCCGGTGACCCGCTTGATGGTATCATCGTGGAACAGCACCAGAACGCCATCTTTGGTCCGCTGCACATCGGTTTCAATGCCGTTGGCGCCCATCTCCAGGCCCAGGAGAAAGGCGCTCATGGTATTCTCCGGCGCATAGGAGCTGGCGCCCCGGTGGGCATAGTTCACAAAGCCTTGTTTCATAAAAGAATCCTCCACTATTTTATATCCCGGCAGGGATCAGATCCCCAGAAGCATCTGGGCAAACAGGAAATAGACCAGCAGCGAAAGGGCATCCACAATGGTGGAAATAAAGGGACTTGCCATCACCGCAGGATCCAGTTTCAGGGCCTTGGCTGCCAGAGGCAGGGTGCAGCCCACCAGCTTGGCGATTACCACCGTCACCGCCAGAGTCAGGCATACCACCGCATCCACCATCAACGTAATGTCTTCGTTTCCCATCATCATCCGGTCCACCAGCCAGATCTTTCCAAAGCACACCACCGCCAGGGCCACACCGCAGAGAATGGCAGTTTTCAGCTCTTTCCAGACGACTTTCCACACATCCCGCAAGCTCAGTTCACCCAGGCTCAGGGCGCGGATAACCGTTACGGAGGACTGGGAACCGGAGTTGCCGCCGGTACCCATCAGCATGGGAATAAAGGCCGTCAGGGCCACCTGGGCCGCCAGGGCCCCTTCAAAGGCGGTAATGATCAGCCCCGTGAAGGTGGCACTGACCATCAGAAGCAGCAGCCAGGGGGCACGGTTTTTGAACAGTTCCCGGGCAGAGCTGCGCAGATAGGTCTTTTCCGAGGGGGTCATACCACCCATCAGCTCCATATCCTCGGTAGCTGCCTCTTCCAGCACGTCCATGGCGTCGTCGAAGGTGACGATACCCACCATCCGGTTCTCTCCGTCCACAACGGGGATGGCCAGGAAGTTGTAGTGACTCAGCATCTGGGAAGCTTCTTCCCGGTCGGTATGGGTGGTGACGGAAATCACATTGGTTAACATAATATCCCGAATCAGGGTTTCATCGTTGCCGCACAGCAACAGATCCTTGACGGTCACAAGGCCAACCAGCACCCGCTTTTCCGTCACATAGCAGGTATAGATGGTTTCCTTGTCCACGCCCTGCTGACGGATCTTGCGGATACTTTCCTCCACCGTCATATCGGGCTGCAATGACACATATTCCGTAGTCATAATGGAGCCTGCGGAATCCTCCGGATAACGCAGGAGCCGGTTGATGGTTTCCCGCACCTGAGGGCTGGCCTGCTGCAAAATCCGGATGGCCACATTGGCGGGCATTTCCTCCGCCAGGTCCGCTGCATCGTCCGCCGCCAGTTCTTCCATCAGGGCCCGCAGGTCCTCGTCGGAGAAGCCCCGGATCAGCTGTTCCTGGGCATCGGTTTCCATTTCTGCAAAGGTTTCCGCCGCCAGCTCCTTGGGGAGCAGACGGAACAGCCGCAGGCACTGGCCGGCCTTCAGCTGATCAAAAACAGCGGCAATATCGCTGGGATTCATGGTGGTCAATACTTCCCGGAGGGTCTTGTACTTCTTGTCCTCCAGCATTTTGACCAGGGTGGTTCTTACAATATCAAAACGTTCTGTCATTGGTGTTCCTCCTTTTCATGGATGATACACCCGTTCTCAAGCCACCTGCCACAGGCAGGTTTGACTACTTCGACCGGGTATCTGACTACTGCCTGTGTCCACGATTTTCCCTCCTTTTTTACTGGGCTTCCCTTTTATTGCATGGATGCCCGTACCTTTTATTTTATTCCCGATTCTTCCTACTGTCAACCCCGGTTTCGGAATTCTCCCATCTCCTTTTTTCCGTTTACTCCCAAAATGGGCGAAAAGTGCCCATTCCCACAATCCGTTGCTGCTTTTACGGTTGACGGCAACTGTTCCATGAATTAAAATGGAGTTATTACCGAAACCGGAGGTTCCCATGATACGAATTGCCACCGGCCGGGATCTTCCCCAGATGCTGGAAATCTACGGCCCTTACGTGAAAAATACCACCTATTCCTTCGAATACACCGTTCCTTCCCCGGAGGAATTCGGCAGGCGGTTTCAAACCTTTACCGCCCAGTTCCCCTGGCTGGTGTGGGAGGAAGCAGGCCGGATTCTGGGCTACGCCTATGCCTGCGCCCCCTTTGAGCGGGCAGCCTATCAGTGGTGCGCCGAGCCCTCCATTTACCTGGCACCGGAGGCCCGTGGCCGGGGCATCGGCCGGGCACTCTACCGGGCCCTGGAAGAGATCCTGACCCGGCAGGGCTACCGGAAGCTCTACGCCATCATCACCTCGGAAAATGCCGGCTCCATCGCTTTTCACAACGCCCTGGGCTATCACCACCTGGCCCATTTCCCCGGCTGCGGCATCAAGTTCGGCCGGATTTTGGGAGTGGTTTGGATGGAAAAAGAGCTGAATTCTGTCGAAACCCCCAGTATCCCCCCTGCGCCGTGGCGGACCATTGTGGAAAATGACGGTTTTTTTGGATGAATTTTGAATAAGTTGACTCTTTCCTAACGAGCAAAAATATGGTATGCTATGCGTGGAGAGAATTGACCTTTCACAGATTTTTTCTTTACCCTTCCCAGTTTTTCACAGAGATCCCAACGTGGGAAAAACATCTTTCACATAAGGAGCTGTAAACATGTATTTCCAGAAAAAACGCTGCATTGCCATGCTCCTGGCCGGTGGCCAGGGCAGCCGTCTGAAGGTTCTTACGGCCAAAACCGCAAAGCCTGCCGTTCCCTTCGGCGGCAAGTACCGCATCATCGACTTCCCCCTGAGTAACTGTGTCAACTCCGGTATCGATACCGTGGGCATCCTGACCCAGTACCAGCCCCTGGAACTGAATGAATACATCGGCAACGGCCAGCCCT
>JAZSLC010000183.1:0-27815 GCA_045535175.1 Faecousia sp. | reverse complement strand
ACCATTGATTGGAATCTCCATGGTGTGTGGATTACCGCTGATGGTGTTGTGCAGAACGAGCAGGATGGAGTGAATTTTTCCCTCAGTGGTACGCTGCCCACGGAGTACGACTTATATAGCACAGTGGAAATGAAATTGAATTTTATCTGGCCTGATGGCTTTACATATCCGAATGAAGGAACTCAAGTCTATACAGGCGGTGCTAACTCCGCTAATAAGCACGAGAATCAGTCCATCTATCACGGGGGTAAGTATGTGTACTCTCCCGAGGACAATGAGTCTATTTTTTTGAGTTATACCATCTGCCCCGAGGAGGGTTTTATAGTTATCCATGTGGGTAACAAATACCTTGTGGCATCTACCGACCCGAACGCAGACCCAGCAGAAATTTTCGCCTTCTATAAAGAATATGTCTATGTAAGGTAAGTGCGTAATGTTTCTCCAAGGGACATTGTATGAAAAGATTGATTGACCAATTCTAATTTGCCCAATGGATCATAGATCAGCGGTACTGCTGCGAAGCGGGCCCTCGGTGGGCTTTCTTGGTGCAAGGGAGCCGGGGCCCGGCTGTATATATGAAATGCCTGCGCGGTTCTTACACAGGAACCGCGCAGGCATCTTTTTTGGTTGCGAAGGGCTGATTAGAGCCTGGCCTTTATTTGCTCCACCACTTGCCCGGGATCCGTTTCTCCGGAGATCACATGGATGTCGCAGGGCTCCCTGTGGAAGCAGCCGTGCTTCTTTTCCAGCATGGCGGCCACGGGACCGGGGAGGGTTCCCCGCATCCGCTGGGCAAAACGGGCTTTGATCTGCTCCAGGTCCGCCGTCACCAGGATCCGAACCGCACCCTCCGGCAGCAGGGGAAGATGCTCCCGTTCGGAGATCACATAAATCACGTGATCACCGGTTAGCGCGGCACGGAGCTTCTTTTGAAACATGGCCCTGGCGATGTTTTCGTTTTTCGCCAGGCGCAGGAAGTCCTTGCCGGTAAAAACTTCGCAGGGAAGGGCGGCGGCGATCTTTTCTGCCAGGGTGGACTTGCCGGTGCAGCTTTCTCCGAAAATTCCAATTACCATAGTGTTTCCTTTCTGCGTCAAATATCAGGTCAGTATCTTCGCCGTGGCTTCGTCCTCATACTGCCGGGTGTACAGCTCGTGGTAATAGCCGTGCAGCTTCAGAAGCTCCGGGTGGGTGCCCTGTTCCACGATCCGGCCGTTTCTGACCACCAGAATCAAATCGGCGTTTCGCACGGTGGAGAGCAGATCGCCACCCTCGCCCACATCGGTATCCAGGCCCTTTTCCAGATGAGCGATAACATCCTCGGCAGAAACCGTCCGGATGGCCTCCCAAATCTGGGCCTCCGTGGCATCGGGATTTCCCATCAGCAGGTTCTCCCGAACGGTGCCGGAGAACAGGTGGGGCGTTTGCAGCACATAGCCGATGAAGCTGTGGAGCCAAAGCTGGCTGCGCTCCCGGGCATCCCGGCCGTCAATGAGCACCTGGCCCTGGGTGGGTTCGTAAAAGCGGCATACCAGGTTCACCAGTGTGGATTTGCCGGCGCCGGTTTCGCCTACGATGGCCAGCCGGGTGCCAAAGGGCACCTTCAGGGAGAAATGCTCCAGAACCGTTTCCTCTCCGTCAGGATAGCGGAAGGTCACATCCCGGAATTCAATGTCCCCCTGCAGGTCCTCCCAGTTTTCCCGCTTGGGAGTCATTATGTCACCGTATTTTTCCACGACTTCCGGGGAATCCGCCACATCGGACCGGACTGCCAGCAGGCCCGTAAAGCGCTCAATGTTGACCTGGGTGGTAATGAGGTCGGAGATAATGTCCACCAGCCACCGCAGGGGCTCCATCATGCCCTGGGCGTAGGACATGAACACCGAGAAGGTGCCCAGTTCTTCCGTGGCGATGTAGCCGCCCTTCCAAAGGACGATGGCCAGGGCCACGCTGGAAGCCAGGTTCATGGTGCCCGCAAAGAGGCCCCGCAGCTTGGAGGCCCGGACACTCTTTTTCCGCATGGCCTGGGTTTCCTCCCGGAAGCGGGTTTCCATTTTTTCTTCGATGGCCAGGGATTTGATGGTCTTGGCACCGGTGATGCCTTCGTTGAAGTTGCCGGTGATTTGGGAGTTGATCTCCCGCACTTCCCGGTTGACGCCGATCAGCTTCTTCTGGAAAATGGCGTAGAGCACCGTCAGCAGGGGCAGAATGCTCAGCACCAGGGCCGTAAGCCTGGGGTTCAGGAAGAGCATCACTCCAATGGCACCGATCAGATAGCTGATGCGCCAAATGCAGTCCACCAGGGTCCAGGACACCAAACTGCCGATGCGGGAGGTGTCGCTCATAAGCCGGGCGTGGATGTAGCCCACACTGTTTTGGTTGAAATAGGAGAAGGACAGGGTCTGCAGGTGGTGAAAGGCCCGCTGCCGCAGTTCCCGGTTTGTGCGCATTTCGATGATGATGGCCAGAGAGCAGGCAAAGTAGTTGACGATAGCTGCTCCCACCAGCGTCAGCAGGTAGAGCAACGTGAAGGGCACCACCGTGTCAAAGATCCCCAGACCCACAAAATGATCCAGGGCGTAGCGCTGAAACAGGGGCAGAATAATATCCGCAACACTTCCCGCCAGGCCGAAAAGGACCATGGCTGCGATTTGCTTTTTCAGCCCGGAAAGATAGGGAAGGATCCTGCCGATGCCGAAAAATGTCAGATGTTTGGTTTTGGGCTGACGCATCAGGCGTTCACCTCCCCGATGCCGCTCTGGGCTTCGTAGATTTTTTGGTAGATGCCGCCGGCAGACTTCAGGGTTTCGTGGGTGCCTTCTTCGGCAATCCGGCCCCGGTCCAGCACGATGATCTTGTCTGCGGCGGAGAGTGTGGTAATGCGGTGGGAAATCAGGATAACACTGGCCTTTCCAAAGCGCTTTTCAATGGCTTTCCGGATTTGGGCATCGGTTTCCGTGTCCACGGCGGAAAGGGAGTCATCAAAAATCATAATGGGGGTGTTGCTGATCAGTGTCCGGGCAATGGCGGCCCGCTGCTTCTGGCCGCCTGAGAGGGTCACGCCCCGCTCGCCCACCATGGTTTCATAGCCGGCGGCGAAGGAGGAAATGGAATCGTCCAGGGCTGCGGCCCGGGCTGCTTCCCGGATGGCTTCCAGGTCCGCATCGGGCGCGGCAATGCCAATGTTTTCGGCAATGGTGCGGGAGAAAAGGTAAGGCTCCTGCAGTACCATGCCGATATTGCGCCGCAGATGGGCGGTGCGGATTTTCCGGATGTCCGTGCCGCCGATGGTGATCCGCCCGGAGCCTTCCTCCAGAGGATACAGCTTATCCAGAAGGAGCATCAGGGTGGATTTTCCGCTGCCGGTGCCGCCCAGGATGCCCAGGGTGGTGCCGGCTTTCATGGTAAAATGGATGTCATGGAGGATTTCGGGGCTGTTTTCGTAGCCGAAGTGTACGTGTTCAAAGGAGATATCCCCATCCATGGGGGCATCGATGGCATCCGGGTCATCCTGCTCGGCGGGGGAATGCATAATGTAGGCCACCCGGTCGATGGAAACACCGGCCTTGCTCAGTTCGGAGATCATCCGTCCCAACTGCCGGATGGGCCAGACCATCATGGAGTTGTAGGAGATAAACGCAATGTACTCGCCGCTGAGGAGCTTGCCCTGAACACAGAACCAGGCCCCCACAATGACCACCAACATCACCTGAATGCCCGAGAGTACGTCCGAAACACTCCAGAACTGGGACAAAGTCTTGCCCATATTCTCCCACAGTGTGGTGTAGTGGTCGTTTTGCTTCTGAAATTTGAGGATTTCCGCCTTCTCCCGGCCAAAGGCCCGGACCACCCGCACGCCGGTGAGGTTTTCCTGGGCCATGGCCGACAGGCGGCCCTCGTTTTCGTCACATTCTTCGAATCCGTCGTGGACCTTGCTGTGAAAGTGGAAGGAATAGACGATGATGAAAGGAGTGGGGATCAGGGCAATGAGGGTCAGCATGGGGTCCATGGACCCCATAAAGGTAATGGACAGCACCAGCAGCAGCCCGATGCGGAAAATGGCGGTCAGCTGCTCGGAGAGGAAGTTTTTGGTGGTGTCGATGTCGGAGGTGCAGCGCTGAATGATGTCGCCGGTGCGGTTTTTCATGTGCCAGGAAAAGGGCAGCCGCTGAATGTGGGAAAACAGGGAATCCCGCATGGTTTTTACCAGGGTTTCCGAGGCTTTGGTGTTGAACACCCGGAAGGCAAACTGGGAGGCCACCTGCACCAGGGCCACGGCAAGCACCGCCAGGGCCATGATCCATAAATGCTGTCCCAGGTAGGCGAAGCCGCCGATGCGCTCCACCAGTTCCAGCACAAATGCCGGGAAATCCCCCTCTTTGCCCCCCAGGGCGCAGTCCACGGCCGCCCGGATGATCTGGGGCTGGATCATGTCTGCAAGGGCGGTGATGGCGGCGGCCAGGATGGTAATCAGGAAATACCGCTTGGCGCCTTTGAGAAAACGCCAGAGTAAGGTCATAGTTTCTTTTTTCTTCATGTTCGTTCTCCGTTTCTGAATCCTTGCGGGTATGAAAAAAGGGCGCAGACGGAAGCCTGCACCCTTAAAAACCGCAGCAAAGCAAAAGCCTATACGGCACCCAAAGGAGCAAAACTTCCGGTATGGTGAATGGTAACTTGCATCATCATGTTCATTTGCTCCTTTCTTTCATAATTTGATTGTATCATAGCACCTGAGCCCAGCCCTGTCAAGGGCATTTCCGTAACCGTCACGGTTCGTAACAGGAATGTATGGCGGATTGATTGATTTTTCGGGATAATTCGTGTAATATGGTAAAAAACCGAACCAAACGGAGGGCGGAATATGACTTTAGGCGCAAAAATCAAAGAAGCCAGAAGAAAATGCGGCCTGTCCCAGGAGCAGCTGGCAGAGAAAATGTCCGTTTCCCGCTCTGCCATTGCCAAGTGGGAAACAGACAAGGGGCTGCCGGATGTGGGAAATCTGAAGGTGCTGGCCCGGCTTCTGAATGTGAGTGTGGACCATCTTTTGGATGAGGGAGAGGAAACGAAGGAATCGGTGATCCGGGAAGCATATCAGCTTTCGGCCTATGGGTACGGCTGCAACAAAGTGAAAAAGGACCGGGCCGTCCGTGAAAAGTTTCCGGGGGCGGCCATCTATCCCCTGCTGGGCCGGCAGGCGCCGGTGGATTTGGATCGGTTTGCCGAAATCGCCGGAGATTGCCGGACCGGTCCTTCGGATGTGCTGAAACAAAGGGATAAAGCCTTCTACCTGGTGGAAAAAGAAGACCGCCAGTTCTTCGTGACAGTGACCGATTCCCACATAGAAATCCGCCCCCTGGAAGTGCCCCTGAGCGGCAGCTTCAGCATCGACGGCTGGGACTTCATCAAGTGTAACTATGAAATAGGGACATAAACGGCCCCAACGCCAGCCGGGACTCAGAGTACCAAAGAACCCCAAAAACAATAAAAAGCAAGGTGTCCACGCAGGATACCTTGCTTTATTCATTGGGGCGGTGATAGGTGATCAGAGTACCAACATCAATTTCGAGATAGTGGCAAAGCTTGCAGACAAGGCCGGAATCAATGCGTTCAAACTTGTTCTGACAGTATCGGTTGAAGTTAGAGCGGGGAATGTCCAAATCCTTGCAAATTTGATTCTTGGAGATATTTCGTTCCTCCAGGATTCGCTCTATATTGAATGACAGCTGGCCGTATTTCATGTTAAGCTCCTCTTTACTTTGCTGTCCTTATTATATATAATATGCTCACATTTAATAACTCACTATATAGGGAATCACTATATAGATAATGGGGGTATTTATGAGCAGAATATGTTCTTTCTTTGGGCATAGAGAGGTTTGGTGTGATTTATCGATGCCCCTGGAAGAGGCAATCCGAAGAGCGATTACAGAATATGGGGCAACGGAATTTTGGGTGGGCGGATACGGCGCGTTTGACTCCGCTGCATCTGGGGTGGTTAGGCGACTCAAAAAGGAATATCCGGGGATTTCGCTGCACCTGATTTATGCGTATCTTCCGCATAAAGAAGATGCCCTTTCGGCCGTTTACGACAGTACCATTTATCCGGAAGGGCTGGAATTGGTGCCCAAACGCTTTGCTATCAGTAAACGCAATCAATGGATCGTCAATAACAGCGACCTTGTGATTGCGTATGTGAACCATAACTATGGCGGTGCATATACCGCGTTTCGGTTTGCTAAGAAAAAGGGTATACCGATTATTAACATAGGGAATTTCTGTTGATTGTGTGAATCTATCTGTGACAGAAATGGCGAGGGCACCTCTTTTGGGGTGCCTTGTTTTGCGCTGATTTGACAGCGGAAATCCATCCTGATAAAATATTTGTAAGTAATATGCCCTGTCCGTTCGTATAAGAGGTGAAGGGGCCGGACGCGGCTCCGGATGGAGGAATGACCATGGATCACGGCGCAAGTAGCTACCGCCGGTACCTGGAGGGGGACGAAGATGCCCTGGGGGAGATTGTAAAAGAATATTTTGACAAGCTGGTGTTTTTTCTGGAGCGCTATGTGGGCAGCAGTGCCGAGGCGGAAGAGATCGCTCTGGATGTGTTTGCTCTGTTGGTGGCGGACAAAAACCGCTATGATTTTCGGGTGAGCCTGAAAACCTATCTGTTCATGCTGGGCCGCAGCCGGGCGCTGGATTATCTGCGCCGCAGGAAGCGGATCCGGTTTACGGATCTTTCGGAGGCGGAGCAGATCCCGGATCCGGGGCCTGACCCGGAGGAGCTGATGCTGCAGGACGAACGCAAACGGGCTGTGAACCGGGCGCTGGCCCGGTTGGAACCGGAGCAGCGGCTGGTTATCCATCTGGTATACTTTGAGGGTTTCAGCTGCGAGGATGTGGCAAAAGTCCTGAAAAAGACCAGAAAGCAAGTCTATAATCTGATCTATCGATCCAAATGCAATCTTCGTTCGATCCTGGAAGAGGAAGGTAAACAGATTTTATGAGAAATTTTGAAGAACGCCTGGGGGAGATCCGCCGCCGGGGGGAGGAACTGAAAAGAAAGAGAAAAAGCCGCCAAAGAATGCTGGCAGCCTGTATCCCGCTGATCCTGTGTGTTGGCCTGTGCGCATTTATCCTGCCGGATTGGAAAGCCACCCCTGTCTCCGGGGAGAATCCAAGTCCTTCCGGTGCGGTGGGGGATCCTTCTTCCGAAACCCAAAGGGTCACGGCGGAAGATTTTTCGGTGCAGCAGATCCGGGTGGAGGGTTTCGGATTTCAGATCACCCATACGGAAGACCGTGCACTCCGGCAGATTGACGGCCTTCTTTCGGAGTTGATGCGCCGGCAAGAGGACTCAGCCACTTCTCCTGTGAACCCTGTGTCCGGGTCCGATGACCCTGCCGTTGGGGGAAAAGAGGGTGATTCGGATGATATGGGGTTCATTGTCACGGTGGAAATCCGGGATGAGGTTCAGCAGTATTACCTTTTGGGCTCCTGCCTGAAAAATCTGCAGACCGGTTGTACCCGGCACCTGGAAGAACAGGATCTCTTTGCTCTGAAGCGGGCATTGGGGATCCCCCGCGATTGATTGGAAAGGAATATACATGAAACAGATTATTTTGTTTATGCTGGCCGCGGTGCTTCTGCTGACGATGGCAGGTTGTGAGGGCACCGAGCCGCTCGTCACCGGCGAACCGGGGCAGACCGGTTCAGACCATGAGAATGTGCAGATTCGCATCCTGGAAGTGTTCCGGGACGAAAAAGGCCTGGGACTAAAAGTGGAGTGGACCAATCTCGGCAGCGAGGAAGTGATTTTCGGTGCATCCTACGCTATCCGGCGAAAAGAGGGGGCGCTCTGGACAGACTGCGCCGGGGCGCAGGAGCCGGTGTTTCCTGCCATTGCCTATATCCTGCCCCCCAACAGCAGGCGCACAGAGGATTACTACCCGGAAACCTTCTTTGATTTGTCGAAGCCGGGGACCTACCGGTTTACATCCCATTGCTCCCTGGGGGAATCGGACCGGTATGATGTGTGGGCTGAGTTTACAGTGGAGGAGGATGCAGATGCGCCTGTGAGTCAGACCAATGAAGTGCTGATGAATCCTCCGGCATTGAAACTGGAATCTGACGGTAGTCAACTGGATGTGCCCATGGCGGGCTGCAACTGGTATTTTCGCCGGGAGGATGGCACGGTGGCGGCGGTCGTCGGGGACCATGCAGACCCTCTGATGATGCAAAACAGCATCCCGCAATACACCGTCGGCAACTGCCATTTGAAGCTGGTCTTTGAAAAGGCACCGGATACCTGGTCTGTAACCTGCTGGCCTGCAGCGGATTGGACAGAAGGTGCCGCCGACAGCCATTCGGTGCAGACCTGGGAGGAAGGAATTTTGGCCCGGCCGGGAGCATGGGTTTACGCCGTTTCCGCTACCTGGGAGGACCGGGGATCCGGGTATTACGGCACAGCGGAGTACTATGTTTATATTGAAATTGCGACGGGAAATGTAAACGGCATGGCCCGTTAGGAAAAGCGGAAGGTACAAACCCGCGGCAGAATTCTGCCGCGGGTTACGCTTGTTCCATAGGAAAAACACCCACCGGAGTTTCCGGTGGGTGCAATATACCATTTACCGATGCTTGCCCAGGAAGAAGAAGGCGACGGTGCCGGGGCCGGAATGGGAACCGATGACGGCGCCCACATAGTTGATGATCACGTTCTGAACCCCATATTTCTCCTTGCAGACCCTGGCCACATATTCTGCGTCGTCCAGGCAATCGCCGTGGGAAATGAACACGGTTTCGTTTTCCCCGGGCAGACCGTCCTCGGCAATTTTTTTGGCCAGGGCATCCAGTGCAGCCTTGCGGCCCCGGACTTTGGAAACACTGACCAGGTGGCCCTCATTGTCCACGTGCAGAATGGGCTTGATGTTCAGCATGGTGCCCAGCACGGCAGTGGCAGCGCTGACGCGGCCGCCCCGCTTCAGATACATCAGATCGTCCACGGTAAACCAGTGGCAGATGTTAAACTTATGTTCCTCACACCAGTTGTAAAGCTCGTCCAGAGAAAGACCCTCGTCCCGCTTCTTGCAGGCGTACCAGACGTACATACCCTGACCCAGGGAGGCGGCCAGGGTATCCACCACTTTGATGGTCCTCTGGGGATACTGCTCCATCAGCTCCTGGGAAGCAATGACGGCGGATTGGTAGGTGGTGCTGAGGCCACTGGAGAAGGCCATTACCAGAAGGTCCTTGCCCCCGGCAACGATGGGTTCCATGGCGGCCTTCCAGCCTTCGGGGTTGACAGCGGAGGTGGATGCACTCTCGCCGCTGCGCAGGGCATCGTACATTGTCTTGATCTCTTCGTCGGAAGGGTCGGTCATTTCTTTACCCCGGAACAGCAGGGTCAGCTGCACCACGTCAATGTCCAGCTGAGTAATCAATTCTCTGGGGAAATCACAGCACGAATCGGTAATGATCCGGTAATCAGCCATAAATACACACTCCTTGGTTCTTATGCCGCTCTGGGTGGCGGATGGATATAGCATACACGATCAGGGGCAGAAAGTCACCCCATTTCAGAGGGCAATACACCCCCAAAAGTAGAATTCCAGCACTCTACCGGCAGTAGAGTCCGGAAAACCGGGTTAATCGGCGGTTTTCTTCCAGCAATTCAGGCTGACCATCAGCAGGCATGCCCAGGCAAACATACTGGCAACGGGCACCGGGAAGGTCAGAGCCGGGGCAGAGAAAACCACCAGTGCTGCGTTGAGGATGTTGCCCACCAGGTTCCCGGCAGCAACACAGAGAATGTTGACCACATAAAGAACCAGAGTCACCAGCAAAGACAGAGCGGAAAGATTCCGCACAAGACGTAAAAACTTTCGTTTTCCGGATTTGATGCCCCGGTACAGCAGCATGGAGGGGGGCACAAAAAACAAAATGGCGGCCAGGGCCAGCATGGCCTGCAAAAGCCCCTGTGGCTCCGGAATAAATCCCAGCGCCGCGCAAAGAATATAAAGGTACAGCCAAATAAGGCATAGTTTTCGATCGCTCATGGTTGCTCCTTTGACAGTTTTCTCTTATCATTTTACCCCAAAAGTTTCGAAAACACAAGGGGAAAAAAGGGCTGGACAGCATAGCGGGTATCTGTTATAATAAGAAAAATACGAAATAGGGAGTGGATTTCCCATGAAATGTCCTTTTTGCGGCGATCAGGAAAGCAAGGTTGTAGATTCCCGGCACAGTGAAGACGGCTTGAGCATTCGCCGCCGTCGTGAGTGTTTGGCATGCCAGCGCCGGTTTACCACTTATGAAACAGTGGAAGACCTGCCCATTCTGGTGGTGAAGCGGGATGGGTCCCGCCAGGCCTTTGACCGAAACAAGCTGATTACCAGCATGGTGCGGGCTTTCGATAAGCGGGAAGTGAAGCGGGAGGACCTGGAGCGCATTGCCACCGAAATTGAGCAGAGCCTTCAGAATGCCCTGATTCGGGAAGTCAGCACCGACCGCCTGGGCAGTATGGTCATGGAGCAACTGAAGCCCATTGACGAGGTGGCGTACATTCGCTTTGCCTCCGTTTACCGGAGATTCCAGAGCGTCAAAGAGTTTATCAGCGAGATCAACAAGTTCCTGGAGGAACAATAAGGAGTTAACCTATGGGCGAAGAAACCAATGTGGGCTTTATCGACAAGTTGTCGGACCTGATCCAGAATCTGGATGTGTCCACCCTTGTCCCCAATATGGACAGTGTGCTGGGCTGGATCGGCTTTGCAGCCCGGCTGGCAGTGATCCTGGGCCCCCTGGCAGTGTTTGGATTGGGCCTTTGCTATATGCTGGTGCCTGCCAAGGAGGCAAACCACCGGTACGGCTACCGGTGCTACTGGGGCATGGGCAGCGTGGAAGCATGGAAGTATACCCAGCAGCTGGCGGGACTCAGCTGGACGCTGGTGGGCCTGGTTATGGGTATCATCATGTATCTGCAGAGCCAGGCGTTTCTGGAAATGCAGGAAATGGATGCGGTGTACCAGGCAGTGCGGCTGCTCTTCTGGCAGGCTGTGGTGATGGTAGGTCTGCAGCTTTTGATCAATCTGATTGTATTCATCCGCTACAACCGGAAGGGCGTCCGGCGGTTCAAGGGCAAGGGTTTGCCCATGCCGGATCTTTCCCTGGCAAACCTCTTCAGCAAGCTGTTCAAGCCCAAGAAAAAGAAGAGAAGAGTCCCCGGCAAGAAAAGACAGGTTCAGCAGTAATCCATCAGGGTCAGGTTCGCCTGGCCCTGTTTCTTTTATAAAATAAAAAGTGCCGACCAGCCCAGGTCGGCACTTTTCATGAAAGGAAAAGAAATAAAGAAGAAAAGAATCAGAATCAGAGGGCGGCGTAGGCAGCGGCGGTCTGGGCAGCTACCTTGGCGTTGTTGAACACCAGCCGGATGTTGGAAGCCAGGGAGTCACCGCCGGTAAGCTCTGCCACACGGGCCAGCAGGAAGGGGGTGGTTTCCTTGCCGTGGATGCCCTTCTTTACGCTTTCGGCAATGGCCTGGTCAATGGCGGCGTTGATGACCTCCAGAGGCATTGCGTACTCTTCGGGGATGGGGTTGGCAACCAGCATGCCGCCCTTCATGCCCAGGTCATGCTGTGCCTTGAAGGCAGCGGCCATTTCCTCCACGGTGTCCATGCGGTAGTCCACCTGGAAGCCGGAGGTGCGGGTGTAGAAAGCGGGCAGTTCCTTGGTGCCGAAGCCAATGACGGGCACGCCCTTGGTCTCCAGGTACTCCAGGGTCAGACCCAGGTCCAGAATGCTCTTGGCGCCGGCGCAGACCACCATCACGGGAGTCTGGCCCAGCTCTTCCAGGTCGGCAGAGATGTCCATGGTGACCTCAGCACCCCGATGGACACCGCCGATGCCGCCGGTGGCAAAAATCTTAATGCCGGCCATGTGGGCGATGATCATGGTGGTGGCCACAGTGGTGGCACCGTCCTCGCCCCGGGCGCACAGAACAGCCAGGTCGCGGCGGGAGGCCTTGTGGATGGCCAGACCCTTCTTGCCAAAGTACTCGATCTCGTCTGCGGTCAGACCGGCCTTCAGGCGGCCGCCAATGATGGCGATGGTAGCAGGAACGGCGCCGTTTTCACGGATGATCTGCTCCACTTTCAGGGCCGTTTCCACGTTCTGGGGATAGGGCATGCCATGGGAGATGATGGTGGATTCCAGAGCCACAACAGGCTTGCCGGAGGCCAGGGCCTCGGCTACTTCGGGGTTCACGTCCAGGTACTTGTTCAGCAGCATAGTAATTTCTCCTTGATTTATATTCAATATGGTTTTTCAAACGGACATACGGGTGCGCAGGGCGGTGGCGCTCATGGCAGGATTGATGGTTTCCTGGGATTCCATGGCAATGGAGCCGGCAGCCAGACCGGCCAGCGCAGTATTTTTCAGGTCAGCATCCTCCAGGTAGGCCCACACCAGGGCGGCCATGAAGGCATCGCCGCAGCCGGTGGTGTTGACCATGTTGCCCGGCAGGTTGGGCAGCCAAAGCTGCTCCGTAGCGGTGGCGGCATAGACACCGTGGGCACCCATGGAAACGAAAACCCGGCGAACACCCTTTTGGAGCAGTACAGACACAGCTTCTGCCACGTCCTCTTTGTTCCGGATCGGTACTCCGGACAAAAGCTCTGCTTCCAGACGGTTGGGTTTCAGGGTGTGGATCTTGTGGAGAATGGGCCGCAGCTTTTCTGCCTTTGCGGTGGAAACCGGGTCGCAGAACAGGGGTACGGTGCAGTTCTCTGCAAGATAGATCAGGGATTCCTGGGGGATGTTGGTATCGGCAACCACCACCCGGGCGTTTTGGATCATGCCCAGATTGGCGGCCAGATAGGCGGGCGTGATGCGGCCAGCCACCTGCATATCCGAAAGGGCCATGGCCATTTCTCCGTCGGGAGAGGAGATGTACAGGTAGGTGGAGGTGGGAAGGTCCGGAACCCGCAGGGCGTGAGTGGCGTCGATGCCCAGTTCCAGGCAGGAGGCCGTGATCCGCTGGCCGTGGATGTCGTCGCCGTAGGCTGTCAGCAGCCGCACATCCGTGCCCATCAGACACAGGTTGTGGGCAATGTTGCGGCCTACGCCTCCCAGGCTCATGGAAATGGAGCCGGGGTTGGAGTCGGCTGCCACCAAATTTTCAAAGCTGCGGCCGCCGATATCCATATTCACGGCACCTACCACCACGGCGTAGCTGCCGGAGCGCAACACATAACCTTTGCCGGCGATATAGCCTTTCTTCACCAGGTTGGAGATATGAACAGCCACGGAAGAACGGGTAATGCCCAAAGCATCGGCCAGGTCCTGCTGGGCGATCATGGGATCCGCTTCAATGAGCTGAAGAATTTGTCTTTCCCGCTGGGTCATGGAATCACCGCCTAAGATTAAGTTTAGATTTTAAGCACAAGTTTATATTACATAAAAAGTTACAATCTGTCAAGAGAAAATGTAAAAAAAGCGACGTGGAAATCCACGCCGCTTTTGAAATTGATCAAGGCTTCAGGTTTTTTAGATACTCATCCAGGGTCAGGCCGGATTTATGGAGTTCCTCGGCCAGCTCGGTACCCACGTAGCGGTAATGCCAGGGCTCGTAAATGATACCGGTCTGCTCCTCGGTGCCCACAGGGTAGCGCAGGATGAAACCGTATCTCCAGCAGTTATTCATCAGCCACTTCTGGCCGGGCAGATTCTCCTGCTCCTCGTTCAGGTTCCAGGAGCGGGTGTCCACGATGTCCACAGCCAGGCCCAAATGGTGTTCGCTGGTGCCGGGGACGGAAATTACCTTGGCGGCCTCGATCTTGGCCTGTTCCTCGGTCATGCCCTGAGCCTTGAGGGTTTCAACCTTCCGGTTGAAGTTCTTGGTCTGCTGCTCTACGGTCCGGTAGCTGGAAACCACGCAGACGGTGGGGGCTTCCTTATTGCAATCGGTGAGCATTTTCACCAGTGCTTCATAACAGGTGGTGTCCACCAGGCTGCCTTCCACGCTGATGGCCAGGCCCAGAGGCTCCAGAATGGGCTCATAGCCTTCGGGAATGGGGTTTTCGGCATTCACATAGATAATGGGCGCGCCGTCCGCGGTGAAATACTGTACCTGGCCGTCCACTTCCACCCGGCCTCTGGCCATGGCGCCGTTTTCGCACAGGTAGAACTTCCGGTCTCCTTCCACCAGCCAGCCGGTCATCAGCTCGCCGTTGGAGTCGAAGAAATAGCGGCTGCCTTCAATATCCTGCCAGCCGGTCAGACGGGTGCCGTCGGGTCCCAGGAAGAAACGAACGCCGTTTTCCTCTTTCCAGCCATGGGGCAGCTGCGTTTCGGTGGGAGAGGTAGTGGTGCTGTCCGCAGGGTTCTGATCGTTGCCGCAGCGGGACAGCAGGCATATCAGCAGAATCAGCAGCACAGCAAGTACGCCCACCATCATAAAGAAGCGGGGGTTCAGTTTTCTGCGGCGTCTGCGTCTGCGTCTTCTGACGGGTGTGGTTTGGTCCATAAAAAAGCCTCCCATTCCGGTTATTTCGAGTATTTTCTATTATATCACAGGTTTTCTCAAAAGAAAAGATGGGAAACAAAAAGAAATATGTAAAAAAGAAGGCCCGCAGAAGCAGGCCGTCCGGAAAGATTACTTATGCGTTGTAGAGATTGGTCAGCAGCTCTACATAGTGACCTGCCAGTGTTTCACCGCTGCCGGGGGAGAAACGGGTGGTATCGCAGCTGTAGCCGCCATGATTCCAACCCAGCTGAGAGGGCAGATAACCCTTGCCGCTGTTGGCGCAAGTGGCAATGATGGTGCTTTCAAAGGGAGAGGCACCCTTGATCATCATGCCCAGGGTATCGAACATTTCCACGGGAGCCACGGCAATGCCGATCTGGCCAACCCGAATGGCGTGGATGGAAACGTCAAAGGTGGCGGGCATATCCACACGGCGGACAATGGCGCCGGCATGGTAGGGGCTGTTGATGCCGTAGGGACGGCCCAGCATGGTGCAGTATTTGTGATCGTTGGTCTCCAGCCATGCGGCATGGATTTTCTTGGCCTCTTCCAGCAGATGGTCCATGGAGTGGTTGATGGGCATTTCCAGATCCAAAGTGGTGACGCCCACGCCCTCGGCACTGACTTCCCGGAAGTGCTTCATGGCTTTCTCGGCATAGTCGGCCAGGAGACGGCCGTGGTCCAGCCAGGTTTCGGCGGCCATTTCGGACTTGACGCGGCTGTGGCTGTTCTGGTTGCCGGAGGCGCCGGTGGCGTAAGCCAGCAGGCAGCCGGTGCGCTTTTCCATCTCGGTACGGAAAGCGCCCACCACGTCGGAAGTGATCTCAGGCTTGTGGAAGCCGCCCAGACGGTGGGGGTGACCCTGGAAGTTGGCCAGGATGATGTCCTTTTGGCCGGCCCGGACAAACTTCACCAGCTGCAGCTGACGGTCTGCTTCACTTTCGTGACACCTGATGGGGGATTCATCAAAGTGACCGAAGTTATCACCTGCGTAGGTGCCGTCTTCCAGAATATAGTGGCGAACAAAGTTCAGACCCTGGGTTTGGATGTCGGTTACATAAATCCGGGCCTCCTTCAGGTCGGCCAGGGCAGCCTTGCCGGCAGCCACCAGCTGATCCTTCAGATATTCATTGTAACGGGGAATGCTGGGAACTGCCTGATTGTCCACGTCAGCGGCGGAGTGGTTATGGCTGGCGGACATATGGATGTTGTTCATGGGAAGACCGGTGGCTTCTGCAACAGCGGGGCGCAGGAAGGTGTCGCAGATGGTGCCATGACCGGTCAGGTCAGAGGTGTAAAACAGAACGGTGGTTTCTCCGTCAGAGAAAGCAAGGCAGGTGGTGTACTGGGGGTCGATTACGGGACCGGACATCCGCTTGGAGGTG
This sequence comes from Faecousia sp., assembly GCA_045535175.1. Classification (GTDB taxonomy): domain Bacteria; phylum Bacillota; class Clostridia; order Oscillospirales; family Oscillospiraceae; genus Faecousia. The sequence goes on along the minus strand of JAZSLC010000183.1, from coordinate 11,906 downwards.
TTGCCGTAGCCTCTCAGGGGTACGGATTCGGTGGGGGTAATGTCTGCGCGGCCAAAGCCGACCAGTGCGTTCTTAGCCATTATAGTTCCTCCTTCATATGTGTGCTCCGGATAGGGAGCGATTGAGTTGGTTCCTGTCAGGGGTAATAATACCATAGGAAAAAGGGGGAAACAAGAGTGAAACAAGACAAAAATAGAGGGGTGTTTTTGGGAATTCTTTACAAGATCTTTGAAATAAAAAACAAAGATCCCCTGCTTCTTCCGGCAGGGGATCGGAGTGAAATGTTTATGGAATGCGGTAAAGCCGTTTGCCGTTTTCCGTGGTGATCCGGGCGATTTCCTGGGGCGGGAGACTGCGGATCTGGGCCAGCTTTTCGGCCATCAGGTACAGGTAGCCGGGGTCATTGCGCTTGCCCCGGAAGGGTACGGGGGCCATGTAAGGGCAATCGGTTTCCAGCACAATCCGGTCCAGAGGAATGGCTGCAGCGGTTTCCACCGCCTTACGGGCGTTTTTGAAAGTCAGAACCCCCGTAAAGCCGATGTACCAGCCCAGGTTCACCAGCTGCCGGGCCATTTCCGCAGAGCCGGAGTAGCAGTGGAAGACACCTTTCACGGTGGGGAACTCCCGGACGATGGCCATGCCGTCCTCGTGGGCGTCCCGTTCGTGGACAATCACCGGCAGATCCAGCTCCGCTGCCAGGGCCATCTGGTCCCGGAAGGCCTTCATCTGGACCTGACGGGGAATGTCCTCGTAATAGTAGTCCAGGCCGATCTCGCCGATGGCTTTCACCTTATCCGAGGCGCGGGCCATGGTCCGGTATTGCTCCAGTACGTCTTCGTTGACTTCGTCGGCGGCATCCGGGTGGGAGCCGATGGCGGCATAGACAAAGGGATACTGCTCCGCCAGAGCCACTGCATTCCGGGATGCGGCCAGGCTGCAGCCCGGATTCATCACCAGGCCGACGCCCTTATCCTTCAAACCCGCCAGCAGCTGGGCCCGGTCTTCCTGAAAACACCCGTCATCCAGATGGGCGTGGGTATCAAACAGCATAACATCCTCCAATGTGTTTATTCTTCGATAACGGCTACGAAACAGCCGTCGATGATTTGTATGGCGGGGTCCTCCGGGGAGAAATCCGTGTGGTTGGGGTATCCACGGAGGCCTTTTCCGGTGCATTTGGCGGCAGCCTCCTTCAGTACCCACAGCCGCAGCAGGAATTCCCGGGGGTCATCGGCCATACGATAGCGTGTCTTTTCTGAAGGGGACAGGATTTTCTCTGCCAGCCGCAGGTTGATGGCCCGGTCCTGCTCCTCGGCATCAATGCCAATGGGGCGGTCCGAGAGGGCACAGAACACATGAGATTTGGTGTGGCTGATGGAAAACTGAAGGGGATCCTCCACAAACCGGGGTTTTCCCCACTCCTCCAGAATAATGTCGGGCATCTCCATGCCCCGGTGTGCCCGGTACATCTGTGCCAGCAGGGCCAGGCCGGCTTCATGGCCCTCTCCGGGTTCGATCCGGCGGTATTCCAGGGCGATCATTACAGAACCTTTCCGCCGTTGACGGTCAGACGGAATTTACAGCCCAGCATTTCCGCCGCGGCCCGGCACATCAGCATCCGGTTCAGGAAAATGTCGAAGTACTCATACATGGTGCAGATGTCCTCGTCCACCTGCAGGTTCAGGGAAATGGTATCCCGGTCTTCGTTGATTTTCAGGGTGGAGCCGATGACGGCGTAGTTGACCCGGTCGTGAATGTCAAAGCTGTTTTGGTCCTTGGTGCGGACCCGGTTACGGCGCACGTCGGTCTTATCCGCCAGAATCAGGGCGGCGGAAATGGGATCCCGGGAGCCGCCGGTGGATTCGTCATGGTGGCCAATGGCGGAAATGATGGCAATCCGGTCCGCCATGGGCATATCGGTCTGCTTGAGAATGTCATTGGCCAGCAGGGCGCCGATTTCCGCATGATGGTTGCGGTTGATGGCATTGCCGATGTCGTGCATGAAACCGGCCATCCGGGCCAGCTCCTCTTCATGGTCCGAGTAGTCCAGTTTTCTGAGAATATAGGCAGCCCGCTCAGCCACCAGGGCACAATGGGCCTCCGAATGGTCCGTGTAGCCCAGAATCCCCAGATTCTGATTGCCCTTTTCCAGCAGGGCACATACTTCTTCGTTGTGTTTGATTTCCTGGTAGGTCATAGTCATCTTCCTTTCTTTCTGTATTATAAACCAAAAGAGGGCCTTTCGCAACAAAAACCTCCGCACAAGGCTCTGTGCGGAGGTCTTGGGGGATGGAAAGATTACAGCTCCTGAATTTCGGGGGTTTTCATCAGCTCTGCCACGCAGGCGGAGAAGATCTTGACGCCGTTTGCCAGGAAATCTTCGGAGAAATCAAAGGCCCGGTTGTGGGCACCGCCCTTGACGTCGGCAATGATCCGCATGAAGGTGGCCTGACCGCCCTGCTCCTGCACCCGGTTCATCATATAGGAGATGTCTTCGCTGCCACCGGAGCGGGTCATCAGGGTTTCGGGCACGACCATGCCCAGCTGCTGGGCGCAGACCTTGTTAACCAGACGGCACAGGGGCTCGTCACTGGTAAGGCTGTCGGCGGCACCCATGAGCCGGATTTCGCAGGTGCAATCGTACATCACAGCGGCAGACTCCAGAATTCTGCGGGTGTGCTCACACATGTACTGGTTCAGCTCGGTGGTGGCACCGCGGACTTCAATTTCCATTTTGGCCTCGTCGGCAATGACATTTCTGCCGCTGCCTGCCACCAGGGTACCTACATTGATGCGGGTGGCACCCTTGCCGTGGCGGGGAATGGCGTTCAGATTCAGCACGGCGGTGGCGGCTGCCAGCAGGGCGTTCTTGCCTGCGTGGGGAGCGCCGCCGGCATGGGCGGCTCTGCCGCGGTAAACCACGTCATATTTGCAGGTAGCCAGGCTGCCGTAAGCACCGGGGTAGAGGGCGTAGGGGTCGCTGCCGTTGCGGGCGGTGACATGGGAGCCCAGGAAGAAGTCCACGCCGTCCAGATGGCCCTTTTCCACAATGGACTTGGCGCCACGGACACCCTCTTCGGAAGGCTGGAAGATCAGCTTTACGGTGCCGTGGAGCTGATCCCGGATGGACATCAGGACCTTGGCAACACCCAGACCCACGGTGGCATGGCCGTCGTGGCCGCAGGCGTGCATGAAGCCGTTGTTGACGGAGGCAAAGCCTTCAGCGGCAGGCAGGTGGTCAGGGTCGGTGGATTCAAAAACGCCCAGAGCGTCAATGTCGAAACGCAGGGCCAGGGTGGGACCTTCGCCGCAGTGGAGAATACCGATGACACCGGTCATACCGCCCCGGGTGTAGGGCACAAACTCCGGGTCCGCACCCTGAGCAACGGCCCGCCGGTACTGCTGCTCCAGCACTTCCTCAGAGGCAACGCCCATACGGGCTTCTTTCAGGCAAACCTGATCGCCTACCAGCACTTCGTCAAAGCCCAGATTGGTCAGTTCCCGGGCAATGAGGGAAGAGGTGCGCATTTCAAACCAGCCGGATTCGGCGTACTTGTGAAAATCCCGGCGCCGGGCAATGAGCTCCGGCTCCATTTCGTTTACAAGTGCAATGATGCTTTCTGCAACAGACATAATGGTTCCTCCTTAATCAAGACGAATGATGCCGACCCCGTTTTCGATTTGAATCCGGGTTCCATAGGGTTCGGAGAGGGTTTGCAGATACTGCAAGGTCTTTTCGTCGTGGCTCATAACGGGTACGCCCTTGCGGCTCCGGGGGAGATTTTGGCCCAGATCGATGGGATAGAGCTGGATTTCCGTCAACTTTCCGTCTTCGGTGGTGAAGCCGGCCATCACTGCCCTCCAGATCCACTCCTGGACATTGTAACCCACGGTGTTATGCTTGCTGCGGTCATCCATGTAGGCACCCACTTTGGTGTCCAGGGGCATATTCCGGTTATTGTAGGCATCCCAGGGCTGGAATTCCACGGTTTCGGTCTGGAACAGGAAGTTACCCAGGCTGTAGAAGATCACGCCGCCGTTGTAGATTTCGATGCCCTGCAGTTCATGGGGGCCGTGGCCCAGCATGGCTGTGGCACCGGCATCAATGCAGGCTCTGCCAAACTGCTGCAGGAACTGGCCGGGGATATTGGTTTCGAATGTGTCGTTGATGTGGGTGTGGATGCTCACCAGCACCACATCCGCCTGCCGGCGGGCTTCCCGGATCTCCCCGGTGATCCGCTCCAGGTCTTTTTTGTCGGGGATGCTTTCGATCCAGTTGTGGTCGTCCAGCACAAATTGGGTGGAGCCCAGAACCAGCTTTCCTTCGGGGAAGGGGGTCTTATAGCCGTTGCGGATGCTCCGCTCCACTGCCAGGTTGACACCGGAAGCGGCGGCAAGCTTCTTGGCCATCTCAAAGTGCTCCGGGTCCAGATGGTAGATCTTGTGGACCTTCAGGGGATTCAAACCGGGACGGCCGGGCAGGTCGGCGCTTTGGGCACCGGCATAGGCAGTGACTTCCGTGGAGCCGGAAACGCTGATAAGGGCCACCCGGGCATTGGGAGTTTCCAGATAGCAGGGCTTGGAGGCCTCGCTGAGATTGGCACCGGTGCCGGAGAAGATCATATTCCGCTCTTTCAGGTGCCGCATGGTGGCCAGCAGACCACCATGGCTGTAGTCACAGGAATGGTTATTGGCAGTGTTAAAGATGTTGAAGCCGAACCGCTTCACATCGTCCAGCATCACCGGATCGGCCATGGCCCAGGTGCCGCCGCTGACGGCAGCGGGATAGCCCTCGCAATTGTGGAAGGTCATCTCCAGGTTGTTGAAACGGACATCGTGGGAAAGAATACAATCGCGCAGTTCCTCAAAACCTGCATAACCCGCTTCCGGAATTCTGCGGGTCATAAACAGGTCGCCGGTGGCAATAAAGGTGGTTTTTGCCATGATTTACTCCTCCTGATGCAATTGACAGGTCAGCTGACCTGGTTTTCATATGTGGTAACGTCACCAACTTCGCCTACCTCGAAGTGCATATCCAGAATGGCCTTGGCCACGGGACCCATGGCACTACCGGAGCCGGACTTTTCGCCGTAAACATAGACAGCAATGGTGGGGTTGGTGGCAGGTGCGAAGCACATAAATGCACCGTGGTCGGACTGGTCCCGGATATCATGCTGGGCAGTACCGGTTTTGGCGCAGACATCGATGGGATAATCCGCAAAAATGGTTCTGGCGGTACCTTCCCGGGCAGCCAGCCGCATACCTTCAATGCAGGAAATGTAGGCATCGTCGCTGATGGTCATGTGGCTGATGGCTTCCGGTTCGTTTACAACCAGACGGGTGCGGTAGTCGGTGGAAACCACCTGGCTCAGGAAGGTGGCCCGCATACGGGTGCCACGATTGGCCAGGGTAGCAGTGTAGACGCAAAGCTGCAGAGGGGTAAACTTGTTGTCGGACTGACCGATGGCGGCCAGAATACCGTCTGCTTTAACCCAGATGTTGTATCCTTCGTCATAGATCTTTTTCTTGGTGTCGGGATTGGCCCGCTGACCGGGCTTTTCGGGAAGCTCCACGCCGGTGGGTTCACCCAGACCGAAGCCCTTGGCGGTATCGTCCATGTACTGCCAGTTAATCTGGTCACCGATTTCGTAGAAGAAGTAGTTGCAGGATACACAAAGGGCCTGGGCGGCGTTGACAAAGCCGTGGGTCAAACCGGTTTGGGTGTAGTGCAAGCACTTGGGATCAAAGTCTTCATACTTGGTAAACACACCAAGGTCTTCGATTTCCGTTTCCATGTTGATGAAACCTGCCTTGGTGGCAGCAACCACCATACAGGGCTTAAAGGTGGAACCGGGGTAGTATTCTGCGCTGAGAGCCCGGTTAAAGAGAGGGTTGTGCTCTGTTTGCAGCAGCTCGTTGAAAACACTGCGGAAATTGGCCAGGTCATAGGTGGGGTAGCTGGCGCAGACCAGAATCTGACCGGTTTGGGGATCGATGGCTACCACGGCGCCGCCTTCCACGTCGGTGCCGGCGGCACCTTCCTTCTGGTTGTAGCGCAGCTCTTCAATGCGGGCCTTCAGAGCATCCTCGGCAGCCCGCTGCAGGCCGATGTCAATGGTCACTTCCACGTTGTTGCCGGCCTGGGGCTCCACCTGGAAGTAGCTGGAGATGACGGTGCCGTCTGCGGCCACTTCGTCCACGCGGTAGCCGTCGGTGGCGTGCAGATACTCCTCAAAGGCCAGTTCAAAGCCGGATTGCCCCACCTCGGCGTCCATGGCGTAGCCCTTGACGGATTTATAGTGGGTCCACTGGTCTGCGGTCATGGGGCCCACGTAGCCCAGAATATGGGCGGCGTATTCAGTGTAGTATTCCCGGACAGTGGAGGCCTCCACGTTCAGGCCGGGGATGTTCAGTTCCAAAATGTCGGAAAGGTCCTCTTCGCTGGCGTCTTCGATGAAAATGTAGTTGGCCAGGTTGGTGGCGGTGCGGAGGGTCAGCTCGTAGCGGATGCCCAGCACCAGCCGTGCATCCTCGTCACTCCACTCTTCGGGAATTTTATAGTTGGACCGGAGCATTTCAATGAGAAGGGGGGCCGAAATATCGGAATCCAGGCCGCCGCGGCTGTAAAGAAACTTCTGAAAATACCCCTGCCAGGCGGAATTGTACTCTTCCAGGGTGTAGGTGAAGGGGCGCTCCTTGGTGATGGGGAAGCGGTCGGTGTATTCGATGTCCAGCTCCTGGCAGAGCTTGACCAGATTGTAAATGGACTGGTTGGGGTTGCTGGAACTGGTGAGAACGAAGTGGTTGATCACCAGGTCGTAACTGGCGCGGTTACCCACCAGCACATTGCCGTTGCGGTCCAGGATCTCACCCCGGGCGGCTTTGACACGGGTTTTGGTGGTATAGGTGGTGGTGTTGTCCACTTTGCCGCCGGTTTCGATGACCTGCAGGTCATACAGGCGGACCGCAAAGAAAATCAGCAGGGCCGCCAGAAACAGCAGCAGAAGCCGGGAACGGAATTGGGTTATTCTTTCCATGTGTCGCCTCCGATCTTTTCAATGGAAAGCAGGATGGGGTGGAGAATCGGCAGGCAGATTCCGGAGAGGACCACGGTAATCAGGGCCGCAGGAAGGCGGACAAAGGTGGTTTGCCCGAAGACCAGGCCCACGGCGAAGATGATGATCTCATACAGCAAAAGTGCTGCGCCGGAGCAGAGCATGGATGCGCTGAATCCCCGCTGCAGATAGCTCTGCCGGAAGATGGTGGCGCCCACGGCCAGGAAGGTCAGGATGGCAATCACATGATAACCGGGGGAAGAACCGGAAAACTGATAAAAACAGGTGCCGATCAGGGCGAACAGGCAGCCGGACTCAGCGCCAAGCATGACGGTAATCAGCAAAATGGCGGTGGGGACCAGATCGGTGGTGGCGCCGAAAATGCTCAGGTTGCAAAGGAGCACATCCTGCAGCAGGGTCAGAACCAGCAGCACCAGGCCGTAAAGGGTCCACTTCAGCAGAGCCTGCCGCTGAAGCTGGGTCAGATAGAGCTTATTCAGAAAGCCGGTACCCAGTTTGTCCGGTTTGAATTCGTACTTTTTAGCCATAGCTTTAACCTACGTTGTATTCGGTGAGGATGAACACCTGCTCCAGAGACTGAATGTCGGCAGCAGGCTTCAGCAGGGCATATTTTGCCACGCCGGTGCTGTCAAAGTCTGCGTCCACAACATAACCCAGAATCAGGTCCCGGGGATACATGGTAGAACCGGCTGTGACCACCTGGTCGTTGTTTCGGATGATGGCGGAGCTGGGCAGATAGTCCATCCGAAGCACATCGCCTCTGCCGGAGGTGTAGTTGCCCTGAACCATGCCGCTGTGACCGGAGGAGGCCAGGGCCGCACTGATCTGCAGGGAGGAGTCCATAACGGTTCTGATGACGGCATAATTGGGGCCCACTTCCGTCACCAGGCCGATGAGTTCATGGTTTTCGGTGATGGCACACATGCCCTCTTCAATGCCGGCATTGGTGCCCCGGTTGATGGTCATGGTGCTGGACCATTCCACACTGCCCCGGGCGATAACGTAGGCATCCACCAGATTGTAATCTTCGTGGGTGGCAAGCATATCCAGCAATGCCCGGAGCCGGTCGTTTTCACGGGACAGGGCATCGGCGGTTCGGGCATCGGACTGCATCTGGGCCAGCTGCTCTTTCAGGGCAGCATTTTCTGCAGCCAGGGCCTCATAGCCGAACATATAGCTGTAATACTGTTCTGCCTGGTCCCGCAGGGTGCTGAATCCGGCCCGAAGAGGGGTCATGACGCTCTGTACAAGCATGCCGGGGTAATCGGTGCCGGTCAGATTGCTGAAAACCGCCAGACCGACAGCCAGCAACACCGCCAGAATCAGAACGGTACGGACTTTGGATGAAAAGAAGTGTCTCATTGGGGATCCTCCATGATTTCGGGGGCAACGGCGTGCAGCATCTGCCACAGGCGGCAGACCGGCAGGCCCATTACATTATAATAATCGCCATGCATTCTCTCTGCAAAGAGGGCGGCGCCTCCCTGGATGCCGTAAGAACCGGCTTTGTCCATGGGCTCTCCGGTGTCCACATAGCGCAGGATCTCCGCCTGGGAGAGAGGACGGAAATGGATGTCCGTCACTTCCGTGTGGGTCAGAATCCGGCTGCCCCGGACCACGGTGACACCGGTCATTACCTGATGATCCCGGCCGGAAAGGGCGGTGAGCATCCGGATGGCATCCCGGCGGTCAACAGGCTTTCCCAGCACACTGCCCTCCAGCACCACGATGGTATCGGCGGCGATGATCACATCTTCGGAATTGCCGGCCACGGCCAGGGCCTTCAGACGGCTGACCCGGGCCACTTCCTCCTGAGGAGATTTGGACGGATCCATGGCCTCGTCAATATGGGCCTCCTGAACGGTAAAGGGAATATGGAACAGACCCAAAAGCTCCCTGCGACGGGGAGATTGGGAGGCCAGAATCAGCTGCATGGTGAAAAATCCTTTCGGTTATTCGATGCCCCGCATATAAAGTCCTCTGGTGCAGGCACCGGGGTCGAAGGGGGCGGGGTTCTGGATACAGCCCAGAATCTGATCCACTTCCCGGGGATTCTCCGTGGTAAAGTACAGCCGGATGGCCCACAGGCCCAGGTGGTTCAGATCCTCCTGGCGGTCCAGGAAGTAGAGTTTTTTGCCGTTGAGCAGGATGCTCCGGCAGGATTTGCCGTCTTTGATGATGGGGAATTCGGCGCCGGTCTTGTCGGTGAGCTTGGTGCTGCTCAGGTGGCAGGAACAATCGCCGGTACGGCCCCGGATCAGGCAGTTTTCCGTTACCATCAGCGGCAGCCGGCCGTAAACCAGCATTTCCGCGGGAACGGCCTTGCTCAGATCCCGAATCTGGGGCAGGGTCATCTCAAAGCTGACACAGGCAGACTTCAGCTGCATCTCCCGGGCTGCATTCATGGCCACGGAGTTATACAGGTTCAGCCCAAAATCACCCCGTAGCTGTATACCGCATTCGCTGGCGGCCACCAGGTGGCCCAGGTTGCCGGCCAATACCTGATCGATCCCCAGACCCCGCAGGGCGGTCATGGCCCGTACCAGCTGCTGAAGCTCCGCATCGTGGGCAATACGGGGCAATACGGCACATACATTGGCCTTCCGGGCAAGATCCTTGGTCCAGGCGGCGTCCTCCATGAGAATGTGGATGGGGACATACAATACAGCGGGATTCATTTTCAGCAGACGGCCGGTAATCTGCTCTTTGGCAGTGACCTGCACCGTCAGGTCCGGCACCTGGCGATTGCCGGCGTACCGGGGCAGATGGGCAGGACGGGAGAGCCGGGGCAGATCCCGGCGGGCCCGGAGGGCGGTAAGCTGGTTCAGTACATCCCGGCGCATGGCGTTGATGGCGGCGGCGGAGAGCATCAGCCCCGGTTCCACCTCACAGCGGGCTTCGGCGCAGTAATAGGGGGTGCCGCCGGTTTTGGCCAGACGCTCCGAGAGCATCTGGGCCGTCAGTTCCTGGTTTCTGGCCAGTTCCGGCAGGATGCCGCTGACGGTGCAAACCCGGTTCTCCGGGTCAATGGCGGTGATGGTGCATTCTTTTCTGCGGACAACGGCTGCAAACCGGATGGGCACCAGGCTGTTTTCCACGCCCTCGTAGGTCTTGCGGGCCTCCTTCATCCACTGCTGGTCTTCCTTCTTTTCCTCCCGGACGCCAAACATGGCGCTGCCCGTGCGGCCGGCGTAGTAACCGTTGGTAAAGCCCTGGCGGTTGAAGGCGGCCATCAGATCATCGGCCATGGCCCGGGTGACGGCACCGTTATTCAGGGCCTGGCGGTAGACCCGGGTGACCACGGCCACATATTCGGGCCGTTTCATGCGGCCTTCCAGCTTGATAGAGGCCACGCCCATCTCTTCCAGCTCCCGGAGGGACTGGACCAGGCAGTTGTCCTTGAGGCTCAGGGGATACCGGTTTTCCCAACGGCCATAGCCGTAGCTCTGGCGGCAGGGCTGGGCGCAGCGCCCCCGGTTGCCGCTGCGGCCGCCGATGGCGGCGGACAGATAGCACTGACCGGAGTAGCCCATGCAAAGAGCGCCGTGGGCAAAAACTTCAATCTCAATGGGGGAGTTCTGACAGATGTAGCGAATCTCTTCCCGGCTCAGTTCCCGGCTCAGTACCACCCGGGTCATGCCCCAGGCTGCACACAGCAGCACCCCCGGCAGGCTGTGGACCGTCATCTGGGTGGAGCCGTGGACGGGGATATGGGGGGCAATCTGGCGGCACAGCTTCAGAACGCCCAGATCCTGAACGATAAAGGCATCCACGGCGCTTTCCGCCGCATGGCGGATCAGATTCATCAGATCTTCCAGTTCCTTGTCGGCTACCAGGGTATTCAGGGTCAGATGGACCGCGACACCGCGAATATGGCAGTATTTCACTGCCTCCGTCAGGGCCTGGGGTGTGAAGTTTTTTGCGCTTTGGCGGGCGTTGAAAGAACCGCAGCCTAAGTAAACTGCGTTTGCGCCGTTTTGTACGGCTGCCCGAAGGGCTTCCATTGATCCGGCAGGTGCCAAAAGTTCCAGCATAGTGTTTGCTCCCTACTACTCCCATTATGGTATACTTGAAAACATTATAGCATAATGTGGCCGTAACTTCTACCCTGTCAGCAAAAAATTCACAAAAAATACGAAAACAAAGGCCGCCCTTTCGGACGGCCTTTGTAAGATTCTTAGTACATTCCGCCGGCGCCGGCAGCGGCAGCTGCGGCAGCTTCAGCAGCAGGATCGGGCTTATCCACCACCAGGGATTCGGTGGTCAGGACGCAGCCTGCAATGGAGGCGGCATTTTCCAGGGAGGAACGGGTCACCTTGGTGGGATCCACGATGCCTTCGGCGATCATATCCACATATTCCTCGGTGTAGGCGTTGTAGCCCCAGCCGGTCTTGTTGGAGGAGCGGATCTTCTCGTAGACCACGCTGCCGTCCACGCCGGCGTTCTCGGCGATCTGACGGACAGGAGCCTGCAGAGCAGCGGCGATGATTCTGGCACCGGTGCGCTCGTCGCCGGTCAGAGTCTCGATCAGAGCTTCCACAGCGGCGATGGCGTTGACCTGAGCGGTACCGCCGCCGGCCACGATGCCCTCTTCCACGGCAGCGCGGGTCGCGTTCAGCGCGTCTTCCACTCTCAGCTTCTGCTCCTTCATGGCAACCTCGGTCTGAGCGCCGACCTTGATGACGGCAACGCCGCCGGAGAGCTTTGCCAGCCGCTCCTGGAGCTTTTCCCGGTCATAATCGGAGGTGGTGGTTGCGATTGCAGCGCGGATCTGGTGTGCACGGGCACGGATGTCCTCGATGGCGCCTGCGCCGTCCACGATGGTGGTGG
>JAZSLC010000020.1:0-4889 GCA_045535175.1 Faecousia sp. | reverse complement strand
GACAGCCTTGGCATCAATGTCTACCATATGCGCTACGCCGGTACCACCATTTCCGGCGCTCTGGCAGGCATGGGCGGCTTCGTCTACTCCCTGACCACCGCCAACTGCACCGCCAACGGTGACGTGGCCGGCTTTGGCTTCCTGGCCCTGGCTGTTATGATCTTCGGCAACTGGAAGCCTCTGAACATTGCTCTGGCATCGCTGCTGTTCGGCCTGTTCAAGTGCATTTCTGCAGCTTATACCGGCATCGACATCAACGGCGACGGTGTGTTCATGCTGACCAAGCTGGGCATCAGCTCCCATATGTACCGGATGCTTCCCTACATTGTGACCCTGGCTGTGCTGGCCTTCACCTCCAAGAAGTCCAGAGCCCCCAAGGCAGAGGGCATCCCCTACGACAAGGGTAAGAGATAATAAAAAGGGATCCCGCAGGGCTTGGCCCTGCGGGATGTTGCATTTTGGGAAAAGAAACCGTCCGGCACGGAGTGCGCCGGACGGATTTTGCTTTATCGGAAGGTAAAGCCGGTTTCGTCGGCCTTTTCCACAATGGCCAGGGATTCGACCCGGTAGCCCTCGGCCCGGAGTCTGTCACCCCCGGGCTGGAAGCCCTTTTCGATGGCTACGGCAATGCCTGCCACCTGAGCCCCGGCCTGACCTGCAATGTCGATGAGGCCCCGGATGGCCTGTCCCCCTGCCAGGAAGTCGTCCACAATCAGTACCTTGTCCTGGGCGCTGATCTGATCCACGGAACAGATCAGGGTGGTGGGCCGCTGGTAAGTGAAGGAGAAAATGGTACTCTTGTAGAAAGTGCCCTCTGCCATCTCGCCCTTTACCTTCTTGGCAAAGACCATGGGAACATCCAGTTTGTAGGCGCATATGGTGGCCAGGGGAATGCCGCTGGCTTCTGCGGTGAGGATTTTGGTGACACCGGTCAGATCCATGCGCCGGGCAAATTCGTCGGCCAGTTCACCCAGGAAACGGGTGTCCACCTGATGATTCAAAAAACTGTCCACATTGATCATGTTGCCGGATACGATACGTCCTTCCCTGACAATCCGATCCTGAAGCTGTTTCATAAGAATCCCTCCCCTTGTATTTGTACACACCATTATGACAGGAAATTGCCCAAAAAGCAAGGCCTAAAGGAAAATTTACAGGAATTTAATAAATAGGTAGGGGAACATCCATAGCGGATTGGATGATTATATATTCGCCGGTGATGGGGTGGGGGAAGCGAAGGGTCTTTGCGCACAGCAGCTGGCCGGTAAGTCCCAGTTCCCGGGACCGGGCCAGGGATGCCTCGCTGCCGTATTGGGGATCGCCTAAAATAGGATATCCCATGTGGGCGCAGTGGACCCGAAGCTGGTGGGTCCTGCCGGTGATGGGCCGCAGAGAGAGCTTGCACAGGCCGTCCCGGCGCTCCAGAACCTGAAACTGCGTCAGGGAAGGCTTCCCCCCGGGAGCTACATAGCGCAGCAGGCTGGGCAGCGGACAGCGCTCTATGGGGGCGTCGATGGTACCATCGCTTTCCTGAGGTCCAGCCAAAACCAGGGCGTGGTAGGTTTTTTCGATAGCGCCCCGGCTGTGGAGCTCGTTCATCAGGGCGTGGATGTGGGAATTCTTCGCCAGCAGCACCACACCGAAGGTGTCCCGGTCCAGCCGGGTGATAGGGTGGCAGGCGCTGTGCTGCCCGGTACGCTGATAATACCCCAGAATGAAATTGGACAGGGTTCCCTCCAATTGGGCCCGGGAAGGGTGGACCAAAAGCCCGGCAGGCTTGACCACAGCCAGAAGGTGCTCGTCCTCGTAAAGAACGGAAAGAGGCCCCTCCTGAGCAGGATAATTGGGCTGGGGTTCTTCCAGCTTTACGGTGATCACATCACCGGGCTGTACCGGATAATCCGTATGGACGGCCGCACCGTTGACAAACAGCAGGTCCTTCCATTTCAGCCGATTCATCAGGCCGGTGGACATGGCCATTTCCTCCTTCAAAAACGAGGAGAGCCGGCCGCTGCGCCCGGCGATATGGGTTAGTTCCACAAGCAACACCACCAATCATAAAAGGAAAAGGCTCTGCGGGTGCAGAGCCTTTCGGGTAAGATCAATTACAGAGCAGCCTTAGCCTTCTCGACAACAGCTGCGAAAGCAGCGGCGTCGTGGATAGCCATCTCGGACAGGCTCTTGCGGTTCATCTCGATGCCAGCCTTCTTTAGACCGTTCATGAACTTGGAGTAGTTCAGGCCGTAGGGGGCCACAGCAGCAGAGATACGGGTGATCCACAGTCTGCGGAAATCACGCTTCTTCATCTTACGGCCGGCGAAAGCATAGTTGCCGGACTTCATAACGGCCTGCTTGGCCATCTTAAAGTGCTTGGACTTGGAACCCCAGTAGCCCTTGGCCAGCTTCAGGGTAGCGTTTCTTCTCTTGCGCGTCATCATTGCGCCTTTAACTCTTGCCATTTCTGTATCCTCCTAACTTCCTTATTTGTACGGGATCATTTCCTTGATCGCGGAAACGTTGGTCACGTCGGCGTAAGCGGTCGTGCGCAGACGACGGGTACGCTTGGTGTCCTTCTTGGTGAGGATGTGGCTCTTGTAAGCGCGGGCTCTCTTAACCTTACCAGACTTGGTCAGGTTGAATCTCTTCTTAGCACCGCTGTGGGTCTTCAGCTTGGGCATAACAGTGTTCTCCTTCCATATCTTTGGTATGAATGACGATTGATTACTTGCCGCTCTTGGGGGCCAGGAAAATGGCCATGAAGCGGCCTTCCAGCTTGGGGTTCTTTTCCATGGTGGCGACTTCGGAGCAGGCCTCGGCGAACTGCATCAGCAGACGCTCGCCGATGTCGGTGTGTGCCATTTCGCGGCCGCGGAAACGAACGCTGACCTTGACCCGGTTGCCGTCCATCAGGAACTTGATGGCAGCCTTGATCTTGGTGTTCAGGTCGTTGGTGTCGATGCTGGGGCTCATGCGGATCTCTTTGATTTCCACGACCCGCTGATTCTTCTTGGCTTCCTTCTCGCGCTTCTTCTGGTCGAAGCAGAACTTGGAGTAGTCCATGATTTTGCAGACGGGGGGTGTGGCGTTGGGAGAGATTTTGACCAGGTCCATGCCCTGTTCTTCGGCCAGTGCGTTGGCCTGTGCAGCGGACATGATGCCCAGCTGGGTGCCGTCGGCACCGATGACGCGGAGCTCTTTGTCCCGGATTTCCTCATTGAGCTGATGATCTAACTTGGCTATGGTAAGCACCTCCAAAATGACAACAAAAAAGCGGATGCCTTGCATCCGCACCAAACCCCAGAATCCCCATGTGGGAAAACCTGAGATATTGACCTCTTCGCGTTGCTGGAGGTGAGGCGGATGTTCAGCCTTCTTTATTACCTGCACATTCTAGCATAGAATGTCCAGGTTGTCAATAGTAATTTTTCGTAATTTTGCGTTTTTCAGGGGGCAAACCAGGGATTTGCCCCCTGAAAAAAATCAAACTTCTTTATACATGGCACCGGCGTCGTCTTTGCGGACATTGTCTGCCACCACCAGCACTTCCACGGCCAGTGTACGGCTACCCAGCTGAATTTCGATCCGGTCGCCCACTTTTACATCATAGCTGGCTTTTACCACCCGGCCGTTGACGCTGATGCGACCGTTGTCGCAGGCTTCGTTGGCCACGGTGCGCCGCTTGATGAGGCGGGATACTTTCAAATATTTATCAAGTCGCATATTATTTTCCTACAATCTCTTTCAGTGCAGCACTGGGCTTGAACACCGGTGCTTTGGTGGCGGGAATGGAGATGGGCTCTTTGGTGTGGGGGTTGCGGCCCACCCGGGGTTCCCGGTCTTTCACTTCGAAGGTGCCGAAGCCGGTCAGCTGCACCCGGCCCCCCTGGGCCAGGGTCACAGCGATGGTATCCAGGGCGGCGTTCAGCACCCGCTCGGCATCTTTTTTGGTGATACCGGCCTTTTCTGCGGCGGCGGCAATGAGTTCAGGTTTGTTCATGGGTTACCTACTTTCTGAAATGGGGATCAGAGTCGCAGAAGTTTGGCGATTTTCTTGCCCTTGGGCAGCAGCAGGCAATCTTCCCGGGTGATGGAACGCAGCAGCACGGCACTTACAAAGTACACCACCACAGCCAGAGCAATGGGGGCGCCGCAGAGGATCAGACGGCTGGTGATGCCCAGCAGCTTCAGGCCCTGCCAGCTTCCGAAGGCAGCGGCACCCATAATCAGGGCAGGCACCAGGGAACGCAGCAGGTTGGAAACCAGGCGGGGCCGCTCTTCCACACAGCGGCGGATGGCCAGAATGTTCAGCACCGAGATGGACAGGTTGCACAGGGCAGTACCAATGGGCACACCCAGAATGCCGATGGCCGGATTGCCGGAGAGGATAAAGACCAGAACCAGCTTCACCGCACCGCTGGAGAGCATATGCACCACCGGCAGGTTGGCATGGCCGTGGGCCTGCATAATGGCATTGGTAAGCTGCACCACTGCGTGGAGGAATACGGAAATGCCCAGAAGGGTCATAAGTCCGGCGGCAAGGTCCAGCTTTTCCCCGGCATAGCCCCCCAGCAGCGCCATAATGGGCTTCGACAGCACCATAAGACCCACAGCACAGGGCAGGCTCAGAAGACCTGTGACCCGGGCGGCGGATTCGGCGGTGGCCCGGGCGGCTTTGTCCTCGTTCAGGGTCAGGGTGGCGGTAATGGACGGCACGATGCTGATGGTAATGGGGGCAATAAAGGCGACGGGCATATTATCGACCGTTTGGGTCATATTGTATACGCCCTTCATGTTGTCCACCACATCCTGGGCAAGAAGCAGCTTGTCAAGAAGCTGGCCCATATAGAGCTTGGTCTCCAGGACGGTAAGGATCTGCATGCCAGCAGAGC
>JAZSLC010000157.1:0-12763 GCA_045535175.1 Faecousia sp. | reverse complement strand
GACTCTAAACTCCCGATCACCACTATGAATAGAATAGCCCATCCATAGCTTGTTGTCCTTAATAAGAGGGAATATCTCCTTGTAGGTAATAGCATTTACATTGCCAATAATCAAAAACTGTTTGCCATGTTCAACAAGTTGCGCAACAAACTCCCGGAACAGAGAGAACGGTGGGTTGGTTACTACAATGTCTGCTTCTTTTAAGATCTCTACGCACTCATCGCTGCGGAAGTCACCGTCACCGGTCAGCAGAGTAAGGGCGTTCTTTCTGTTGCGCAGTAGATATTCCACATCAGTTAAGTCCACCGCACCGTCGCCGTTGGAGTCAATCACTTCTGTGATCTCAATCTTATATGGGTGACGCTTCGGTGTCTCTCCATCTAACTCAAACATAGACAGTTGTTCAAATTCCTCACCGAGAACAGGGGATCCCCGGTAGCAAGTGGCAATCAGCTTTTTGAGCCCCAGGTAGTTGAAGTTCATGGCAAAGTATTTGAAGAAGTTGCTTTCAAAGGGATCGTCGCAATTACACAATACCGTCTTACCCTTAAAATGCTTGCGGTAATGCTTCAGTTCCACCTCAATATCGGCTAGCATGGTATAGAATTCGTCTTTCTTTGCCTTGTTGGCCTTGTTCAGATCCTTGTTGCTTGCCATGTTGCCACCTCACATAGTAGTTAATCAGTGATTTGGCAAAGTGAGACAACAAGTAGAGGAACTGTCGCAGCCCTTGAAAACGGTTTTATTTTGTTTTATAATGCAATATGTAAGTGATTTGAGTTAGATTTACAAGTGAAGACCAAATTCTACCTTTATTCTCATATTTAGTCATTTCTTGCCCAGCGTAAGAATGTTTTATATGAGATATTTAATCGTCTTCCAGCCTCTCGGGCAGAAATATCCCCCTGTTTCCATACTGCATACACATTGTCGTAATCGGCGGGATGCTCCATAGGTGCACGTCCAAATCTTACTCCACGAGCCTTGGCGGCTGCAATGCCTTCCTTTTGACGCTGCTTGATGAATTCGCGCTCTGTTTGTGCCACATAGGACAGTAGCTGCAGCACAATGTCTGCAATCAGTGTTCCGGTTAGATCCCGGTTCTGCCGGGTATCCAGCAGGGGCATATCCAACACAACGATGGCCGCCTTCTTCTGCTTCGTGATGGTTCGCCATTGTACCAAAATCTCATCATAATTTCTACCCAGGCGGTCGATGCTCTTGATCACAAGCGTATCGCCGCTTTTTAGTTTTCTCAGCAGCTTTTGGTACTGTGGCCGTTCAAAATCCTTGCCAGATTGCTTATCCAGATAAATCTGCTTTTTCTCAACCCCAAAGTCTTGCATTGCGATCATCTGCCGCTCCTCATTCTGATCCCGCGATGAAACCCGCACATATCCATAGGTCATAGCTTGTCCTCCATATCAATTAGTCTTACAAGCTTATTATTCCCATAAATACAACCGCAGGCAAATGTAGGCACATATAAAGCACACCCCAACTGCACTTTTGCGCAGTTGGGGTGTATCTATATAGGATTATTGGTCATGCTGCAGCATCCAGCATGTTTTCAATGAAGATGCCGTAGCCCGTTGTGGGGTCGTTGACGAGAACATGAGTAACGGCGCCTACCAGTTTTCCGTCCTGTATAATCGGTGAGCCGGACATCCCCTGGACGATGCCGCCGGTGGATTCCAAAAGAACCGGATCCGTTACTTTCAGCAGCATATTTCTGCCGTTTTCTCGCTGGGTCGGATAGATTTTCAGAATTTCCACAGAATATTCCCGGACCTCTGTTCCGGAAATGTTGGACCGGATCACGGCGCTGCCTGTCCGGGCGGTGCCGGTTTCCAGATCCTGCCCTGCAATGGGACGGTCCAGTATGCCGAAAAGACCCCGGACCGTATTCTTGGTCAGGTCGCCGATGGGCGTTTTTGCGGTGATGGAGCCCATCAGCTGTCCCGGGTCCCCAACCCGGCCCTTCCGCACCGATAGAATCCCGGCTTCGTAGACACTGCCGGTCTCCATGGCCGCCAGATTTCCCTCCGGGTCATTGACGCCGTGGCCCAGGGTGCCAAAGCGGCCTGTCTCCGGATCGTACCAGGTGACGGTGCCGATGCCGGTGATGCCCTCTTTCAGATAGATCCCCAGTTTGGGCCCTTCGGAAGAAATGGCCGGCTGAATCCGCAGGGTCTTTTCCTCTTTGCCCCGGCGCAGCTGCACTGTCACCGTGCCGTTGGAGCAATCCAGGGCCTTTTTCACATCCTGGGCGCAGCGGATTTGGGTATCATCGATCCATAAAATGCAATCCCCGTGGCGAACCCCCGCCGCCTGGGCCGGAGAACCCTCTTCAAACTCCGCAACGCTCACCGTTCCGCACCGAAGCTGAAGCCCCACCACATTCCCCCCGGGCACCAACGCCTGGGCCTGCAACGGCATCAGACATACCAATAAAAGAAACAGCCCAAGGCTTGTCACTTTTTTCATAATCATCCCCTCCTGTTTGCTTGCCTTCCTATTCTGCCATGGGGCGGCCCGGAATAGTCCATGCAAAACCCGAAAAAAACCCCAACCATTGGGTTTCGGGGAAATACTTGCGCAATGCAGAATTTTCCTGTATGATTAGTAAAAAAGGAGGAAGTGCCATGAACTATCAAACCCTTGTAAAACAAATTCAGGCCCTGACGGAGGGGGTGCCCTATCTCACCGCCAACCTGGCCAACACCGCCGCTGCCATCTGGGAGGCCCTGGAGGGTATCAACTGGGCGGGATTCTATATTCTGGAAGAGGGAAAGCTGGTGCTGGGCCCCTTCCAGGGAAAGCCTGCCTGCATCGTGATTCCTATGGGCCGGGGTGTCTGCGGCACCTGCGCCGCGGAAGAGAGGACTCAGCTGGTTCCTGATGTCCATCAGTTCCCGGGCCACATCGCCTGCGACAGCGCCAGCAACTCGGAAATCGTGGTGCCCTTAATGAAAAATGGGCAGATCTGGGGCGTTCTGGACATTGACAGCCCCCATCTGAACCGGTTTACCGAAGAAGACCGGGCCGGTTTGGAAGCGGTGGCAAAGGTTATCGAAGGGTTCCTGTAAGGGCTTTTTTGCAAAAAAATACAATCATCCACCGTCCTGACTGCTTGTTTCGGAGGGTGGATGATTATTTTTTCTCTTCCGGGAGGAATGATTCATTTCCCTATTGACATAATAGGTAAATAATGATATATTACCCACGAACTTAGTAGGCAAATGCCAACGGAGGAAGAATTATGCAAGTTTACGCAGATAATGCTGCTACCACAAAACTCAGCAACGTGGCCCTGCAGGCCATGCTGCCTTATTTTGATACTGTTTACGGCAACCCGTCCAGCCTTCACAGCGTGGGCCAGGTGGCCAAGGAAGCCCTGGAACAGGCCCGGGCCACTGTTGCCGCGTGCCTGCACTGCGAGCCCCGGGAGATTATCTTCACTTCCGGCGGCAGCGAGGCCGACAACCAGGCCATCCTGTCCGCAGCTTATTACGGCGCCAGAAAGGGCAAGAAGCACATCATTTCCACGGCTTTTGAGCATCATGCGGTGCTGCACACCCTGGAAAAGCTCCGCAAAGAGGGCTTCGAGATCACCCTGCTGGATGTCCGGGAGAACCACAACATTTCCGCCCGCCAGGTCCGGGATGCCATTCGGCCCGATACCTGCCTGGTGACCTGTATGTACGCCAACAACGAGATCGGCTCCGTGCTGCCCATCTCCGAGATCGGTGCCATCTGTAAGGAGGCAGGTGTGCCCTTCCACACCGATGCCGTTCAGGCCGTCGGTCACATCGCCATCGACGTAAAGGCCCAGAATATCGATATGCTGAGCCTCTCTGCCCATAAATTCCACGGCCCCAAGGGCGTTGGCGCCTTGTATGTGCGCCGGGGACTGCCCCTGGTGAACGTCATTGAGGGCGGTGCCCAGGAGCGGGGCAAGCGGGCCGGTACCGAGAACATTCCCGGCATCTGCGGCATGGCTGCTGCCCTGAAGGACGCCTGTGACCATCTGGAAGAAAACGCCGCCAAGGTGACCGCCCTCCGGGACCGGCTCATCGAAGGCCTGAGCCAGATTCCCCACTGCGCCCTGAACGGCGATCCCGTGAACCGCCTGTCCGGCAACGTCAGCTTCTGCTTTGAGGGCATCGAAGGCGAAAGCTTGCTGCTGCTTCTGGATATGCAGGGGGTGTGTGCCTCTTCCGGTTCTGCCTGTACCTCCGGCAGCCTGGATCCCAGCCACGTGCTGCTGGCCATCGGCCGGGTCCATGACGTGGCCCACGGCTCCCTGCGGCTGAGCCTGTGCGAATACAACACGGCAGAAGAGGTGGAGCACATCCTGACCGTGGTTCCCCAGGTGGTCCAGACCCTGCGCAATATGTCCCCTGTTTGGAGAGATCTGCAGACCGGCAAGAGAACTTATATTCTTTGAATGGACAATTGACAATTATCCATTTTCCATTGTCAATTTTATGAATCTATAATAAGGAGTACGTTTATTATGGCACTATATTCTGAAGTAGTGATGGATCATTTTATGCACCCCCGGAATGTGGGCATCATTGAAAACGCCGACGGCGTCGGTGAAGTGGGCAACGCCAAGTGCGGCGATATTATGAAGATCTACCTGAAGATCGAAAACGATGTGATCGTGGACGTGAAGTTTGAAACCTTCGGTTGCGGCAGCGCCATTGCTTCCTCCTCTATGGCCACCGAGATGATCAAGGGCAAGCCCCTCAGCGAAGCCCTGGCCCTGACCAACAAGGCCGTGGCGGAGGCCCTGGACGGTCTGCCCGCCCATAAGCTCCACTGCTCCGTACTGGCCGAGGAAGCCATCAAGTCCGCTATCAAGAATTACTACGACCGCAATGGGATCGCCTATGACAAGAAGCAGTTCCCCGACTGTGAGAACTGTGCCCATTGCCACGACGAGTAAGCCATGATTGTATCCACGAAAGGGCGCTATGCCCTGCGGGTGATGGTTTGCTTTGCACAGCGGGATTCCGAGGAGTACATTCCCCTGAAGGAAATTGCAGAGTCTGAGGGCATCTCCCAGAAGTATCTGGAGAGCATTATGACGGTGCTGAGCAAGGCAGGCTTTGTGGATGCGGTCCACGGTAAGGGCGGCGGCTACCGCCTGAACCGGAAGCCCGAGGAATATACGGTAGGCGCCATCCTGAAGCTGACGGAGGGCTCCCTGGCTGCGGTCAGCTGCACCACCCAGGGGCCGGAAGCCTGCGGACGCGCCAGCTGCTGCGCCACCAAGACCATGTGGACCCGCCTGGACCGGATGATCGATGAATTCTTCGAGGGCATCACACTGAAGGATCTGCTGGAAGAGCAGGAGAAGGAATGAAAAACAGGAGGATTTTCGTCCTCCTGTTTTTGGTTTTATTGGGTGTTGGGTACGGTGGTGTACCGATCTTTCAGCCGGTCGTAGACCAGGGCGTAGCTGACTTCCAGGTGGTTGCGGAATTTCCAGTGGACCGCCAGCTGCAGGGCCAGGCCTGCGATATAGAAAAGAAAGTATGCGATGTCGTCGGAGAAGGGGAAGGTAACACCCAGGTAGGGCAGCCAGAGATCTCCAAGGCAGACGGCAGTGGTCAAAAATTCCAGCAGGTAGTACCACCAGAAGCTCAGGTCCATGCGAAACAGCTTCAGGCAATTGCCCCGCATCATCCGGAAGCTTCCCACCACGGCCTGAATGGCGCCTATCTGGGGGTCGTCCATGATCAGATACTGGGCCATGCGGAAGTGATAGCTCAGCACTGTTGCCGCGGCGGCAAAAAGCACACCGCAGCCGATCAGCAGGGGAACCATGGCCTCAAGCAGAAGCTTCATGGTGGCTTCGTCCGGGCTCGCAAGCAGATTGGGGTCCATCTGTAAGGCCAGCTCCGCAAGGGGACGGCCCAGGGGGGTCATGGAAAGTACCGTTGACCCCACATTGAAGCACAGAATGCCTGCCAACAAGAGGAGGGCGTATTGCAGCAGCAGGGTTCTCAGCACCGGGCCGAACCGGCGGAAGCCCTCAAAGAGGTCGGCGGTCCGGGCGTTTTCCCGGCGGCCCAGCTTCATAACCGCCTTCACATAGCCCATGCCCCAGAAGGGCATCAGCAGGGTCAGCACCAGACTCAGCATAGTCTGGATGGAGGAGAGGATGCTGCGCATCCCGATTCCGGAAAGACCGCCGGTTCCGGTAATGCCGGAGTCCAGCAAAAAGCTCAGAAGGGCCACCAGCAGGGAAGCCCCGGCAGCACTGCCGGAGAAAATCAGGATCAGCCGATTGGCTTCGGGTGCCATGGACAGGGCCCGGGCGGCGTCCTTTTTCAGCTGTTGGCGTTCAGGAAAGATCATAGGATCACCTCAAAAAAGGAAATAGTTGTGGGGGGAATCCCCGGCCATACCGGGGAAATGTTTCCAATACTCTATTTATAATCCACTCCGGGCAAAATAGCAAATAAATTTTTTGTGACTTATGGATATTTGCCGGAAACTGTGGTATAGTGGGGTAAATATCAATTACCCCGGAGGTGCCATATGGATATTGGAGGGAAACTGAAGGCGGCCCGGCTGGAAGCGGGGCTTTCCCAGCGGCAGCTTTGCGGGGATATCATCACCCGCAATATGCTTTCCCAAATCGAAAACGGCTCTGCCCAGCCCTCCATGGAAACCCTGCGCCGATTGGCGGCCCGGCTGGAGAAGCCTGTCAGCTGGTTTCTGGAAGAACAGGCGGTGACGTCCCCCAATCTGGGGATCATGCAGCTGGCCCGGGCGGCCATGGCCCAAAGGAACCGGCAGCGGGTTTTGGATGTTCTGGAAGGATTCCGGGAGCCGGATGAAAGCTTCGGGGCGGAGGCCGGGTTGCTGCGGTATCTGGCCCTGGTGGAACTGGGACGGGCGGCCCTTGAGGCGGGAAAACTTCCCTATGCCCGGAACCTGTTGGAGCAGGCGGGGGCCGTTTCCAGCCCCTATATCACCCCGGAATCGGAGGCCGGCCGGGCGGTGCTGCTGAGCAGAGCAGGGGTAGCGGCAGTGCTTCCAGGCTGTGATGGGCTGCTGCTTGCCAAGGCGGAGCGGGCGCTGAAAGGGGGGGACCCGGAGCGGTGTCTGGCCCTTTTGGGAGCCTGTGAAAACCGGGCTGAGGGCTGGAATCTGCTGTGCGGCATGGCCCGTTTGGCCCTGAAGGAGTATGAGACTGCTATTTCCCACCTGGAATCGGCGGAAAGAGCATACCCAAAAGAAACGGTTCCCAAACTGGAAGAGGCCTACCGGGAACTGGGAGACTACAAAAAGGCCTACGAATATGCCTGTAAGGCCAGAGATCTGTAGATTTCCCTATAAAAACCCCGGAATGCTCATGCATTCCGTCAATTTCCTTATTCTTCGGGGAGGTATGCGAGGGTCTGGACCGGCTGGCCCTGTTTCAGGTAAATCCGGGGAACCCGCCGCTGAATGCCGCACATGATCTCGTAATTGATGGTGCCACAGAGGCTGGCCATCTGCTCAATGGAGATGGTTTCGATTCCCTGGGTGCCGATCAGCACCACCGGATCTTCCGTAGCGGCACCGGGGATGTCCGTCACATCCACCATCATCTGGTCCATGCAAATCCGGCCCAGGATAGGGGCCTTTTGGCCCCGGATCAGCACATGGAACCTGCCGCTGAGGACCCGATGATAGCCGTCGGCGTAGCCTACTGGGATGGTGGCCACGGTGGTTTCCCGGGTGGTGGTGTAGGTACCGCCGTAGCCGATCTGTCGGCCGGCAGGCAGGGTCTGCAGATAAGAGATCCGGCTGTGCCAGCTGAGGGTGGGCCGGATGGGAAGCAGGGACCTGTCCACCTGTTCGCTGGGGTAGGTGCCATGGAGCACGATGCCCGCCCGGACCATGTTGTAGTGGCGGCTGAAATTCATAATGCCGGCGGAGTTGGAAAGATGCACCAGGGGGATCCGAATGCCCCGGCGCGCCAGTTTCTGCAGGAAGCTGTCGAACAGATCACCCTGGGCCCGGGCCCGGGAAAGGTCCTCTTCGTCGGCGGTAGCGTAGTGGGAGAAAATGCCCTCTGCCATCAGACCCGGCAGGGCGGCGATTTTTGCACAAAGGTCTGCGCCGGTTTCGCCTGCCGGAACGCCGATGCGGCTCATGCCGGTGTCCACGGCGAAGTGGAACCGGGCGGTGGTGCCCTGCCGAAGGGCCTCCGCCGACAGGGCCAGGGCATCGTCCCAGCGGAAAACGGTGGGGCGGATGCTGTGGCGGATCAGGGCGGGGAAGGTGTCCGGCGTGGTGTGGCCCAGAATCAGAATGGGCTTTTGGATTCCTCCGTGGACCAGCTCCAGGGCCTCTGCGGCGCAGGAAACCCCGAAGAAGGCGCTGCGGCTTTCCAGATGCCGGGCCAGGGGCACGGCCCCATGGCCGTAGCCGTCGGCCTTGACGACGGTCAGAACGTCGCAGCCGGCTTTCCGGTAGATGGCATCAAAGTTGTCATCTACCGCGTCCAGATCGATGACCACGTAATTGGTATGGCATACCATAAAAATCACTTCCGAAGTTTAATAGAACCATTCTATCACGGTTTTTGCCAAAAGTAAATGACAGAATCGCAGCAAACGCCCGGGGGCCGAATGTTGGGAAAGAGGATTGACAACCGGGGGAAACGGATGTATAATATCCTCAACAATATGAATGTATGCTCATATACTAATTGAGGGAGGAATTCAGATGGCCCATCACCAAGATTCCCACAGCTGCGGCTGTGACCATCATCACCACGACCAAGAGGAACACGGCCACGCCCGGGAACATTCCTGCGGCTGCGGCCATGACCATCACGACCGCGAACACGGCTGCGGCTGTGGACACGAGCATCACGACCACGAACACGGCTGCGGCCATGATCATCACGACCATGAACGCGGCTGCGGGTGCGGCCACGACCACCGCGGCCACGATCACGGCTGTGGCTGCGGTCACGACCATGTTCAGCCCCATCGCCACGAAGGGCTGATTCTTGGTATCGGTGCCGGCCTGTTTTTGCTGGGCTTTGTGATGAACCTTGCCAAGATCCCCGTTGCGGGGACCGTGCTTCATGTGGCGGCCTATCTGCTGCTGGGTCTGCCGGTGCTGACCCTGGCGGGGAAGAACATTCTGAAGGGCCGTGTATTTGACGAAAACTTTCTCATGTCCATTGCCACCATCGGTGCCTTTTTCATTGGAGAAGTGCCGGAGGCGGTGGGTGTAATGCTGTTTTACCGGGTGGGGGAATTCTTTGAACACCGGGCCAGCGAGGGCAGCCGCAAAAGCATTATGGAAGCGGTGGACCTGCGGCCCGAAACCGTCACTCTGGCGGACGGGCGGGTGATCCCTGCCTCGGAAGCGGTACCCGGGATGGTGCTGCAGGTGAAGCCCGGCGACCGGATCCCCCTGGACGGTAAAGTGCTTACCGGCGAAAGCCGCATCGATACGGCTCCCATCACCGGCGAGAGTGTGCCGGTGGCGGTGCGTCCGGGAAGTGCGCTGATTTCCGGCTGTGTCAACGGCAGCGGCTTTTTGACCATGGAGGCTGAGAAACCCCTGGGCGAGTCCATGGTGGCCCGGATTCTCCGGTCTGTGGAGCAGGCCGCAGCTTCCAAGCCCAGGATGGACCGGTTCATTACCCGGTTCTCCCGGGTGTACACCCCGGTGGTGGTGGCCCTGGCAGCGGCAACTGCTCTGATTCCCTCTCTGATCACCGGGGATTGGAACTACTGGACCTACACGGCTCTGAGCTTTCTGGTGATGAGCTGCCCCTGCGCCCTGGTGATCAGTGTGCCGCTGGCCTTCTTCTCCGGCATCGGCGTGGCCAGCCGGAAGGGTATTCTGTTCAAAGGCGGTGCGGCCATGGAAACCCTTTCCGGGGTGAAGGTGGCGGCCCTGGACAAGACCGGAACCCTGACGGAGGGCACCTTTGGGGTGCTGCGTACCGAAGGGACGGAAACCCTGTCCGTGGCAGCGGCCTGTGAGCAGAGCTCCAGCCACCCCATTGCCAAGTCCATTGTGAGCCATGCCCTGGCCCAGGGAATCCAGGTGGCTCCCTGCACCGAAACGGAAGAACTGGCGGGCCTGGGTATCCGGGCCAAGGTGGATGGCCGGACGGTGCTGTGCGGCAGCGGGGCGCTGATGGCACAAAACGGCATTCAAGTGCCGGAGGTGCCGGGAACCGTGGTCCACGTGGCCCGGGATGGGGAATATCTGGGTTGCATCTGCGTAGGTGACAAGCTGAAGGCAGAAACGCCTCAGGCCATCCGGCAGCTCAGGAAGCTGGGGGTGGAGCCGGTGATGCTCACCGGTGACAATGCAGATGCTGCCCGGCAGATTGCCCGGGAAGCGGGCATTGAGCAGGTCCATGCAGGGCTGCTGCCCACCCAGAAGCTGGAACGGATGCAGCAGCTGCGCACGCAGAGCGGCAGTGTTCTCTTTGTGGGCGACGGCATCAACGATGCCCCCGTGCTGGCAGGTGCCGATGTGGGTGCCGCCATGGGAAGCGGTGCCGATGCCGCCATCGAAGCGGCGGACCTGGTGTTTATGACCGGCCGGGCCGATGCCATCGCCGAGGCCATTACCCTGGCCCGGAAAACCCGGAGCATCGCCTGGCAGAATGTGTATTTCGCCATTGGCATCAAGGTGGCGGTGATGATTCTGGGGCTGCTGGGCATGGCCAACCTGTGGCTGGCGGTGTTTGCCGATTCCGGCGTTGCCATGCTGTGTGTGCTCAATGCGGTCCGGCTGCTCTATGGGGTCAAAAAGAAATAATAATGAGGGCAGCCCCAAAAAACCGGGCTGTCCTCTGTTTGTGAAATTACCGTGAATTCTTTCCCGGTGGGGTTGAGAAAAAAACGGGAAATGGTATAATATGGACAGAACTGATTCTGGAGTGAATTGCCATGAAGAAAATGCTGTTTGTTATGAATGCTTATGCCGGACAGCGACGGGCAGAGTCCTATCTTGCCCGTATTCTGGAGCGGTTTAACCGGGCCGATTATGAAATTACCATTCACCTGACCTCCGGCTCCGGGGACTGCGAGAAAGCGGTGCAGCGCTATGCGGAGGCGGTGGACCTGGTGGTTTGCTGCGGCGGCGACGGCACCTTTAATGAAACCGTTTCCGGTATGATGAAATCCGGCACGCAAAAGCCCATCGGGTATATTCCCGCCGGGTCCACCAATGATTTTGCGGCCAGCCTGAAGCTGAAAAGTGACCCGGTGCAGGCGGCCCAGGACATCATTGACGGCCAGCCCGAGTGGTACGATGTGGGCAGCTTCGGAGGGCGCTACTTTTCCTATGTGGCTTCCTTCGGTGCCTTTACCCGGGCCAGCTATGCCACTCCCCAGAGCCTGAAAAACGCACTGGGACATACGGCCTATGTGCTGGGGGGCATTTCTGAGCTGTCCCAGCTGCGGACGGAGCGGGTAAAATTCGAATTCTCCGACGGCACGGTGCTGGAGGATGATTACCTGTTCGGGGCCATTTCCAACTCCACCAGCGTGGGGGGCATTCTGACCCTGGACCCCGGCAAGGTGGACATGAAGGACGGCAAGCTGGAGCTGCTGCTGGTCCGGGCGCCCCGGGATCTGACGGAGCTGACCGACTGCATTTTTGCGGTGACCAACCAGACGTACAACTGTGCCATGATGACCTTCTGCAGCACCGAGCATCTGAAGGTCACCGCCCCGGAAGCCATGCCCTGGACCGTGGACGGTGAGTACCAGCAGGGCATTGTCCAGGCGAATGTGTCCTGCGTGCGCCACGGGATACAGATCATAAAGAGGAATGACGGATGATGCGAAATACTTCCCTGTGCTATATCACCCGGGGGGATGAAGTGCTGATGCTGCACCGGGTGAAGAAGAAAAACGACATCAACAAGGACAAGTGGATCGGCATCGGCGGCAAATTCGAGGCCGATGAAAGCCCCGACGAGTGTCTGCTGCGGGAAGCATGGGAGGAAACGGGGCTGAAGCTCACCTCCTGGCGCTGCCGGGGTATTGTCACCTTCCTGACGGAACACCCGGAGGAGGGGGAATATATGTACCTGTTTACCGCCGACGGTTTTGAGGGCACCCCCAAAGAGTGCGATGAAGGGGATCTTCAGTGGGTCAGCCGCTCCTTTTTGTGGGGGCTTCCCATGTGGGAAGGGGACCGGATCTTCCTGAAGCTTCTGTGGGAAGATGCGCCCTTTTTCCTTCTGAAATTGCGCTATAACGGCTCTGATTTGGTGGAAGCGGTGCTGGACGGAAAGAAATTGACAAAAACTGCAGCAGGGGAGTGGACATGAGCCACTCCCTTGTGGTATACTGAGAAAAAGTTTTGTTTTGACAAAGGGGCCTTCCCGAATATTGATTGGAGAGATCAACATGGGCACAAAGAAAATAAACCGTCTGACCAAAAGAATACTTCTGGAAATGGTTGTGATGGTATCCGTAACGGTGCTGCTGGTGGTGCTGATTGGAAACACCTGGGCATCCTATGAAAGCCCCGAAAGCACGGAGCCTTCCGGATCCGAAAGCAATCCCCCGGAAGCCACCGGCGCTCTGGCCGGTATGGAAAACTTCCTGAGCGCCAATAACCTGACGGAAAAGGATTACCCTTCCTGGCTTCTGAAAAAGTTCAACAGCAACGCGGAAAATGCCCAGTTCCTGCTGAATTACCCCCTGCGCTACGGCGTGGAACATGAGGTGAACCTGAGTGGTACCGCCACGGACAAAGTGCC
>JAZSLC010000174.1:0-12011 GCA_045535175.1 Faecousia sp. | reverse complement strand
GTGAACATTGTCACCGATGACTTCCGGGTGGAGCTGAACGGTCAGAGCATTTACCCCAAGCTGAAGGATATTCAGCAGATCATTATTGCCTCCGTTGCCCATGAAAACCACTACGGACGGGCTGTTTACGGCGCTGTGGGCAAGTGCGACTGGAGCGAAAAGAAGGGTGTCATCGCCCTGTGTGACTATGTGGCCGTCAGTTTTGAAGATGACGGCGCCGGCCTGGACCGGTTCTCGGCCAGCCAATACCTTATTTTTGGTCCCAATGACCGGGTACTCCTGCGTGGCTTCACGGAAGAGTCCTGTCTGATTTGTGACGGCAACCCCTATCTGATGCCTGATGACCGCTTTGAAGTTCGCTTTGAACCGGCTCTGGCCAGAACCATCAAACTGTAAGGAGTGAGGAAGCGATCATGTCGAAACAAAACACACCTTCCGCAGAGAAGAAGGCTCCCTTCATGGCGGCCATGAAAGAGAAGTTCTTCAATCTCTACAACCACAAGTTCAAGTACCGTGGTGAAAAGTATCACCTGGGTGAGACTGCAGCGGCCTATACACTGCTGACCCCCACCATCATTACCCTGCTCATCCTGTTCGTTATTCCACTGGTCATGCTGCTGGTGCTGTGCTTCTGCCAGTTCAAGATGACCGATGGTATTTTGAAATTCCATGGTTTTGCGAACCTGTTTGCGAACTTCCGTTATCTCCTGAATGCGGAAAAGTTCTGGAAGGCCATGCGCAACACGGTGGTGTTTGCTGTGGTCAAGCTGGGTCTTGATGTGATCCTTGCTCTGTGTGTGGCGCTGCTTCTGGACTCCAGAGTGTGGTTCCGCAAGATTATGAGAACCATCTATTTCTCCCCTGTGGTGGTTCCCGTTGTGGCTTGCTCCCTGATCTGGCTGTGGTTCTACGATCCCACTCTGGGCCCCTTCAATCAGATTCTGGGCTGGCTGGGTTTGGAGCCCCTGCAGTGGCTGTATCATCCCAGCACCGCCATGATGTCCATCATCATCTTCTCCGTGTGGCACGGCCTGGGCTACAATGTGGTCCTGCTGCTGTCCGGCCTGCAGGGCGTTTCCGGTGAGTATCTGGAAGCAGCCAAGCTGGACGGAGCTACTGAGATGCAGGTTGTCTGGTACATCAAGCTTCCCATTCTGAAGCCCATTATCAACTTCGTGGTCATGATGGGTATCATCAATGCCTTCAAGGCCTTCTCTGAAGTGAACGTCATGACCCCCGATGGCGGTCCCGGTTACTCCACAGCCATGATGGTCAACTACATTTACGAACTGGCATTTACCAACGGCCGTATGGGCCGTGGTGCCGCCGCTTCCATTGTTTTGTTCATTGTGATCTTTGCGCTGACTACTCTTCGTAACAAGATCGGCGGCAGCAAAGAGATTGACGACTGAGAAAGGAGGAAACAGCAATGAAGAAAAAGACTCTGCAGAAGGAACCCGTAAATGTAGTGGGCTCCATTGTGCTTCTGATCGGCTCTCTCATTATGGTTTTCCCCTTTGTATGGATGGTTCTGTCCTCCTTTAAGACCGTAGGTGACGTCTACACCTATCCTCCCAAGTGGCTGCCCAGTGAGTGGAATTTCAATAACTTCCAGCAGGTTTTTGATATGATTCCCTTCTGGACCTACTATGGCAACAGCATCTTCACCTCTGTGGTGCAGACGATTCTGCAGATTGCCATCTCTATTCTGGCTGCTTATGCCCTGACCAAGCTGCGCTTCCCCGGCCGGAATGCCATGTACACCTTCCTGCAGTCCAGTATGTTTGTTCCCACTGTTGTGACCATCATCCCCACCTTCCTGGTGGTCAGCTGGCTGGGCCTGGTGAACAGCTATGCCGGTATTATCCTGCCTCAGATTATGAGTGCTTTTACCACTATGCTGATCATGTCCTTCTTTGTTTCCGTGCCCAATGAGTTGCTGGAGGCTGCCAGAATCGACGGCTGCGGTTTCTTCCGCTGCTTGTTCAAGGTGATGCTGCCCAACTCCGTTTCCGGT
This sequence comes from Faecousia sp., assembly GCA_045535175.1. Taxonomy (GTDB): domain Bacteria; phylum Bacillota; class Clostridia; order Oscillospirales; family Oscillospiraceae; genus Faecousia. The sequence continues at coordinate 9,994 of JAZSLC010000174.1, read as the reverse complement.
ATCACCACCGCCGCCCTGTTCTCTTTCCTGGGTCACTGGAAGAGCTATCAGTGGCCTCTGATCGTCACCAACTCCACCAGACTTCGCACTCTGCCCATCGGCCTGAAGTTCCTGGTGCAGGAAAGCTCCAATGAGTACCAGGTGATGATGGCCGCTGCCATGATGGCAGTGGTGCCCGTGCTGATCGTATACTCCATCTACGAGAAGCAGCTTGTCAAGTCGATTACCCTGACGGGAATCAAATAAAACAATCAAGAAAGGAAAACTGAAGATGAAGAAGATCCTTGCCCTGATCCTCGTTGCCGTCATGCTGACCTCCGTGCTGGCTGCCTGCAACACCAAGCCCTCTGGTGGCGCCGAAGTGAACGAAGCCCTGTTCAAGAAGCCCACTGAAGAAGTTTCTCTGGAAGTTTGGTATGCTGTTTCCGGTATCACCGCTACTACCTTTGAAGCTCTGGTCAATGAGTACATGACCGCCAACCCCAACGTGAAGATCGAAATCTCCTACGCCGGTTCCTATGCCGACTGCGCTGAGAAGATCTCCGCCAACCTGCTGACCGACACTGCTCCCGACGTGGCTCTGATGTCCGCCGGCCCCCTGTACACCGGTGCCCGTGAGGACTGGACCATCGAAGGCCTGATTCAGGATCCCTCTTTCGACAAGGCTGGTATCTACGAAGGCGTTTGGAAGTATGCTGAGTTCCAGGGCCGCATCTGCGCTCTGCCCTACGGCATCTCCGTCCCTGTTCTGTACTACAACAAGGCCATCATCGAGAAGGCTGGCATCGACCTGGAGAAGAATCCCCCCAAGACCTGGGACGACCTGTACGCTCTGGCTGAGAAGGCCATGAAGGACGGCGGCGCTACCTACGGCTTCGACGTTTCCGACGTGCCCTGGCTGTTCAAGTCCATGCTGAACCAGAACGGCAACTCCATCATCGACACCACCGGCGAGACCATTAAGCCCGCCTACAACGATGACAAGGCTGTTGAAGTCGGTAAGTTCTGGCAGAAGCTGGCCGCCAATGGCATTATGCCCATTGACCAGCACTCCAATGCTGACAACACCTTCCTGGCCGGCGAAACTGCTTTCGTCGTTTCCTCCTCCGTCCGTCTGGCTCGTTGGTCCGCTAAGGAAGGCGTGCCCGAATTCGGCGTGCTGAATATGCCTGCTTTCGAGAAGGAATCCGTCGCTCTGGGCGGCAACGTGCTGGTTTGCTTCCCCAAGAAGGATCAGGAAGCCAAGCTGGCTGCTGCTTGGGACCTGCTGAAGTTCCTGATGAGCGAAGAGAAGCACAGCGAGTTCGCCATCACCACCGGCTACCTGCCCATCTACGCAAAGTCCATGGAGTCTGAGTATGTCAAGAACGCCATCGCCGAGGATCCTCGCCGTGGTGTTGTTTACGCTGAGATGGCTGATGCCTGGTCCTACTGGCACTTCGACGAAATGGGCACCATGGACAACATCCTGTGGGGTGTGATGTCCGAGATCGAAAACGGTGCTGACGTCAAGGGCGCTCTGGACAAGGGTGTGAACGATCTGCTGGCTGAGATGTAATCTCCCGACAGATTCCTGCTAACCGTTAGATTTTAATTGATTCCGGCCAACTGGCGCCGCATTTGCGGCGCCAGTTGGTGAATTCCCTGTTTTTATCCCATGTGCACAGACTCTTACACAGAAATGAGGGATATGACTTGCGCATTTTGAAAAGTGTACTGGAAGCCCTTGCGGTGGGAGACGCCCTGGGTATGCCTACCGAATTTATGACCCAACGCGATATCGATCAGGTGTTTCCTCAGATAGAAACCCTGCTGGATCCCACAAAATCCTATACCCACTATGAACTGCCCTATGCCAGTGTCACCGATGATACCGAGCAGAACTTTTATCTGGCCCGCGCTTATGTAGAAGCGGGTGTTATTACGGTTGAAAATTCCGCAGATGCCCTTTCCCGTTGGATCGTGGAATGCGACGCAGTTGCGAAAAAATATATCGGGCCCAGCTCCATGAAGGCCCTGAATGCCATCCAGGCCGGTGTTTCCCCCATGGAAGCCGGTCGCAGCGGAACCACCAACGGTGGCATTATGCGCACCCCTTCTCTGGTGCTTTGCGCCGGTAACTCCGACGAGCAGCACCTGCTTCACTGCATCCGGATGGGCTGCATTCCCACCCATCATACCTCTCAGGCCATTTCTGCCGCTGCGGCTTATGGCTTTGCCCTGCGGGCCGCTCTGGACGGCAAGGAAATCCCTGAAATTCTGGAAGCTGCAGAACGCGGCGCCCGGATGGGCTATGCCAGCATGGACTATGTGGCAGCGGCCCCTGATTGCATTTCGCGTTTGAAGAAGATTCAGGAAGACCTCCGGGATGATTGCTCCGATGATCGGATCCGTCATTTGCTGTACTACGTTTACGGCAACGGCCTGGAGTCCATTGATGCTTTTACCGTGACCATGACCGTGTTCCTTGCCAAGGGCAAGGACGTATTTGGTGCTCTGAAGCTCTGTGCTTCCCTGGGCGGCGATACGGATACGGTTGGTGCCCTGACCGGCGCCCTCTGCGCCGCTTATGCCGGCGGTCACAACATTCCTCAGGAGATCCTCGGAACCGTGGTGGAAAAGAACCGCCTAGACATTGATGAGATCGCACATAAAATCAAAGCCACATTCTGGCAGTAAAGGAGCTTATTATGTCTTACAAAGCCTTCGAATTTTCCCTGAAAACCGAGTATGTATTTGCCGAAAATGCAGTTGAGGCCCTGAAAACCCAGCTGCAGAAGCATCAGCCCAAGAAGCCCTTCGTTCTGACCCTGGATTTCATGACCCATATTCCCACCAAGGCCCTGGAGGAACTGCAGATTCCCTATGTGATGCGCACCGATGTGATTTCCAATCCCACCGACGTCTACGTGAATTCCTGTGCAGCCCAGGCTGCCGCAGAAGGCTGTGACTTCGTCATTGGCGTGGGCGGTGGCAGTGTTATTGACTCCTGCAAGACTGTGGCCATGCTGATTGCCAACCCCACTGAGGGCGGCATCTGGGATTACGTCAGCTTCTCCAAGGAGCCCCAGAATCCTGCTCTGCCCGTTGGCCTGGTGGTGACCATTCCTTCCACCGGCAGTGAATCCAACCCCAGCGCCGTGATCAGCAACGATTCCGTTCAGGAAAAGCTGATTTACACCGAGGAGACCATGCGTCCCCGGTTCTCTATTACCAGTCCTGCGCTGACCTACTCTCTTCCCGCCTATCCCGCCGGTGCCGGCATTGCCGATATCCTGTCCCACCTGCTGGAGCAGTACCTCCATAACGACACCCATGTGGATGTCAGCGACAATATGCTTCTGGGCGTTATGAAGGCCGTTGTGCAGTGGGGCCCCGTTGCCATGGCCGAACCTGCAAACTTTGATGCCAAGGCCAACCTGCTGTGGGCCAGCTATCTGGCCATGAGCCGCGTGCTGTCCATGGGCCATGATGAAAACTGGATTTCCCATAATGTGGAGCACGGCATTTCCGCCATGTTCAACCTGGCCCACGGTGCCGGCATGACCATCGTGATGCCCGCTTATGTGGACCTGGTGACCCCCACCGATGTTTCCGGCCGGATTGCCCGGCTGTCTGCGGAAGTCTTTGGCCAGCCCGGCCGTCCTGCCGGCGATTGCCTGCGTGAGTTCTTCACCGCATTGGGCATGCCTGTGACCCTGTCCCAGGCTAAGATCGTTCTGACCGAAGAGCAGGCCCGTGCCTGCGCAGAAAAGGCACTGCCCTGGGGTCCGGTGGAGATTTCCGGTTACGAAACCTTTACCGCAGAAAGCTGCCTGAAGCTGCTGGAGATGGTAAAGTAATTCATGGACCGTAACCTGGATTATACCCTGCTGTACCGGGTGGCGAAAGCCTATTTCCTGGACCAGCGGACCCAGCAGGAGATTGCGGATGTGGAGAATTTCTCCCGGTCCCAAATCTCCCGGCTGCTGAAAAAGGCTTTGGATGAGCGGCTGGTGCAGTACACACTGGCCTTTCCGGCGGAGGTTGACGAAGCCGAGCTGTCGACGGAGCTTTGCAGGATTCTTGGAATTGAGCGGGTGGTACTGGTTCCGTCCTTCTATCGGGATTACCGCCGTGCTGATTCCGAAGAAATCAATAAAAACCTGGCTCTGGGTGCAGGAGAACGCCTGGAGGAGCTTCTGGGGGATGCCAGAACCGTTGGCCTTGGCTGGGGACGGGTGATGTATAATACATCTCTCTACATCCGGAATCCGGAGCAAACGGTTCCCGGACGGGAGTTTGTGCCGCTCATCGGTTTCTCCGGCAACCGAAACCCGGCCCTTCAGATCAACACCATTGTGGACCGCTTTGGTGAGCGGTTCCACGCGGACCGGATGTACGTGAATATGTCCTCCCTGCAGACCTCCGGCACCTTTTCGGGGGTTACGGAGGGCCTTGACGGGGGCGTGGAGGCCAAATGGGCCCACCTGGATGCCGCCGTCATCGGCATCGGCGGGTCCCCGGTTCAGAACAAAAACCTGATCGTGGAGTTTCCCAAGTCCTACAAAAACCAAATCCAGATTTCCGGCGCAGTGGGTGATATTCTTTCCCAGTTCTTCTATCCGGACGGACGGATCCTGGACCTGGACGGCAATTACCGGCTCTTTGCCCTGAATATTCAGCAGCTGCGGCACATTCCCAACGTGATTGCCCTGGCAGCCGGTGCAGAAAAGGTCGCGCCCATTTGCGCAGCAGCAAAAATGGGCTGCATCAAAACATTGGTAACTGATTACAATACAGCCAAAATTATTATCTATCAAAAAGGAGAGATCTTGCAATGAGTGTTATGAGCGGTAAAGAAGTCAGAATGAGAAGAATCTTCAAAGAGGACGGCAAGGCCGTTATCTCTGCCCTGGATATGGGCCTGTTTAACGGCACTGTTCCCGGTCTGGAAGATGTGCGCGCCATCACCAAGGCAGTGGTGGATGCCGGCGCCGATGCCATTATTTGTGGTCCCGGCTGGGCACAGGCAACTGCCGACATCTATGGCGGTAAGTGCGGCCTGATCCTGCGTGTCACCGGCGGTGTCACCAGATACTCCAAGAACGCTTTGAACCATACCCTGGCCGTCAGCGTGGAAGAGGCTGTGGCTCTGGGCGCCGATGCCATTATGAACATGGTGTTCGTTGGCGAAGAGTACAATCCCTCTGAGCATGAGCAGATCACTCTGATGAAGGAACTGCGCTGGGAGTGCCACAAGTACGGTATGCCCCTGTTCCCCGAACTGCTGCACACCAACTGGGACGATCAGACCGATCCCGACTGGATTGATGCCTGCGCCCGTGCCGGCTTCGAGTACGGTGCCGATGCAGTGAAGGTTCTGTGCGCCGGTAAGGACTTCGACAAGGTTGTCGCTGCCTGTCCCGTGCCCGTGGTTATGGCCGGCGGCCCCAAGAGCGCCAGCCTGGAAGAGGTTGTTCGTTACAGCATCGAGTGCGGCGGCAAGGGCTGCGCCATCGGTCGTAACGTCTACGGCAGCGAAGATCCCGCAGGCCGCATCCAGGCCCTGCGCAAGATCGTTCACAGCTAATCACTTAACATACAGGAGGATATTTCCATGAAAGCTGTTATGTATCGCGGTATCGGCCAGATCGCCGTTGAAGAAATCGAAAAGCCCGTAATGAAGGCCAATGACTACCTGGTGGAGGTTCTGTACAGCGGCCTGTGCGGCACCGACATCAAGACCTTCAAGCAGGGTCACAGAATGTTCACTCCTCCCTGCGTACTGGGTCATGAGTTCACCGGCCGGATCATTGCTGCCGGTGCTGAGATGGATGCTTCTCTGGTGGGCAAGAAGGTTGCTGTGGCTCCTTACATCGGCTGTGGTCATTGCGCCATGTGCCAGAACGGCCATGAAGAGCTTTGCTCCACCTGGCCCAAGCCTTCTACCGAAGGTGCTTTCACCGAGCTGCTGACCGTCAGTGCCGACCTGGCCAAGGGCGGTATGCTTGTTCTGGATGACGATATGGACGAGAAGGTGATGACTCTGTCCGAGCCTTTCGCCTGCATCCTGAACTCCATGGGCAAGTCCCAGGTCAAGCCCGGCCAGAATGCGCTGGTGATCGGTGCCGGCCCCATGGGTCTGCTGCACATCGAAGGCCTGAAGATGGCCGGTGTCAAGAACATCCTGGTTTCCGAGTACAACGATACCCGCTGCCGGATTGCCGAGTCCATGGGCGCCAAGACCATCAACCCGGGCAAGACCCCCGATGTGAAGGCTGAGATCAAGAAGCTGCTGAACGGCGAAACTCTGGATCAGGTCTTTGTCTGCGTGGGTATTCCCTCCGTGGTGGAAGACGCCATGCTGCTGGTTGACAAGGGCGGCACGGTCAACATCTTCGGCGGCCTGAAGAGCGGCTGCACCATCACCATCGACCCCAACATCATTCACTACAGCGAGGTGAAGGTGGTTGGTACCTTCGGCTTCAGCTCCCAGAACTTCATGGATGCTGCCCGCAGCATCGCTTCCGGCAAGGTGGACCTGAGCCGTCTGATCACCCATGAGTTTGCTCTGGAAAATGCCGACAAGGCCTTCGAGCTGGGTGCCCATCCCACCGACGATGTGGTGAAGATCGTCGTCAAGATGAAGTAATTTCTCCCAAACAGGTAACCGTGCGGCTTTCACCGTCGGCTCCCGGTGGATTACAAATCTTACTTTCGTGATTGGAAACCCGGGAATACACAGCGTATTCCCGGGTTTTTACCATTTTTCTGCTGATTATATGTCGGCGGCCCTTTGGAGGATCCTATGAAACTTTTGGTTTTAAGCATTGATGCCATGTTCTCTGAGGATGTGGAGAAGCTGAAAAAATACCCCCTGGTGGCACCCTTTTTTGAGCGGGCTCTGGTATCCAAAAACATGGCACCCATTTATCCTGCCCTGACCTATCCCTGTCATGTGGCCATTGTTTCCGGCAACGGGCCGGACATCCACGGGGTGTATCACAATCTGGAATGCGTGCCCAATGCCAAGTTCCAGGATTGGAAGTGGTACTATTCCGATGTCCACTGTCCCACCCTCTTTGACTACTTCCGGCAGGAAGGATACAGTACCTCCGCCATCTTCTGGCCCGTCAGCGCCAATGCGCCGGTGGACTTCCTGGTGCCGGAGATCTGGTCTTACACCGATGACCCGGTGAACATCATCAAGGCCACCTCCGGCGGTGCGGTGGATCACATCATAGAACGCCATCGGGAGGATGTGGACTTTACTTCCAAATTCCGTCTGGACCGCTTCGCCAAGGATTGCGCCCTGGACATTGTGGACGAGTTTGACCCCGATGTGATGTTCCTGCATCTGTCCCTGGTGGACTCTACCCGTCACGGCTTCGGCATCCGCCATGAAAAGGTGGAGGAGGCCTTCGACCAGTGCGCCCTGTGGCTGGAAGAGGTTTTGGAGCATATCTCCCGGAAGACAGCTCTGGAGGAAATGTCCCTGGTGGTGCTGGGTGACCACGGTCATCTGAACTGCAGAGGCAGCCTCAGCATCAACAAACTGTTTGCAGACCGGGGTTGGGTGGATGTACCCTTCCCTCAGAAGCGCGCTGATTGCAGGGCCTTTGCCCATGCAGCCGGTGTGTCCTGTCAGGTCTATGTGAACGATCCTGCCATCCGACCGGAGGCAGAAGCCCTTTTTGAAGAACTGAAACAGCAGGGCTGGCTTACGGATTGGTACACCAAGGAGGGCGCAGCTGCCTACGGCCTTACCGGACCCTTTGACTATGTGCTGGAAGCAGGGGAGGGCTACTTCTTTGGAGATGCCGTGAAGCCCGATTTCTTCACCCAGACCTGGGCCAAGGATGGCGGCGAGTTCATTGGTAAGCACGGTCATTTCCCTGCCAGGGGGGATATGCCGCCCTTTATCCTGTCCCATCCGGGGCTCGAGCGCAGCGAGACCAGTGACCACAGCATTCTGGATATTGCGCCCACCATCTGTCACGTGTTCAGACTTCCCGCTGAGCCCATGCAGGGAAGCAGTTTGATCTGATATTTTTTCTCATAAGGCCGGAAAGTGTCTTTACTTTCCGGCCTTAATATTGTATAATTTTCCTGGAAAAATCCCTGAGAAACCGATTGCAAAAAGGAGAGAAAGTTATGAAGAAGAATCTGTTTTCCAAGATGACCGCCATGCTGCTGGCACTGGTTCTGATTCTGGGCATGGCTTGTCCTGCGTTTGCTGCGGAAGAGGAAGGTGTAGTCATCAAGCTGCACTACAACCGTCCCGACGGCGAATATAAGGACTGGAGCGTGTGGTTCTGGAACTACGGTAAAGACGGCGTGGATATCCCCTTTGCCGATGAAGACGGCGAGAAGGTGGCTACGTTCGAAGTGGCTCCCGGCACCACCTCCGTGGGCTTTATTGTGAAGCTGCCCAATTGGGCCGCCAAGGACGTCAGTGAAGACCAGTTCATTGATGTGTCTGCTTATGTCTGCGGAACCATTCATGTGTATGTACAGTCCGGCGTGAAGGGCTTTGAGGTAAAGCTGGGCGAGGATGTAAAGATCGGTATCAAGCTCACCGATTGCAAGTATGAGGAAGGTCTGGGCGTCCGGGTCAAGATGACGGCTCCCATTGAAAATGCCTCCGAGGCATTCCGGCTTACCGGGCCTGAGGGTGACCTGAACATTACCTCCGTTTCCGGCGGTGATGGCGGCGCTTATGTGATCTTTACTTCTCAGAAGCTGGACCTGCTGAAAAACTATGTGCTGACCTACGATGGGGAAGAGTACTCTGTGACCATGCCCAATATTTACTCCACCGCCAACTTTGAGAAGGAATTTACCTATACCGGTGATGACCTGGGCGCCACCTGGACCAAGGATAAGACCGTCTTCCGGGTTTGGGCTCCCACTGCCACCGATGTGAAGGTGAACCTCTACAAGAGCGGCACCGAGGGAACTGACGATCTGATCGAGCAGCTGCCCATGAAGAAGGACGTGAACGGCACCTGGATTGCCGAGAAGTCCGGTGACCTGAACGGCACCTACTACACCTATCAGGTGGAGGTAGCCGGCAATACTGTGGAAGCCTGTGATCCCTACGCCCGTACCACCGGCGTCAACGGCAAGCGGGCCATGGTTATTGACCTGGATTCCACCGACCCCGCAGGCTGGGATCAGGATCAGGATCCTCATGCCGGCCAGAATATCACCGATGCAGTGATTTACGAGCTCCATATCCGGGACCTGAGTGTGGACGAAAGCTCCGGCATCCAAAACAAGGGCAAGTACCTGGGCCTCATTGAAACCGGTACCAAGAATCCCAAGGGCATTCCCACCGGTCTGGATCATATCAAGGCTCTGGGTATCACCCACATCCACCTGCTGCCTTCCTATGACTACGGCTCCGTGGATGAAACCAAGCTGGATATGCCTCAGTTCAACTGGGGTTATGACCCTGTGAACTACAACGTGCCCGAAGGCTCCTATGCCACCGACCCCTATAACGGTGCCGTTCGTGTATCTGAGTTCAAGCAGATGGTCAAGGGCCTCCATGACAACGGCATCAGCGTGGTCATGGACGTGGTGTATAACCATGTGCACAGCGCCGGCGAGTTCTGCTTCAACAAGATCGTTCCCATGTATTTCAGTCGCGTCAGTGACAGCGGTACCTTCTCCAACGGCTCCGGCTGCGGCAACGATACCGCTTCCGAGCGGGCCATGGTGAAAAAGTACATCGTGGACTCCGTCAAGTACTGGGCTACAGAATATCACATCGACGGTTTCCGTTTCGACCTGGTGGGCCTGATTGACACCGAAACCATGAACGCCGTGGTGGAAGAGGTCCACAAGACCCATCCCAACGTGATCTTCTATGGCGAAGGCTGGACCATGAACTCCACCGTCACCAAGGAAGGCTACACCATGACCACCCAGGTGAACTCACTGGAAACCCCTGAGTTTGCCGTCTTCTCCGATACCATCCGCGATGCGCTGAAGGGCTCTGTGTTTG
>JAZSLC010000222.1:0-9301 GCA_045535175.1 Faecousia sp. | reverse complement strand
CCTTGGCTCACAGAACGACATGGCTACGATCCGACTTGTTCCAGTACTGGGTGCCGATGTAGCCGCAGGTACGGCGGGCCACATTCATCTTGCTCTGGTCGGTGTTGCCACACTGGGGGCAGACCCAAACCAGCTTGCCGTCATCCTCCTGGATGGCGATTTCGCCGTCATAGCCGCAGACCTGGCAGTAGTCGCTCTTGGTGTTCAGCTCGGCATACATGATGTTGTCGTAGATGAACTGCATCAGCTCCAGAACGGCATCCAGATTGTTCTGCATATCGGGCACTTCCACATAGCTGATGGCACCGCCGGGGCTCAGCTGCTGGAATTCTGCCTCAAACTTCAGCTTGGTGAAGGCGTCGATCTCCTCGGTCACGTGGACATGGTAGGAGTTGGTGATGTAACTCTTGTTGGTGATGCCGGGGATGATGCCGAAGCGGTTTTGCAGGCACTTGGCAAACTTGTAGGTGGTGCTCTCCAGGGGGGTGCCGTAGAGGGAGAAGTCGATGTTATGCTGGGCCTTCCAGCCCTTGCAGGCATCGTTCATGTGCTGCATCACCTGCAGTGCAAAGGGCTTTGCATCGGGGTCGGTATGGGAGTGACCGGTCATGTACTTGACACACTCGTAAAGGCCGGCGTAACCCAGGGAAATGGTGGAGTAGCCGCCGTACAGGAGCTTGTCAATGGGTTCGCCCTTGGGAAGTCTCGCCAGGGCGCCGTACTGCCACAGGATGGGAGCGGCATCGGACAGGGTGCCCTTCAGCCGGTTGTGGCGGCACATGAGGGCCTTATGGCACAGCTCCAGACGCTCGTCAAAGATCTGCCAGAACTTGGCCACATCCCGGCCGGAGGACAGGGCTACGTCCACCAGGTTGATGGTGACCACGCCCTGATTGAACCGGCCGTAGTACTTGGGCTGGCCGTTTTCGTCCACATAGGGGGTCAGGAAGGAGCGGCAGCCCATGCAGGTGTAGCAGTGGCCCTGGCCGTTCTTGTCCACTTTCAGCTCCAGCATCTTCTTTTCGCTGATGTAGTCGGGGACCATCCGCTTGGCGGTGACCTTGGCAGCCAGCTTGGTCAGCTCCCAGTAGGGGGTGCCTTCCCGGACGTTGTCCTCTTCCAGCACATAGATCAGCTTGGGGAAGGCGGGGGTGATCCACACGCCCTTCTCGTTTTTGACGCCCTCGTAGCGCTGGTGGAGGGTTTCTTCGATGATCATGGCCAGGTCCTTCTTTTCCTGCTCGGACCGGGCTTCGTTCAGGTACATAAAGACGGTGATGAAGGGGGCCTGACCGTTGGTGGTCATCAGGGTCACCACCTGGTACTGGATGGTCTGAACGCCTCTGCGGATTTCTTCCCGGAGCCGGGATTCCACAATCTTGGAAATGGATTCCTCCGCAGGGGTGACACCCAGCGTCTCCATCTCGGCCTGGACTTCCTTGCGGATCTTTTCGCGGCTCACCTGAACAAAGGGGGCCAGGTGAGTCAGGCTGATGGACTGACCGCCGTACTGGTTGGAAGCCACCTGTGCAATAATCTGGGTGGCGATGTTACAGGCGGTGGAGAAGGAATGGGGCTTTTCGATGAGGGTGCCGGAAATGACGGTGCCGTTCTGCAGCATATCTTCCAGATTCACCAGGTCGCAGTTGTGCATATGCTGGGCATAGTAGTCGGAATCGTGGAAGTGGATGATGCCGGCCTCGTGGGCCTGGACCACATCCTGGGGCAGCAGAATACGGGTGGTGATGTCCTTGCTGACCTCGCCGGCCATGTAGTCGCGCTGCACCGCATTGATGGTGGGGTTCTTGTTGGCGTTTTCCTGCTTGACCTCTTCGTTGTTGCACTCGATGAGGCTCAGGATCCGCTCGTCGGTGGTGTTGGACTGGCGCAGCAGGCTGCGGGTGTAGCGGTAGGTGATGTAGCATTTGGCGACTTCGAAAGCACCGTGGGCCATGATGGCCTTTTCCACAAGATCCTGAATTTCCTCCACAGAGGGGCTGCGGCCCAGTTCCTCGCAGCTCAGGCGGACGCTCTCGGCGATGCGCCGGATCTGCAGGGGGGTCATGCGGGCTTTCTCTTCCACAGCATCATTGGCCTTGGAAATGGCTACTACGATCTTCTCAATATCAAATTCGGCTTCGGCGCCGTTTCGCTTAATGATTCTCATAAGGGTGACCTCCATTTCTCGAATTTTGTCGTGCAGAACTTATTATACAATATCTTGTGGTTTTTGCAAGAGGAAAACACAAAATAAGGGAAAATTTTTTAATACGAACTTTTGAGGTTCTTTTCCGGAAATGACCAAGGGGACAATAATGTTCAGAAAAATATGGAAACTGCCGAAGGAATTCGTTGAAAAGTGGGGAAAGTTATTGTATAATGGGCCGCAAAGCACTTTAGCGGTAAAGGAGAAACTGCCATGAAAAAGCCATTCGGAGTCCGGTCTGACGGACAGCAAGCCTATCTTTACACCATCCGGGGCGGTGGCCTCACTGCGGAAATTTCCGATCACGGCGCCACCTTGGTGAAGCTTTTCGTGCCGGACCGGCAGGGAAGGGTGGAAGATGTGGTGCTGGGCTTCGACAGCCCTGATGAGTATACCCAAAGCACCACCTATTTTGGCTGCACCGTAGGCCGCAGCTGCAACCGCATCGGGGGTGCCCGGTTCCGGCTGAACGGCAGGGAGGTCCGGGTGGATGCCAATGACAACGGCGTCAACAACCTCCACGGCGGCTTTGATGCCTTCAAGAATAGGCTTTGGGAAGTGACGGAGCATACGGAAAACGCCCTGACCCTCTTCCTGCTGAGCCCCCATGGGGATCACGGTATGCCCGGCAATGTGCGGATCCATGTGACCTATGCTCTGGAGCCCCAGGGGAATCTGCGGATCTCCTACCGTGCGGTGTCCGATCAGGATACGGTCATCAACCTGACCAACCACAGCTTCTTCAATCTGGCAGGCCATCGGTTCCCGGAAAAGGCCATGGATCAGATCCTTTCCATGCCCGCCCGGCACTTTACGGTGGTGGACGAGCTGTCCATTCCCACCGGCGAACTGAGAAGTGTGGAGGGGACCCCCTTTGACTTCCGGGTGCCCAAGGCCATCGGCCGGGACCTGGGGACTCTGACCCCCGAAATGGCGGCCCAGGGTGGCTATGACCACAATTTTGAGGCCTACTGCAACCCCTGCGTGACCCTGAAAGACGAGGAGTCCGGCCGGGTGATGTGCATTTATTCGGATCGGCCCGGTATCCAGTTCTATGGTGGCAATTACCTCTGCGGTGACCGGGGTAAGGATGGGGTGACCTACTGCTTCCGGGGCGGCATTGCCCTGGAAACCCAGTGCTATCCCGATTCGGTGAACCACCCCGAGTGGGTCCAGCCCTTTGTGAAAGCCGGGGAAGTCTGGCGCAGCGAAACCACCTACTGCTTTACCTGTGAATAAACCCTTCGAAGCCGGGTGCCTTTTGGTGCCCGGTTTTTCGGTCCAAAGGGGATATCTTGTTGGGCTGCGGAGTGCAGACCACCATCGGTGGGGGTGGGTGTTGACTTTGGGGTGAAAATTACATATAATACATATAGTTATTATGGAGAACTATGGCAGGTAAGATTATGGCTAAGAAAAAACAGGAACAATACGGCGATTCCAGTATTGATATGCTGGAAGGCGAGGACCGGGTCCGCAAGCGCCCTGCGGTGATTTTCGGATCCGACGATCTGGAGGGCTGCAAGCACGCGGTCTTTGAGATTCTTTCCAACTCCATCGACGAAGCCCGGGAAGGTCACGGCGATCTGATCATCGTGACCCGGTATGAGGACCTCTCCATTGAAGTGGAGGACTTCGGCCGGGGCTGCCCCGTGGACTACAATGAAAAATACAAGCGCTACAACTGGGAACTGGTGTTCTGTGAGCTGTATGCCGGCGGTAAGTACGGCGAAAACGGCGAAAACTATGAGTACTCCCTGGGCCTCAACGGCCTGGGCGCCTGTGCCACCCAGTACGCATCGGAATTCTTTGATGTGACGGTTCGCTATGACGGGACCCGGTATGATTTGCACTTTGAGAAGGGCCGCAACATCGGCGGTCTGAAGAAGCAGCCCACCGACCGGAAGAAAACCGGCTCGTGCTTTCGCTGGAAGCCCGACCCTCTGGTCTTTACGGAGATTAACATTCCCGTGGAGTACTTCCGGGATGTGCTCCACCGCCAGGCGGTGGTGAATCCCGGGGTGACCTTCCGGTTCCGCAACCAGGTGGGGGGGAAGTTCGAAACAGAGGAATTCTGTTATGCGGGCGGCATCCGCCAGTATATCGAGGAGATGGTGGGGGACGACAGCTTCACCATGCCCACCTTCTGGGAGTCTGAGCGCCGCGGCCGGGATGCGGACAACCGCCCCGAAATGAAACTGAAGATCACCGCCTCTTTCTGCTTCAGCAAGAAGCTGAGCCGCATCGAGTATTACCACAACTCTTCCTGGCTGGAATACGGCGGCAGCCCAGACCGGGCCGTGCGCCTGGGCTTTACCGCCGCCTTTGACAAGTACCTGCGGGAATCCGGCAAGTACAGCAAAAATGAGAGCAAGATCATCTTCCAGGACATCCAGGACAGCCTGGTGCTGGTGACCAACTGTTTCTCCACCATCGGCTGCTTCGAGAACCAGACCAAGAAGTCCGTCAACTCCCGGTTCACCCAGGAGGCCATGACCGCCTTCTTCAAGGAAAAACTGCAGATCTGGTTCATCGAGAACAAGCAGGAAGCGGACCGGGCCGCGGAGCAGGTGCTGGTGAACAAGCGGGCCAGAGAATCCGCCGAGCGGGTGAAGGTCAATGAGAAGAAGAAGCTCTCCGGCACCATCGATATTGCCAACCGGGTCCAGAAGTTTGTGGACTGCCGCAGCAAGGATCCCGCCGTCCGGGAACTCTACATTGTGGAGGGTGACTCCGCATTGGGCAGCGTCAAGCAGTCCCGGGATTCGGAGTTCCAGGGCATTATGCCTGTACGCGGCAAGATCCTCAACTGCCTGAAAGCAGACTATGCCAGAATCTTTGCATCTCCCATCATCACGGACCTGATTAAGGTCCTGGGCTGCGGCGTGGAGGTTCAGGGAAAGAAATCCAAGGAGCTCAGCTCCTTCAATATTGGGAACCTGCGCTGGAACAAGGTGGTCATCTGTACCGATGCGGACGTGGACGGCTTCCAGATCCGCACCCTGATTCTGACCATGCTCTACCGGCTTTGTCCGACCCTGATCCGGGACGGCTATGTGTATATTGCGGAATCGCCCCTTTTTGAAATCACCTGCAAGGACAAGACCTGGTTTGCCTACAACGAATCGGAGAAGGCCCAGATCCTGCATCAGCTGGAGGGGCAGAAGGTGACCATTCAGCGCTCCAAGGGTCTTGGTGAGAACGAGCCCAGGATGATGTGGATGACCACCATGAACCCGGAAACCCGGCGGCTTATCAAGGTGCTGCCTGAGGATGCGGAGCGGACCGCCCATTACTTTGACATTCTGCTGGGGGACAACCTGGCAGAGCGGAAGAACTTTATTGCGGAAAACGGCGCCAGATATCTGGAACTGGCGGACCTTTCCTGAGACTCGATAAGGAGCCACTATGGCACGGAAGAAGAAAGAACCTGAAATCAAAAAATCCAATATTGACACCTCCGGGGTCATGGGGTTGGTGGGTTCCACCACGGAGCAGGCCATCACCGAAACCCTGGAACTGAACTATATGCCCTACGCCATGTCGGTGATCGTGTCCAGAGCCATTCCGGAAATCGACGGCTTCAAGCCCTCCCACCGGAAACTCCTGTACACCATGCATAACATGGGCCTGCTGACGGGCAAGCTAACCAAGTCCGCCAACATCGTGGGCCAGACCATGCAGCTGAACCCCCACGGCGACGCCGCCATTTATGAAACCATGGTCCGTCTGGCCCGGGGCAACGAAACACTACTGCACCCCTTTGTGGAGTCCAAGGGCAACTTCGGCAAGGTCTACTCCCGGGACATGGCCTATGCGGCTTCCCGTTATACCGAGGCCAAGCTGGCTCCCATCTGTGCGGAGCTGTTCCGGGATATCGATATGGACGCGGTGGACATGGTGGATAACTACGATTCCACCCGGCTGGAGCCGGTGCTGCTGCCCACCACCTTCCCCAATGTGCTGGTTTCTCCCAACCAGGGCATTGCCGTGGGCATGGCCAGCAACATTTGCTCTTTCAACCTGCGGGAGGTCTGCGAAACGGCCATCGCCCTCATTGACAATCCCCACCACGACATTCTGGAAACCCTGCCCGGCCCGGATTTTTCCACCGGTGCAGAGCTGCTCTTTGACGAGGCAGCCACCCGGGAGGTCTACGCCACCGGCCGGGGCAGCTTTAAGCTCCGGGCCAAGTGGAACTATGTGAAAGAGAAGCACATCATCGAAATCACCCAGATTCCCTACACCACCGCCACGGAGATCATTCTCGATAAGGTGGCAGAGCTGAACAAGGCCGGCAAGCTGAAGGAAATCGCCGATATGCGGGACGAAACGGACCTGAACGGCCTGTATCTGACCATCGACCTGAAGCGGGGCGCCGAACCGGACAAGCTGATGCAGAAGCTGTTCCGGCTCACCACCCTGCAGGACAGCTTCCCCTGCAACTTCAATATCCTCATTGCCGGTATGCCCAAGGTCATGGGCATCCGGGAGATTCTGGAGGAGTGGACCGCCTGGCGTGTGGAGTGTATCCGCCGCCGGACCCACTACATGATCCGCAAGAAGGAAGACCGGCTGCACCTGCTGAAGGGCCTGGCCCGGATTCTGCTGGACATCGACAAGGCCATCGCCATCATCCGGGAAACGGATATGGAAAACGAAGTGATTCCCAACCTGATGATCGGCTTCGGCATTGACGAGATCCAGGCCAATTATGTGGCGGAAATCAAGCTGAGAAACATCAACAAGGAATACATTCTCAAGCAGACCCGGGCCATCGGGGAGCTGGAGAAGGAGATCAAGGAACTGCGGGAGCTGATGAACAGCCGCCGGAAGGTGCTGACGGTCATCAAGAAGGAACTGAAGGCCGTGGCAGAAAAGTACGGCAAGCCCCGGTTGACGGAGATCATCTACGCCGCCGAAGAGGCGGAGGCGGAAGAGGAAGAGGAGCAGGTGCCGGATTATCCCGTGACACTGTTCCTGTCCCGGGAGGGGTATCTGAAGAAGATCACCGCCCAGTCCCTGCGGATGTCCGGCGAGCAGAAGTTCAAGGAGGGGGACACCCTGGCCTTTACGGCGGAGGCCTCCAACCGGTCGGAGCTTTTGGTCTTTACCGACAAGTTCCAGTGCTACAAGACCCGTCTTTCGGACTTTGAGGACGGCAAGGCCTCTCAGCTGGGTGATTACCTGCCCCAGAAGCTGGGCATGGAAAGCGGAGAGAGCGTGATCCAGGTGGTGCTGCCCGGGGACTACAAGGGCTTCGTGCTGTTCTTCTTCGAAAACGGCAAGGCTGCCAAGGTGCCTCTCAGCGCCTACGAAACCAAAACCAACCGCCGCAAGCTGACGGGCGCTTACTCCGACAAGAGCCCCCTGCGGTCGGTGCTGGCCTTTGAAACCGATGAACAGGTGGCGGTTTACACCACCGACGGCCGGGCGGCCATCCTTTCCACCGCCCAGCTGCTGCCCAAGACCACCCGCAACACCCAGGGCGTGGCGGTGGTGAGCCTGAAAAAGAAGGCCACCCTCCTGCGGGCCTGCCGTCTGGAAGGCAGCGGCATCGTCAACCAGAGCCGCTACCGCAGCAAAACCATCCCCACTGCCGGTGCCCTCCTGAAAGAGGAGGACAGACCGGAAAAGCAGATTACCTTTGATGTATAAGGAGGAACCCCATGAAGAAAGCTTGGGAATGGACCAAATGGACATTGCAGATTATTCTTGGCAGCGCCCTGTTCTCCCTGGGCTTTGACCTCTTTATGGAACCTCACAGCTTCAATGCAGGCGGCATCACCGGCCTGGCCCAGATCCTTTTCAACCTGACGGACTGGCTCAGTGTGGCCGCCTGGGTGGCGCTGATCAATATCCCACTGTTTCTCATCGGGGGACTGCGGATCGGAAAGAAGTTCTTTTTCGGGTCCCTGCTGGGCATGGCCACCATTACGGTGACCCTGGAGCTGTTTTTGCTGCTGCCGGTGCCTCCTACGGAGCCGCTGCTGGCCTGTATCTACGGCGGTGTCATCACCGGCGTGGGCCTGGGGATGGTGTTTGTCACCGGTGCTTCCACCGGCGGCTCCGACATCATCTGCCGGCTGCTGAAGCGCCGCTGGCGCAATATCCCCATCGGAACCATTACCATGGGCTTTGACCTGGTGGTGATGGTGCTGACGGGCATTGCCTTCGGGGACCTGAGCAAGGCCCTTTACACAGGGCTCGCGGTGTTCCTGGCAGGCAAGGTCATCGATCTGGTGATCTATCATTTCGACAATTCCCGGGTGGCCATGGTGATTTCCCAGCACAATGAGGAAATTGCCCGGGCCATTATGGAGAAACTGGAACGGGGCGTCACATACCTCCACGGGGAGGGCGCTTACAGCCACCGTTCCATGAAGGTCATTCTGGTGGCCATCAAATCCCACCAGCTGGCGGATCTCAAGGAGCTGGTGACCCAGGTGGACCCGGAGGCCTTTGTGATCGTTCAGGAGGCCCATCAGGTGCTGGGTGACGGCTTTGCTCGGTATTCCAAGGATTCCCTCCAGTGATGTTTGAAAGGTGGTGCCTTATGAAGCGAATACTGATTTTACTGCTGGCCTGCCTGCTGCTATGCGGCTGCAACGCATGGGCTGACGGCGCTTACTACTCCATAGAGCGCCATCAGGAACCCCAAAAAAAGCCGGAGCAGACCATTCCCTCCGTCAGCTATTACTCAGAACTGGTGGCGGTTGTTTCGGACATGGTGGAGCAGGGGCTGGAGAATATCCTGATTTCCCTGGAGGAGTATGTGCCCAGTCAGCGGGAGACCGGTGCCATCCGGGCCATCCGGTATGTGACCCAGGTGCATCCCATCGGTGCGTATGCGGTGGAGGGCATGGAATATGAGATCGGCAGCACCGGCGGTGTCACGGCCCTGTCCCTGACCGTTCACTATAAGCGTAACCCTGAGGAGATCCGGTCTATCAAGCGGGTGGAGGATATGGAGCAGGTCCGGGAGCTTGTGGGAAAAGCCCTGGCTGACTGCGAACCCTCCTTGGTGCTGAAGGTGGATTGGTTCCAGAACAGGGACTTTTCCCAGATTGTGGAGGACTATGCCCTGGAGAATCC
>JAZSLC010000026.1:0-18091 GCA_045535175.1 Faecousia sp. | reverse complement strand
ACAAATTGGAATTTGTTTCATCAGAGGATTTTTGCTTTGCTCGGTTTGTCGGAACAATAAAGGACTGTCAGTTTGCTCCCAACAGCAGGAACTGCTTTACCAGCACCAATCCATTTTCTTTTCGTGTAGGTGTTTCCGTCCACAACATACTGCACGTTAATGATATGCGGAAAAGTTGCGCCGTCCAAGGCACCCATTCGTAAGGGTTTTGTATTCACCTTTAACCACCATTGCTTTGCAACGGACAGTACGGTTCCAATCGCTTCTTTATCCATATATTTTCACTCCTTTGTCAAATTCAAGTTTGTTTAACAGTATTATACGTCGATTGCAGTTGAAAATCAAGGCAGCTCATTAACGGAAAACACCTCCGATTCCCGCTTTGATTCGGTGTTTTCTTTCGCAAAGGATAGGGATTCTAACAATCCAAATCCCAACAGGCCGGGGCATTTTACTGCCGCCAGATCAAAAACAGGTGTTTCGTTTTACATCGTGGGATTTTGGCGTTTTGTGTAATAAATCGATCATTTTGTTCCTTTCTGAAAGGCACATCTTTATTTAGAATAAGAATGTAAAATCTAAATTCAGGAGGAATCACCATGATCACATCGCAAGACATCAAAGCAGCGGCCAAGAGAATGGGTGCCGATATTGTTGGTATTGGCTCCATTGACCGTTGGAGCACCGCCCCGATCCAGATGGACCCCAAGCAGATTATGCCCAACGCAAAGTCCATTATTGCTCTGGGTTTCCGCGTTTTGCGCGGATCCCTCAGAGGTATTGAGGAAGGTACTTATTTTTCCAACTATTCTGCCATGGGCTACGGCGGCATCACCTACCTGTATATGCCAATGACCGTCATCAACCTAAGCAAAATGATTGAGGATGCCGGTTACGAGGCAGTGCCCATGGGCCACCAGAGTGACTGGCGCGCCATTGACGGCGTGGGCTATCTGAGAGAGAACTACTCCCGCCCCGTGGCCCCCGGCAAGGCTGCTCCTGACGTGATGATCAGTATGCGTATCGCCGGCTTCCTGTGCGGTCTGGGCGAAATCGGCTACTCCAAGATGCTGCTGACCCCGGAATTCGGTCCCCGTGTCCGTGTGGGCATTATCATCACTGAGCTGGAGCTGGAGCCCGATCCCATTATGGAACCCGGTACCCTCTGCAACAGATGTATGGCCTGCGTCCGGGAATGCCCCGGCGGCTGCATCCCTGCAGATAGAACCATCAAGGAAAATGTGGGCGGCTATGATCTGGAATGGGCCGATGTGGATATGGGCAAGTGTGACTGGGTCTTCCAGGGCGGCGCCCAGGTTGCCGAAGGGGAAAACGGTGATTATTTTGGTCAGAAATCCAAGGCCTGGGAAGGCAAGTTCAAGCCCTCCGACATCTCCCCCTTCAACAAGGCACCCCGGAACCTGTACAACACCGGCAAGGCCATCTGCGGTGCCAAGGGCTGTACCCGTGCCTGCATGATCAGTCTGGAAAGACGCGGTCTTCTGGGCAACAAGTTCCAGAACCCCTTCCGCACCACCAAGCCCTGGAAGGTAGACTGGGAGTCTGAGGCCATCCACGTGGACTACACCCCTCCCTACGAGGGCAAGAATTCTCCCAACACCAAGAAAACCGAGTCGGAGACGGATTGATATGATCAGATATGCGGTGGGATTTCAGCTGTACGAGCCGGGAGAAGAACCCTTTTCCCACATCGTAAATACCTACAGGGAGCACATCAGCGAGGTGTTTTTTGCCTGGCAGGATATTGCTACCGGCAGAAGTGCGGTTGCCACCCGCCACGGGTACACCGATTGGTCTGCCCAGAGCAGAATGGAACAGGAACTGCGGGACATCAAGGCCATGGGCGTCAAGCTGGATTTGCTCTTTAACGGCAACTGCTACGGCCAGTACGCCATCTCGGAAAAACTGGCAAACACCGTACTTTCCGTGATTGAACATCTGGAAAACGCAGTGGGCGGTGTGGAGATCATCACCACCGCCTCCCCGGCCATTGCCCATACCGTAAAAAAACATTTCCCCAAAATCGAAGTACGCGCTTCGGTAAACATGAAAATCGGCACGGTCAAAGGGATGGAATACCTTTTCGACCTGTTCGATTCCTTCCATGTGCAGCGGGAATACAACCGGGACCTGAACCACCTGAAAATGCTGAAGGAATGGGCAGATGCCCACGGCAAAAAGCTGGTTATGCTTGCCAACAGCGGATGCTTCTCCCACTGCTCCGGCCAGACCTTCCACGACAACCTGGTGGCCCACGAATCGGAGGTCTGCGAGGTGGATAACCTGAAGGATTTCACCCCGTATATGTGCTGGCGTACCCTGAAAGACCCGAAAAACTGGCATATGCTCCTGCAGAACACCTGGGTCCGCCCCGAGGACATCCATCATTACGAAGGGCTCTTTGACACCGTAAAGCTGGCTACCCGGATGCACACCCTGCCGGGAATGGTCATCGACGCCTATTGCCGCAGAAGCTTCATCGGAAATACCCTGGACCTCTTTGAGCCCGGTTTCGGCAGGGCCATTACTCCGTATATCGTTGACAACGGCTCTTTCCCAAAAGATTGGTTTACACATACTTCCGAATGTGATAAAATGTGTCATAAGTGTGGATACTGCAAGAAAGTATTCGACCAGGTGACAATCAACACTGGGGAGTATTATGATGGAAACCTTTGAAGACATTTATATCAGCGATGCAACGGTCATGTCGGGCATCCGCCCGGCAGGGCGCAGTACCAACCGCCTGAACGGCCGAAAGCGAAGCGGTCTGCTCTATATCTGGAGCGGCGAAGCGCAGTTTTCGGAATCCTCGGGCAGCCGCCTTACCGCCCAAAGCGGTGACCTGGTTTTTATCCCGAAGGGCTGCCGCTATAAAATGCAATATACAGCCCCCGACACCACATTTGTGCTGATCGATCTTAAAATCTACGATCAATGCGGCAATGATTTCCTGTTTTCCAAAGCCATCACGCTTTTGGCAAAGGACAACACCGCCCATCGAATCGCAGGAATCATGGCGGAGCTGGAACGCTGCGGTGCCGTGCAAAGTCTTTCTGCTGTTTTTCGCAGAAAAGAGCTGGTTTACAGGCTCCTGGGGACTGTTTATGAGATTGGTTCCATTCCCAGCATCAAGCCCCAGAAGCATCAGCAGATCTTTGCGGGGGTACTTTTGCTGGAACAGAGCTACCTGGAAAACCTCCCGGTAGCCAGATTTGCCGAGGCAAGCGGCATCAGCATCAGCCTGTTCCGGACTCTGTTCAGCAAACAATTCGGAATGTCGCCTGTCCAGTACCGAAACCGTTTGCGGATTGACCGGGCCGCAGTCATTCTCTCGGAAGGCAGCTGCACCGTTTCTGAGGCTGCCTATGCCTGCGGCTTCGAAAACATCGGGTACTTTTGCAGATGCTATAAAAAGTTCATGGGAGAAACGCCCATGGAAACCAAGCTTCGCAGCAATTGAACCCTTTCACCATCACCCAATCAGAAGAATACCACAAAACCCGGAAGCACTTTTTTCAGCGCTTCCGGGTTTCATTAATGCATTTTGGGCGTTCACTGCTGCGCCAAACCGGCATCACGGCAGCTGTGTAACTATGATTTGCTGCCGGATTGCATCCACGGTCTGACGGTTGGGAGGCAGGGAACCCTCGGTCAGGCAAGCTGCCGTTCCGAAGGCCACCGCCCAGCCCAGGCACTCCTCCGGGGGCAGGTTTTTCATGGCTGCCGCAATAAATCCGGCAATGGAGCTGTCCCCTGCGCCGACAGTGGATACGGCATCGATTGCCGGCGGTGCGGCATGAAGCACACGCCCACCTGCGGCCAGAAGCGCCCCCTTCTGTCCCAGAGAGATCATCACGTTGGAAATCCCGTGGGCAGCAAGTTCTTTCGCCTTTTCCGCTCCATCGCGGATGCCTTCCACACTGCAGCCGAAAAAGGCGGAAATCTCCTCCTGGTTGGGCTTGATGAGCCAGGGCTGCACCTCATACAGGTCTTCCAGAGCAAAGGACCGGGAATCCACCACGATCTTTGCCCCCCGGCTTTGGAGTTCCCGCAAAAAGGCCTTTACCCGGTCCATTCCGATCCCATCGGGAACACGGCCGGTGAAGGTAACCACCGTTTCAGAGTCCACAGAAAGACTTTCCCGGATCCGGGTCAGCATCCCTTCCTCCAGCCGGAAACCGGAAAAGCTGATCCGGGTTTCGGGGGAATCTGCACAGTGCAGTGTCAGGTTTTCCCGGATCCGCCCCTGGCTTTCAAAAAGCAGGCAATCTATGCCGGCATCCGACAGATACTGCTTATAATCGCCACTGTTATCCGTACCGAGCACAATCACTGCGGTATTGGGGATCTCCGCTTCCCGCAGGGCACGACTGATGTTCAGGCCCTTCCCCCCGGCTTCCTTGGAACGGATCTGGGCCAGGTTCTCGTGGAAGGGCTCAAAATGGGCTGCATAAGCATGGACATCATAAGCCGGATTCAATGTAAGGGTATAAATCTTCATATCAAAACCTCGGGGCGTGGTCCAGCAGATATGCTTCCGCCTCTGCGCACCAGAGTCCTCCGTTGCGCTTTACGATTTCGGCCAGCGCCCGGTATAGTTCGTTGGTTTTTCCCAGTTCTTCCAGGTCCGCAATGGCGATCAGAGGCAGATCCAGCTCGTTGTAGCAAACCTTCTTTGCGCCGTCCGGCTTTTCCATGGCAAACAGGGTTTCCGCCGCTGCATTCAGGCCCAGAATATGAGAAACCATGGCGCCGGGGTTGATGCGTCCGTCTTCAATCAGGTGCAGAATATCCGTCATATCCTCTGGAATGCTGCCTGCCGTGCCCACCACATGGATTCCGTCATAATGCACTCTGTACAGGTTCAGGGAGCCGGGAAGCTCATGGACGGCGGGGCCCGCAAAGAAGTTGATGCAGCCGTCTTCCCTGCAGATCTTCTCCGCCAGAGAAAACAGTGCAGGCACCGGAACCATCACAAATACATCGTCGAAGCCGCCTTCGGACAGTTCCAGCAGATAGTCCTTGGGATCCTCCATACCGGAGGTGTTGATATAGTGCAGCTTGACGCCCTTTTTCTCTGCTTCCGCCACGGGACAATGCACTTCGGCAAAGGTCAGCCGCTCTGCACTCAGGTCGGTAACCACCACCTGGCTGACCCCGGCATAGCCAATGGCCAGCTCCACGGCGCCGATGCCCATGGGACCGGCACCGCCCAGAATTGCCAGCTTGCCGCCCTTTTTCGCACCGTCCGTACGGACATAGTTGGTGTAATCCGTGTGATAGAAGCCTTTATATCCCCGGATGATGCAGCCCAGGGCTTCTGCCAAAGATCCTGCAAAAAAGCTGTCACCCTGATAGGGCAGCAGGCACCCCCGCTCCAGAACCACCTTGGGCACCACCGCATACTGGCTGTTGCCGCCCACATAGGGATAGGAGTATCCGGGATCGTGGCCGGAAGGCAGCTTCAGGGCAGGCTGCAGCACCACTTTCTGCCCTACTTTCCAGTTGCCCGCTTCGTTGGCGCCCACCTGCACAATCTCGCCGCACATTTCATGTCCGATGATGACCGGGTTTTCCGCCACATCCTCCGGCACCCGCTTGTGGGCAGGGCCCTGCTTGATTGCCTTGTAGGTAGAGGCACAAACCGAGTCACTGACCACCCGGATCAGAACCTCGTCTTCGGTGATCTCGGGCAGTTCTATGGTGGCAAGGCGAATGTCGTTTGCACCGTGCAAACGAAGAGCTTTTGTTTTCATAAAACCTCCTCCGGTTCCATGGCTTGTACAGGAAACAGCCATATAACCTTGACAAACTTTTATACTATGTTATTATAGTAGAAATAATCAAATTCTCAATATGCGCCATATTTTTTGATCAATCGATCGCAAATATGAGTACTTTTCTAAAACCAGGTGATCAGATGAACATCGAGCGGGAGAAGCAAATCCTGGAAATCCTTCTAAAGAAAAAGCGGGCCACGGTGGCTGAGCTTGCCAGGGCACTCTATATCAGCGAACCCTCCATCCGGCGGGATCTGGCCAGCCTGGAAAAGCAGAATCTCATCAAGCGCATTCACGGCGGTGCGGTTCTGGAAGAAACTGCCCTCTCCAAAAACCGGATCCCCTTTCTGATCCGGGAGTATGAGCAGAGCGGTGCAAAGGTACTGATCGCCCAAAAAGCTATTGAGCTGGTGCACGATAACGATGTGGTGTTTCTGGATGCCTCCACAAGCTGCTATTATCTGATCCCCTTTCTTGCCACCAGGAAGAATCTGACGGTCATTACAAACGGCGTAAAGGCCCTCTCCAAGCTGGCAGAGTACGGCATCACCACCTTTTCCACCGGCGGTGCCCTGGTAAACAGCTGTCTGGTCCTTGTGGGAGAAGAAGCCTGCAAGACCGTGGAGGCCTTTCATGCGGATATTGCGTTCTTTTCCTGCCGGGGTTTGTCTCACGATGGCTTCCTGACGGATATTGCCCGGGAAGAAAACATCGTCAGAAAGAAAATGATCCAAAGGGCCAGGCGGTCTTATTTACTGTGCGCAACCGAGAAATTCGGCAAAACCTACTACCATAACCTGTGCCATAAAGATGACATCACCGGCATCATACACGAATAATTTCCATCAAAAAACGTCCCCGGAACGGTTGCACGACCGTTCCGGGGACGTTTCACTTAGCACCTTATACTTTGGGAAAGATTTCACTGAGGATAAGCTCTGCCACGGCGCGGCCCAGCCGAAGATGGGATTCCGCGTCAAAGTGAACCCCATCTGCAGGACCGGGCTGGGCAAACTCCTGGGCATTCAGGAAATAGCAGCCCTTCTCCCGGGCAACCAGCTTGTAAACCTCCGGCATCTTCAGACTCAGATTACGGCCAGTATCGCAGCGGAACTTCTGATAAACAGCAACCCGGCCCCTGGGATCAGAAGGACGAACCTCAATGGGCGCGATGATCAGAACCTTTGGGGGCACTTTCCCCCGGCCACATACCGGATCGGCCTGGATCATATCCACCAGTCTGGAAATGCCCCTGGGCAGTTCTTCCTCGATCATGTCCTTTTTGATCTGCAGATCATTGGTGCCCAGCATCAAAACCACCAGATCCAATGGCCGATGGGAGTGCAGGCACGGGGTCAGATATAACTCACCGTTTTTCCAGGGACCTGTGGGGGGATAATAGATGGTGGTTCTTCCCCCCAGGCCCTCTTCAATGATATGAAACTTCTCCCCCAACGCCTTTTGCGCCACCATGGGCCAGCGGGTATCGGCATCATAACGGTCAGAAGGTTCGCTGGATTCCACCCATTTGCCGATACAGCCCCAGGTATTGGAATCGCCATAGCAAAGGATCTCAATTCGATCGGTTGATTTCATTTATACACCTCATATTTTCATTCCGCCTCTGCTTCCAGGGCCATGAATCTCAGCTGCTCCATCACCGGGTTTTCCCCTCTTCCAAAATAGTCGTGGAGCCGCTTATATTCCCGGTACAGCCGGTCATAGGTTTTTTGGTGCTTCGGATGGGGCTCAAAAACCCGGCAGCGGCGGTCGCCCATGGCTTCCACCGTCTGGAAAAGATCCCCCACTCCGGCCGCAGCGGCGGCATAGATGGCCGAGCCCAGAGCCGGTGCCTGGGTACAGCGGCTGACGTGCAGCGGAAGCCCCAGCACGTCGGCATAAATCTGCATCATCAGATCATTCTTGTTGGCGATGCCACCGCAGACCCACAGTTCCTCCACCGGAACTCCTGCCTCCCGGTAGGCATTCAGCACCGCACGGGCACCGAAGGCCGTTGCCTCCAGCAAGGCCCGGTAGATCTGCTCCGGCTTGGTCTGCAGGGTCAGGCCCAGAAGCATACCGCTCAGATTCATATTTCCAAGGCAGGAGCGGTTACCTCCCAGCCAGTCCAGAGCCACAATGCCACTCTCACCGGGAGCAAACCGGGCTGCCAGCTCCGTCAGGTACTGATGGAGGGAGCAGTTTCTCTCCCGGGCGGCCTGGGCATAGCCCTCGGGAACGCAGTTTTCCACGAACCACCCGAAGGCATCCCCCACACTGGCCTGTCCGGAGGCGTAGCCCCACAGGCCGGGATAGTAAGTATCCTTCAGACAGGCGGTGACGCCTTCCACATTTTTCTCTTCTTCGCTCAGCAGCATCATACCGGTGGAGGTACCGATCACCAGGAGCATGACCCCCGGTTTTACAATGCCCAGGCCGGGCATTGCCGCATAGGCATCCATTTGGGGGGCGCTGACGGCAATACCCGGGCAAAGCCCCAGCCGGGCAGCCATTTCGGAACAAAGAGAACCGGCTCTCCCGCCGGGAGCCACCGCTTTTCCTACAGTGTAGCGGTCCATCAGCTTTTGCCGGGGCAGATCCCCCAGCTCCGGGTGGAGGGCTTCAAAGAATGCCCGCTCCGGGTAGCCGGCATCGTAAAAAGCCTTGGCCTTGGCCACACTGGCCCCGAAAACGGGTTCCCCACAGAGGACCCCCGTCACATAGTCCATGGCCTCCACAAAGCTGTGGGCCGCATCAAAGATCTCCCGGTCTTCTTCGAAGACCTGCAGCACTTTGGCAATCAGGCACTCCGGTGAGATCCGGCCCCCATACCGATGAAGATACTGGGGGTATTTCTCCCGGCAGAGGGCATTCAGCTTCTCCGCCTGGGCAGTGGCACCGTGGTGCTTCCACAGTTTGGGCCAGGCGTGGGGACGATTTGGATAGCGTTCCCACAGGGGACGAAAACTGCTGTCCAGGGGCACCACCGTACTGGCAGTAAAGTCCACGCCGATGCCAACGATCTCCTCCGGGGAGATACCGCTGCGGAGCAATGCCGGAACGGTCCCCTCCAAAACCGCCAGGTAATCCCCGGGATGCTGCAAGCACCAGCTGTCCACCATGGGCGTTCCGTCGGGCAGCGCTTCTGTCAGAATGCCGTGGGGGTATGCCATCTCCTCCTGGGCCACCACAGCACCGTCCCGGGTATCCACCAAAACAGCTCTGCAGGACAGGGAGCCATAGTCTACACCAATCACATAAGACATTTCAATGCCTCCTTCTTTATTGCGGTGGGATCACACTGTCAGAATCCCTTCTTCCAGTGCAAATATGCCGCCTTCGCAGGTATTACACAGCAAGCGGCCCCGGTAAGCTGCGCAGCATTCGATTTCTTCTCCAAAAAACGCCTGGTCCAAATTCTGCACATGGCTGCACAGGCACTTCTTTTCCAGGTCAAAGACCAGAATGTGCAAAGGGTATCCTTTTCTGGGCAGGCCGTAGGTATAGTACAGCTTGCCGCCGATGATGCTGCCGCCCTGGGTAAAGAGGACATCGGAGGAAATGGTGAATTGGTCCAGGATATCCTCCGGTCCCAGCCGGACAAAGGGTCCCTCCCCCAGGTCCGGCAAGGGGAATTTCGTAATGATGTAAGCATTTTTCTGTCCCTCGGGGACCCAGCCCCGTACAGTGCGGTACCGGGCAGAAAAAATGTAAAGACAGCCATTGTCCACCAGGAAACTGGGGCAGCCCCAGCAGGGCTGTTCAAAGCCCTGGGGAAGGGTCCCCTGGGGGCAGTAGCTGATGGTTTGCAGGGTTTGGGCCACAAAGCTGCCGTCTTCCCGCTCCTGAATGTTCTCTACCGCACAGCGGTAGTAGAACCCGTCCTCATCGGCACCGATTCCGGTGCCCACCGTCACATACAGCAGCGGAATGGGGTTATTACCCCAATGGGTGGCTGCAAACATACAGGAATTGGCGTGGTTCAGGTGGTCACGGGTGGGCTTTCCCGCGTTGTAGGACCCCAGGGGAAACACCGCTGCCGGCTTGGGGTCCCGTGTTTTCAGGTCATAAACGCCGCAAACACCGGTGTCGTACAGGATAAACGCCCGGTCGCCCCAAATGTCCATTCCCTGGGCAGAGGGTAAGGGTTTATGGCATCGCATATAGAGGCTGCTGCCTCTGCCGTCCAGTTCTTTCGTCATGGTTTACCTCACGCAAAGCCCGGGCACCTTACAGCCAGGCGCCTCTGTTCTTCAGAACCCGGCGCAGTTTCTGTGCATCCAGCTTGCGCACGGTGGTGCCCTCTTTCACCGCCAGGGCTGCGGCGGTACCTGCCGCCTGGCCCATGCCCATGCAAGGGGGCATCACCCGGATGGCACCGGCAGCGGTGGAATCGGCACTGACACAGCGGCCAGCCATCAGCAGCTGCTCCACGCCCTTGGGCAGCAGACTCCGGTAAGGGACTCCGTAGTAATCGCCCTTGATGGGCACATACTCATTGCTGGTGGGGCCGAAACGGCCATGGACGTCCACCGAGTTTGCAGCCAGAAGGATGCTGTCCTCGGGCACCCTGGAATCCAAAAGGTCCTCTGCGGTGAGCCGGTAGTCGCCCTGGATATGGCGGCTTTCCCGGATCCCGATGTAAGAGGCCGTGGACTTGATTCTGGCGTCCTGGCAGCCGGGCACGTATTTCCGGAGGAAACGGAGGATCTGCTGGGCCTGCTGACGGCCTGTAATCTCTGCATCGGTAAGGCTTTCATTGTCAGTGCTGTCCACGCCCATAATGCGGGAGGTGTTGACGCACCATTCGTCCGGCTTGGGCATCCGGAACAGGCCAATGGATACCCGCTTCAGGTCCCAGTCACCGTTTTCCCTGGCCTCCGTCACACGCCAGTGGAAGGACCGGTAGTTGACGCCGTTTTTCCGATAGAAATTATGGAGATTTGCCTGAATGTCTGCCTCCACTGCTTCATGGTCCACGTTGCACACATGGAAGAACATGGTGGCAGGCTGCATCAGGTTCAGTTCCTCGTTGCCCATCTCATAGGGAACGCCGCTGCGGAAGGCCACATCGCCGTCGCCGGTGCAATCGATCACCACGGTGCCCTTAATGACTTCCAGGCCCCGCTTGGAGCTTACCAACACACCGGTGATGGTACCCTCCTCCAGCACGGGGCGGAGGAAATCGGTATGGTACAGGATCTTCACCCCTGCCTCGGCCAGCATTTCGTCCATGATCACCTTCAGACCCTCCGGCTCAAAGGGGGTCACGTGTTCATGGCCGATCTTAATCCAGGAGGTAAAGGCCGTTCCGCCGTGAACTTCTGAAGGATGGATGGCAAAGCCCCTTGCCACCATCCGGTCCACGATCTCCTCAAAAAGGCCCCGGATGATCATGGTCTCCCCCTTGGCATCATAGCAGGTCATAAAGGGCCCCACAAGGCCTCTGGTGGCCATGCCGCCGCAGAAGCCCCCCTGCTCCACCAGGATCACACTGACGCCCTCCCGGGCTGCGGCAATGGCCGCACACATACCGGCGGGACCGCCGCCGATGACCACCACATCAGCGCTGTGGCGCTGTTCAACGGGTCCAAGATTCATTTCTTGCATTCCAATCAACCTCCAAATATAGATCAGCGTTTTTTCACGCTGTGGCGTTCAACCATATAGGGTCTTACTGTTTTACATTCAATTGCCTTTTGGGGATTCCGGATCCGGGCAAGAAGGCACTCCGCCGCCTGCTGGCCCAGTTCTTCTTTGCGGATGTTCACACTGGTCAGGGCAGGGGCCGCATAGCCGCAGATGGAAGAGTCTTCATAGGAAATGATGGAGATTTCTTCCGGAATCCGGATGCCCAGTTCATACAGGTAGGACATGATGCCCATGGCGCTCTGGCCGTTTGCCGTCACCACCGCATCGGGCCGGCTGCCCTGCTCCCAAAACTGCCGGAAAGCCTCCCGGGCGTCTTTGCCGTTATTGCGTGCGCCATAGATATTCCAGCCCTCCATGGGCTCCACCCCGGCTTCTTCCATTGCCCGCAGATACCCTTGCCGGCGGGACTCATGGGTGTTCAGCATGGGAGCGCAGTTCAGCAGGCAGATGCGCCTGTGGCCCGTTTCAAGAAGGGCACGCACCGCCATTTCGGTTCCTTCACCGGGGTCGGCATAAACAGAATCCACGGTTTGTTCCCAGCTGCCCACACCGGTGATCACAAAGGGCAGGCCGGTCTTTTTCATATTACTTACAAATTGGTTACTGTAAGGAACGCCCACAATGATGGCTCCGTCTACCCGCTTCTCCCGGATGACCCGGGGCAGTTCCTCCGGCTCTGCAATGGAGCAAAACCGCTCGGTGATCACACCGTAGAGGGTCCCCTGGAGGCCCGCCATAATGCCGTTGCTGATGTTAAACGAGCAAAGGCCCACGTGCTGATCATTGTCATAGGATACTTTCCCGGGAGCGCCCGGCAAATAGTCCTGCATGAAGATGACACCGATGTTGTGGGTCACCCTGGCGCTGAGGCCCCGGGCATTGCTGTTGGGAACATAGTTCATTTCGGCGATCACCTGCTCCACTAGGCACCGGGTTTCCTCTTTCACCAGAGGGCTTTTGTTCAAAACCAGGGACACGGTACTCCGGGAAACACCGGCTTTTTTTGCCACATCGTTGATTGTTGCCACCGCAATTCCTCCTTTTGGCATTTTTGGACCGCTCCAAAATTCAAAGAAATAAAAACTGGAAGCGCAGATCCCACAGTTCCTTACTTCCCACTTTTTTACATTATAACTCCTGTCGGTGGCTTCTGTCAATACTTGTTTTCGGATTCGGCGGCAACCTTGACTGCACCTGCAGCAAGGCCGTGAACGGCAGAGTACCGTTCACGGCTTCGCTGTTAAGGAATATCAGAGCTTCTTTCTGCAGCCGTCTACCACATAGTCAACGCCGGAAACATAGCTTGCGTGATCACTTGCAAGGAAGCAGATCACTTCAGCGCACTCTCTGGGGTGACCGGAGCGGCCCATGTAAGAGGCATTCACAGAGAATTCGGGATCAGGATTGATGTTGCCGGGAGAGACCGTGTTCACCAGAACACCGGAGCCCGCCACTTCTCTGGCCAGGGCCTTGGAGAAGGCCAGAATGGCGCCCTTGGTCAGGGAATAGTCCGCCATCTTGGTAATACCGTAGGTACCCGCAACGGAAGCCACATTAATGATCCGTCCATAATGCTGATCCAGCATGGAGTTGATGGCTGCTCTGGTGAAGTACAGGGTGCCATAGATATTGATATCGATCTTCTGGCGCCAGTGTTCACTCTTGGACTCGGCAAAGGGTCCTCTGTTGGAGCGGAAAATACCCGCGTTATTCACCAGAATGTCGATCTTGGAATTGCGCTCCAGAACAGATGCCACCACCTGATTGACGGCCTCTTCATTGGCCACGTCGCAGACATAGATGGTCACGGGCTTCCCCAGGCCTTCCAGCTCCTTTTGGGCAGCCAGCAGGCCGGCTTCATTGACGTCCACCAGAATCACATCTGCACCGCCGGCGCAGAGGATCTTACCACACTCAAAACCAATGCCCTGAGCAGCGCCGGTGACCAGAGCCACACGATTTGTAAATTCCATATTGTTCCTCCTTTAATCCAGTACCGCATGGGCAATCTCTTCGAACTCGCCCAGGGTCAGCAGGCCGTGCTTTGCAAAGGCCTTTTCCTTGATTTTTGCCACGATTTCCAGCTTCTGTTCCTTGTTGTCGCAAGTCATGCCCAGCTGGTCCAGATAGATTTCCACCGTGGGGATTCCGCTCATCTTACCGATGACCACCTGTGCATCCCGATGGCCCACCAGGGAGTACAGGTAAGGAGAAACCTCCAGAGGATGCTCCTCATGGGCGTTCAGCCACCAGTCTGCCACGATGCCGGACTCAATCTCTGCCAGAGTGGGACCGACGATGGCTCTGTTGCTGGGGATCTGATGGCCGCAGAAGGACCGCATCATATCGCTCAGCTCCACCATCTTGTCGTACTTCAGGCCGGTGTCGATGCCATACATGGTCAGCAGGGACAGCGCCACATCCTCGTAGGCGGCATTTCCGGCCCGCTCGCCGATACCGGTGATGGTGGTATGGGCAACCTCTGCACCGGCAGAGAGGGCCATCAGGGTATTGGCTGCACCCAGACCGAAGTCGTCATGGAAGTGGACTTCCAGAGGCTTATCAATGACCTTCTTGATCTTCTTGATCAGGTAGCTGCAGGCATGGGGTGCCAGACCGCCCATGGTATCCACCACGGCCAGGGCATCCATGTGGCCTTCGGTTGCCACCCGGGTAACCAGGTTGAAATAGGTATCCATTTCGGTGCGGGTGCCGTCAATGGTGAAGAAAACGGTGTACAGGCCGTTTTCACGGGCGCACTGGGTGGCTTCGATGGCCAGGTCGATGGTCTTTTCGTACTCCCAGTTGTAGGCATACTTCACCATGTGCTCGCTGGCGGGGATCTCCACCACGATGCCCTTGACGCCGCAATCCACCGCTCTCATCACATCCTGCTTCATGCAGCGGGCGAAGGCGAAGATTTCGGGGCCGTTGCCGCCGCCAAACCGCTTGGCGATCTCGATGATGGCCTCTCTGTCCTGGGGAGAAACGGCGGGCATACCTGCCTCAATCCGGTGCATACCCATTTCTGCCATCTTTTCTGCCAGGGCGATCTTCTGGTCCTTGCTGAACACCAGACCCGCCTGCTGTTCGCCGTCACGCAGGGAAACGTCATGGAATTTGATCTGGGGCGCGAAGGAAAAATCCTTCAGGGCCTCCGGTGCAAAGTTCCAGGGGCTGGTGAACCACTGTGCTGTATCCCAGGGTTTATTCATTGTGTTACCTCCTGTTTATTTGTTCAGTTCTTTTCCGTTGAGCAGGAAACGGGGTGCGCCCTGCTCCATGGTTTCGATAATCTGGTCGATTGAAAGGTTCCGCAGATCCCGGTCGGAGCCCTCAGAGTAGTAGGCAATATGGGGGGTGACGATCACGTTGTCCATATGCAGCAGAGGATGATCCATAGGGGGATATTCATCCGCCAGCACATCCAGGCCGGCTCCGCTGAGGACGCCTTCCCGCAGCGCCCGGATCAGACCTTCCTCTTCCACCAGGCCGCCTCTGGCCAGGTTCAGGAAGATGGCATTAGGCTTCAGCTTCTTCAGCTTTTCATAGGTGATGATATTGGCAGTGGATGCCATCAGCGGCAAATGGATGCTGAACACGTCTGCATTTTCCAGCAGCTCGTCCTCAGAAGCCATCCGCTCCACACCCAGCTTCGCGAAATGTTCTTCCGGCAGGTAGGGATCATAGGCCACCACACGCATACCGAAGGCCTTGGCCTTGGCTGCCACCCGGCTGGAGATGCCGCCCAGGCCGTAAAGAGACAGGGTCAGCTCCCCGATTCTGGGGATGGGACGGGCCTTGGCAGGATCCCAATGGCCAATGCGGAGCAGGTTGCTCATATAGGCAGTCTTGCGCACCAGGGTCAGCATCAGAGCCATAGCATGGTCGGACACTTCCTCCAGGCAGTACTTCTGGACGTTGGCCACCATGATTCCCTTGGCGGTGGCGGCAGGAATATCCACATTGTTCACGCCCATGCCGCAGCGGATAATGACCTTGCACTTATGCAGGGCAGCGATGACATTGGCGTTGATCTCCGCAAAGGAAACCATCACCGCATCAGCGTCAGCACATTCCCGGATCAGGGTTGCTTCGTCGTGGCCGGAAGCCACGCAGAAATCATAACCTGCCTGGGCAAACCGCTGGCGTTCCAGTTCATTGTCCCGATAGATGTTATCGGTGTATACCACTTTGTAATTACTCATAACAATCCTCTTTTCTGTTCTTCGGTCAGGTGCAGCTGCGCTTTTTCGCGGTGCCGTAGGTGGTGTTACGGGCCATCTTCCAGTCCAGGTTGTCGTAAACCGCCTTGGTGGACCGCAGCAGCACCTGGTCAAACATACCGATGCCGTTGTAGCGCTGGACGCAGAGGGCCATGGAGGAACCCATAGTGGGGGCGATGACCCGATGGAGCTTGCCGTACTGACCCATGCACACATGTAAGAAGGGCACTTCCAGCTGTTCCTTCAGGGTCATGGTAGCGTTGAAAGTCTCCCGCATTTCCGCATCGTTGGTGGCGGTACAGGCAATCTTGATCATGTCTGCGCCTCTGGAGGCCAGGGCACGGGCATGGGCCAGGGTGTGTTCTGAAGTCATGGGGACCCAGGTATGGGAAGACATCAGCACTTCGCCACCCAGCTGATGTACCTTCTCCACCAGTTCCTTCTGCTTGCGGATGGCCTCTTCATCCTCCGTCAGCTGCAGGGGAGACGGATGGTACAGGTCACCCATAATGTCCACCATGGAGGCACCGGCTTCCACGGACATCAGAAGGCTCTCGGCGATCCGCTCATCGGTCATATCGGGGCGGAAGTCCCGGCGGTAACACATCATAATGAGGGGCTTGTCTTCGCAGTAGTCGATGATCTTTCTCAGGCTGTCGATATTCCGGTATTTGTCCTCCAGCTTGGTGAAGTCCATCAGAAAGGCTTCCGCGCCGTCATAGATGGCGTTACGGATGGTGGCAATACAGGTTCTGTCGGTGTTGTCCGTAATGACGCAGGTCAGCAACGGTTTGCGGCTGGAAGCTTCCACTACGGATGGTAAATAGGTATTCATCGTTGTTCCTCCTTCATAAACTTCGGAATTGATGGGGTTTTGGATCCCTAATTACTGACAATCTCATTTTATAAAAGGACCGGAAAAAGTAAATGCGCCCCGCGATACTGTCTTATCATTTTTGATACTCTTCTTTTGGAGGTTTTTCAGAATTTCCCGTTTACACCCCCGGCTTTTTTTGATATACTTTTCTTGAAGCAAGTGATAGAAGGATGTGACGAATTATGCCATGTGATTTTTCTGATATTGTGATCGAAAAGATAATCGGCATTTTGAAAAAGGATTTCGGCGCGGGAGATTCCAAGTCCATAACCATGCGCAAATCCGAAGGCATCATCGTTGCCCTGAGCGGAACCCTTCGCTATGAGCATAACGGAAAAACCTTCCTTTCGGATGAGCAGCACATTCTGGTGGTCCCCAAGGGCATCACCTATTCCTTCGTGAGCCTGACAAAAAGCACCAGCATCGTCATCAACTTCCGCGCCCAAGCCCCTCTGCCAACGGACACCTTTTTGTCCATTGAGCAGACTTCCCCCTATTTTGCCGGCAGGATGGAGAAGCTTTGGACCTTCCGCAAGGCTTCCTATAAGCTCAAATGTATGTCTTTGCTCTATTCCTTCTTTGCAGACCACAACCAGCCACAGCAATATATGCCTTCGGACAAATATGCGTTGCTTCGGCCGGGGATCCATTATCTTCGGGAGCATTACACCGATCCGCAGCTGCGGGATATGGACATGGCCAAAGCCGCCGGCATCAGCACGGTATACTTTCGCAAGCTGTTCGTGCAGAGATTCGGCGTCCCGCCCATGAAATATGTGCGGCAAATGCGGATCGACCGGGCCAAGATGCTTCTGAGCAGCGATCTTTACACCACCATCACCGATGTGGCCACCGACTCCGGTTTTTCCAGCCTGTATCATTTCAGCAAGGCTTTCAAGCAGGAAGCCTCCCTTTCCCCCTCGGAATTTGCCCTGGCGGAACGCTCAAACACTGCCCTGAAATAAAAAAACGGCGGGTGCCTCTCTTGGAAGCACCCGCCGTAATATT
The DNA here is from genome assembly GCA_045535175.1 of Faecousia sp. GTDB lineage: Bacteria > Bacillota > Clostridia > Oscillospirales > Oscillospiraceae > Faecousia. The sequence continues at coordinate 524 of JAZSLC010000026.1, read as the reverse complement.
TATGTTTTTTAATCCTGTGCAACGCGGCTTCTGCCGCCGTCGGACAGGTCCGCAAGCTGCTCGGGCCGTGCCGCCCGGCCTTTCTCAGTTGGTTCCGGAGAAGCTGTTGCCCACATCGGCAACCACGGCTTCTCTGGCAACTTTTCTCCGGGAAGTGGCAACGCGCTTCATCAGCTCCTCATAGTACAGATCCTCGTCGAAGGGAATGTCCACGGTTTTGCCCAGCCAGTCAGAAAGGTACATGGCGTTGGCCAGGGTCAGGCCGTTGATGCCCTCTTCGCCACCTGCCACCAGGGGTTCGCCCCGGAGGATGGCGCCGCCCCAGGCACGGATCACGCCCATGTGCTGGGGGTTCTCGCCGTCCATTTCCGAGTCAATTTCCTGGGTTTCAATGCGGCCAAATGGAGAGGTATTGGTGCGGGAGAACTCCGGCTCGCTGACTTCGAACTCCAGCACAGTCAGTTTTTTACCCTCTGCCACCAGCTTGGCCTTGTCCATCTGGATCTCAAAGCGGTTGCTGCCGC
>JAZSLC010000223.1:0-7237 GCA_045535175.1 Faecousia sp. | reverse complement strand
CACTCTCATCGCGGCAGTCACCGGCGACGGCAAGGAGCTTGCTTGTTCCCACATTGGGAACATCGAAGTAGAAGAAGTGGTCGGCAGCGGCCTTCTTGCCAAGGCTCTGGCCGTTAACAAAGAGCTCAACCTCGGGGAGGTTGGAGTAAACGGTGACCTTGGTAACGTCCTCAACGCGGTCAATGTAGCGTTTGCCGCAGAGGTGGACGAAGGGCTCATCGGAAAGCCATGCCTTGTATGCATAGAAGCTATCCTTCTTATAGCTGCGGTCGAATGTGACAAGACCCTTGTGGTTCTGGCCGTTCTCGCCGCCCTCGTTACGGGCATCGGCGCCGAAGTCGAACATATTCCAGACATGGGTTGCCCACATATACTTGCGGGTGAAAAGCTGCTTGATAAGCTCTTCATGGTAATATGCCTGATATTCCTCGGTATAGTCGCCCTGCATGGGGGAGGAGGTATGCCAGTTCAGGGCCTCACAGCCGTACTCAGAGCAGCCAATGGGGATGTTGGGATGGGTGGCATGGAACTTGTCGAACCAGGGGCCGTTCATGGAGGTTTCACCGCCGTACCAGCCGAAGTAGTGGTTGTAGGAAACCACATCGGGGATCTGCAGGTAGGGATCATCCATCTTGCACATGGAAACGGCAGCGATGGTGGTGAGTCTGGTCTTGTCCATCTCGTGGCACAGGTCGTTGAGGATCCGGTGGTTTTCCAGCAGGTCCTCGGTGCTGCCGCCGATGGAGATCTCGTTGGACAGGCCCCAAACCACGATGGAGGGGTGGTTGTAGTTCTGGGTAATCAGTTCCTTCATCTGGGAAATGGTGTTTTCCCGGCCGGTGGGCATATGCTTGGAGATGTAGGGAATCTCAGCCCAGATTACCAGACCGTTCTTGTCGCACAGGTCGTAGAAGTACTGATCGTGCTGATAGTGAGCCAGACGGATGGTGGTGGCACCCAGTTCCATGATCAGGGCGATGTCCTCTTCGTGATGCTCGGGCAGCAGGGCGTTGCCCAGGCCCCAGCGGTCCTGATGGCGGGAAACACCCCGGAGGGGATAGCTTTCGCCGTTGAGGATGAAGCCTTCGTTGGGGTCGATCTTGAAGGTGCGGCAGCCGAAGGTGGTGCAGACATTGTCAAGAACCACGCCGTCTTCCAGCAGCTCTGCCTCGCAGCAGTACAGGTAGGGATCCTTGCGGCCGTGCCACAGATGTACATTCTCGATGGTCAGTTCCGCATGGGTGTCGGCGGTTTCTGCCTGGGCAACCACGTTTTCCTGGGCGTCATAGATGGTGTAACGGATGGACTGGCCCAGCTTGCCGCCGGACACGAAGGTGTCGATCTTCACCAGGGCGTTTTCACCGCCGATTTCGGGGGTCACGGCAATGCCGGGGCCGCCATAGTAGGAAAGATCAAAGTGGGACTCGCTGACGCAGATCAGGTTCACATCCCGGTAGATGCCGCCGTAGAAGGTGAAGTCGGCCATCTGGGGATAGACGGTTTCGTTGGCGCTGTTGTCCACTGCGATCACAAGCAGGGTCTCTTCGGCCAGCTCAGCGGTGATGTCCACACGCCAGGTGGAGTAGCCGCCATCGTGATGGGCCAGGTTCTTGCCGTTCACGTAGACATCGGCAGAGGAGTTGGCACCCCGGATTTCCAGATAGTAGCGGTCGGCAGCGGGCAGGGCGCTCTTTTTCAGGGACTTTGCATAGTAGGCGGTACCGCGGAAGTAGTCGTTATCGCCGTCCTGGCCGTCAATGGCGTTCCAGGAGTGGGGCAGATTGACAAAATTCCAGTTGGTGGGCAGTGCGGCAGGTACTTCGCTGCACTGCTTGGTGAAGCACCACTTGCGGTTCAGATTCAATACAGTTCTCAAATCGGTTTCCTCCTAAATATGGATGGGATCATTATACAGGATTTTAAGATGGATTTGGTGAATGGTTTGTAAATGAGAACGCATAATGATCATTATGCGTCCTCATATCAAAACTTAGTTGGCGTAAGTGGTGTAGGGGATTGCGTAGACGGTTTCCTGGGGAGCTTCGCCCTTCAGGATGGAAGCCACCACCGAAGCGGCAGTGACGGCGATGGCGTCTTCGTCTTCGATGACGGTGCCGCTCAGGCGGCCGGTGTCAATGACATTCAGGGTGGTGAAGATCATCTGAGCAAGGTCTTCTTCCTTAACGCCGGTCAGGTCGCACAGGAACTTGTTCTTTTCCAGATGTGCAGTACGGGCTTCGCCGGAAGCGGGAGCGCCTTCCAGCACCAGGGCCTTATAGTCCACGCTGTTGCCCACGGTGAACAGGGGGGCGAAGCAGGTGGCCAGCTGGTCGGCATTCATGCCCATGCTCTGCAGAGCGATCAGCAGGTCCTTGGCCTGAACGTCGTCTGCCACCAGAATCATTTCCACAACCTTTCCGTCGGCGGTCTTCAGCTTGCGGTAGGTGGTGGTGCTGCCGAACAGACCGGTGGTTTCCACGGTTTCTTCATCCAGCTGCAGGTCGGCAAATGCGGCATCCAGTTTCACCAGCTCCACAGCCATGGAGTAGCTGCCGTCCTTTTTCAGCTTGGGCTCGCCCTTCTTGTCCTTTTCGATGGCCTGGGTACCTGCCAGTTCGATCTCGCCAACGGTCACGTAGGAGATCTTGCCGTCGTCGTCCAGGTCCATGTCACCGTCTTTGGGCTTTTTGATTTCGGTGTTGGCGATCACATACTCGCTGACAAGGTCAAAGCAGGTGGCTGCCATGGAGTCAGAATCGGTGGTAACGGTAATGCACTTGCTGTAGCTCTGGGCGGAAGCATCCACTTCGCAGCCGAAGAACACAACATATGCGTCCTTGGCCTTGGCCAGGTCCAGGATGGACTGGGTGGCAGTGCTGTCGATGAGCTCCACTATCAGAATCTTCGTACCGGCGTTCAGTGCTTCCTTGGCCTGGGCAATCTGCTTGGCCTGGTCGCCGTTGGCACCGTAATACTTGTAGGAGATGTGCTCAATGTACATGGCCCGGTCCATGGAGTTGATCAGGCTGTTGGGGATCATGGCCACGTCGCCTTCGGCCCACAGAACGGCAACGGAGGGCTCGGAGTTGTCGCAGGCGGTCATACCAAGGACCATGATGGCCACCAGGATAAATGCAAGAATTTTCTTCATGGTTCGTACCTCCTTACTGCTCGTCAACGTGACGCTGAGCCAGCTCGGTGTTCATCTGCTCCACAGACTTCTTGTCCAGATTGTAGATGAGGCCCAGGCCCACGAACTGCATGACGGCGCTGACCAGATACAGGCTGGCCACCAGGTAACGCATATTCAGCGCAACGCTGAACAGCTGGTTGCCGGCGTTGATTTCATTGTAGCCCAGGCCGGCCATAATGAACAGAGCCAGGCTGGGTCCGAGACCCTGGGCCAGTTTGCGGAAGAAGGAATGCAGGGAGTAAACGGTGCCCTCTTCCCGGGTGCCGTTCTTCCACTCGTTGTAGTCGATGGCACCGCCCATCATGCCCCAGGAAACGGTGGAGTAGATACCCATGCCCAGGGAGTTGATGAGCTGGCAGAAGATGTAGATCACCAGACCGGAGCCGCTGGGGGAGATGGGGAGCAGCAGCATCAGGACGCAGGCTGCAACGGAGCAGACGGAACCCATGGTTGCCAGTTCCTTCTTGCCGTACTTCACAACCAGTTTACGGGCCAGGGGGGTAAACAGAACGATGGGGATCATGGCGAAAGCCGTAACCACGCCGCTGAGGGCTACGTTCTTGAAGTAGCTCTGGAACATGACGGTGACGGCAGTGGTGGCGCCCTGCATACCCAGGAACATACCCATGGCAGCAAGGGTGGCGCCAACGGCGGGGCGGTTCTTGGCAAAGTTCTTCAGAGCAACCAGCAGGTTAAACTTGGGAGCATCTTCGTTGCACTTGGCGTTTTCATCCACGCGGATGACGGTGTTGCGGATCATGTACTGGAAGGCCAGGAAGCCGATGCCGCCCATGATCAGAGCGGTGTAGAACACCACGTCGCCCTTGATGTTGTTGTTGGCATCGTAGATCAGCACGGGCAGCAGGACCATGGTTGCCACCTGGGCCACCAGGCTGCCAACGGAGCGCCATGCGCTGAGGGAAGCGCGGTCGGCAGGCTTGTCGGAAATCAGGCTCAGCAGGCTGCCGTAAGGAACGTTGGCGATGGTGTAGAAGGCGTCCCAAATGATATAGCCGGCCACAAAGATGATGGACTTGATGAGATTGGTGGCATTCTGCACGAAGGGAATGAAGCACATGGCGCCGCCCACCAGCAGACCGATGGAGCCCAGCCAGATGTAGGCCAGGAACTTGCCGCGCTTATAGTTGGTGCGCTTGTCGTTGTCGATGATGGTGCCGATCAGCGGATCGTTGATGGCGTCCCACACCTGAACCAGGATCAGCAGGATACCGTACAGAACGGAGTCCATCTTCATAAACTGGGTCCAGAAGATGGCCATGGTGCCCTTCAGGGCGAAGCTCATGTTGCAGCCGAAGTCGCCGGCGGCATAGGCGAGAGAATCGCGAATGCCAAAAGGACGCTTTTCGGTGCCGGGTTGGGTTTTCATGGAAAATCGACCTCCTGTAAAGTCTACATTTTTTCGGATATTGCCAAGTTTATTTTAATGCATGATGCACAAATGAGTTAGAAAAATTTTTCTTCCAAATAGAAAAAATTTTATATGATGCTTGCTCCGAACTGAACGATGCATTATAATTACCCCAGGAGGGGAGGAATGCATATGGATCATGGGCAAAGCATCGCATTTTTTCGCAGAATTATGGAGCAAATGCACCTGGCCTGCCTGGTGCTGACAGCGGATGCCTTTGACGTTCAGGCGGTGGATATGGGCCTTCGCGAAGCTTTGGGTATGCGGGTCGGATCGGTGGAGGAATGGGCAGTTCACCTCAATAACGCCATACGGGGCAATACGATTTATTACGTTACCGATGAATTTCAGTGTCGGTATGCGGTTCTGATTCTGCCCGGGCGGGAGCCCGCGCAAATCATGCTGGTGGGGCCTTACATTCTGGAGGATGCGGATCAGAACTGGGTGAGGGAATTTGTCCGGCGCAGTGGTTTGGACGAGCAGTATATTCCCACACTGGAACGCTACTATCGGAGAATCCGGTTTCTGGAGTCGGAGCATCTGCTGTTTGCGGCGCTGCAGGCCCTGGGAGAACAGATTTGGGGCGTGGGCCAGTTTTCTTCTGAGCGAATATTGCAGGGCATCCCGGAGCGATGGGCGCCTATGGCGACCGCTGAAGAGTCCCGCAGCAGTAAGAATCTTCTGGAAGGCATTGCCCTGGTGGAGGCCCGGTACGAGGCTGAGAACAGGATCATGGATGCGGTATCCAAGGGCCGCAGCCAGCAGGCCCAGATGATGCTTTCAGGATTCCCAAGAAGCGCCATGGAGCGCCGCAGTGATCCGGTTCGGGATACCCGGAACTACACGGTGATCCTCAACACCCTCATGCGCAAAGCGGCGGAGCGGGGCGGCGTCCATCCGCTGTATATTGACCGTCTTTCTACCGAGTTTGCCCTGGCCATTGAGCGAACCACGAAATGGGAGGAGTTTCTTGCCCTTTGGAAGGACATGGCGCTGCGCTACTGCCTGATGGTAAAAAAGCATAATATATCCGGGTATTCCCCTCTGGTGCAGAAGGTTATTACCCGGGTGGACTTTGACCTGTCGGCGGATTTGTCTCTGAAGAACGTGGCCAAAGGCCTCAGTGTCAGTGAAAGCTACCTTTCGTCCTTGTTCCGGAAGGAAACCGGTCAGCGGTACATAGATTATGTAAACCAAAAACGTATGGAACACGCGGCCTATCTGCTTTCGGGAACCCAGATGCTGATATCTGCGGTGGCCCAGAACTGCGGCATTCAGGATGACAACTACTTCACAAAGCTGTTCAAAAAGTATAACGGCAAAAACCCCCGGCAGTTCCGGCTGGAGCAGCAGCTTTCAGGAAGAAAATAAACTGCAAGCAGGGCTCCGCTTGCGAAAAAGTCCTCCGGCATTTCGCCGGAGGACTTTGCGCATTTAGATATCCAGTTCCAGTTTGCTGATAACGGCAGCGCAGCGCTTGCACAGGCCCTCGGCGTGGTCGCTTTCGGAATGCATCCAGCAGCGGGGGCACTTGGTGCCGGTGGCTTCGCTGACCCCAATGGTCAGGCCGGGGAAGTTGGTGCCCTGGCGGACCAGTGCGCCTTCGGGAGCGGACTCCCAGTTGCAGGCGGATACGATGCAGATTTCGGCCAGATCCATGCCGGCGCAGGCGACCTTCAGGCTCTCATCCCCGGTCAGCAGGCTGACACGGGCTTCCAGGGCCTTGCCGATGCGTTTCTCGGCACGGGCCAGCTCCAGAACGCCGTTGACGTCCTGACGCAGCTTCATAACGGTGGCCCACTTAGTCATGGCGGTGTCGTCCAGCATATAAGCATCCATGTCGGTGGGCATCTGATTCAGCAGCACATTGCGCTGATCGTCGCCATCCCGGTGGGGCATGGACTGCCAGATTTCATCACAGGTGAAGGCCAGGATGGGGGCGAAGAGCTTGGCCATGGCATCGAGGATCAGGAACAGGGCGGTCTGGGCGGAGCGGCGGCGGTTGCCGTTGGCCTCCTCACAGTACAGCCGGTCCTTCAGGATGTCCAGATAGAAGGAGCTGAGCTCCACCACGCAGAAGTCATTGATGGCGTGGGTGATATTGTGGAATTCGTAGCCGTCGTACCACTTGCGGACCTGCTTAATGAGGTTGCCCAGCTTGGTAAGTGCCCATTTGTCCAGCTCTTCCATTTCCTCGGCGGGAACCAGGTTGTTGGGATCGAAGCCGTTCAGGTTGCCCAGGCAGTACCGGGCGGTGTTGCGGAACTTCAGGTAGTTCTGAGCGATCTGCTTGAAGATTTCCTTGGAGCAGCGCACGTCCACATGGTAGTCGGAGGAGGCTGCCCACAGACGGACGATGTCTGCACCGAAATCCTTAATGAGGTCGGCAGGATCCACACCGTTGCCCAGGCTCTTGTGCATGGCACGGCCCTGGCCGTCCACCACCCAGCCGTGGGTCAGCACCTGGCGGAAGGGTGCGCCCTGATCCAGGGCACCCACACTGGTCAGCAGGGAGGACTGGAACCAACCACGGTACTGGTCAGCACCCTCCAGATAAACATCTGCGGGCCAAAGCTCAGGAGTGCGGTACATCAGGGATGCGTAGTGGGTAGAGC
>JAZSLC010000225.1:0-14305 GCA_045535175.1 Faecousia sp. | reverse complement strand
CCGAAGAGCAGCTGCACCCGCTGGTGCACATTGGGCACCCCGTAGCCGGAATCGGTGCCCGGCTCCAGAATGGAGCCCAGCTTCTCCGGCGGGATCCCGGGGCCGTTGTCGGAGACCCGGAAGAGAATCGTGTTGTTTTCCATCCCGCCGCTGATCCGCAGAACTCCCTGTTTGCCCTGTTCCAGGCAATCCAGACCGTGCTGAATGGCGTTTTCCACCAGGGGCTGCAGCAGCAGATTGGGCATGGTGCAGCCCAAAATCTCCTCGTCGATATCATAGACCACCCGGAAGGACTGGCTGTGCATCAGAAGCTGAATATTCACATAAGAGCGGACGTTTTCCAGCTCGTCCCGGACCAGGGTAATGCTCTTGCCCTTGTTGAGGGTGGTGCGGTAGAAGGAAGAAAGGAACTGGGCCATCTGGCTGATTTCCTGCTGGTCTGCCAGAATGGCTTTGCTGTTAATGAGGGACAGGCTGTTATAGAGGAAATGGGGGTTGATCTGGGCCTGCAGGGCCCGCATTTCGTATTCCTTTTGCAGCACTTTTTCCTGAATGAGCTGCTGGATCAGGCCGTTCAGCCGCCGTACCATGTGATTAAAGGCCTTGGTGAGGCTTCCGATTTCGTCCCGGGATTCCGTTTCTTCCTGGGTGACCAGGACGCCCTGCTCCACCTGCTTCATTTGGGCCGTCAGACTTTCCAGAGGCCGCACGATGCCGGCGGAGAGAATGAAGGACACCGCAACCACCAGCAGCAGGCACAGGAAGATGATCACCCAAATCAGCAGAATCATATCCCGTGTGGGCTCCAGCAGGGTATCCAGGGGCCGGTACAGGTGCAATGTCCAGCCCTCACCGATGTCCGATACCGAGGCCACCACATAGTCCTTTCCGCCGGGCTGGGCGGAGTGAAGCTGCTCATGGGTCAGGATTTTTCCCTCCATGTCGGCGGTGTGATAGCTGTAAATGGAGTTCCCGTCATTATCTGTCAGCATGATCCCGTAGGCATGGTCATACAGCAGATGCATGGAAGAGAAGGTGGCGCTATAAGTGAAGTCCATTTTAATGAGGGCGGTTTTGCCCTCGGGCATATTGTAGATCCGGCAGGCCAGGGAAAGGATCTTTTTATCGGGATCCAGGATCCAGTGGTCCTGGAAATCCTGGCAAACCTCCTGGCACCAGGCCTCCCCGGAAACATCCGTCAACGGCCGCAGATAGCTGCCGTGGGGGTTGATCTCCACATCCGTGTAGAGGGTCACGTTGTAAATCTCCGGGTTCAGGGCCTTGGTGGAACTGAGCATGGGATCCAGGGTGTCCCGGTAAAACAGGTACATTTTCGAAACCAGGTCAAACTTCTGGCTCAGCTGCAGACTCAGGTTGTTGTTCCAGCAGGCGTAGTGCATACCCTGCACATACCGGTTCAGCTTTTCGTTCAGCAGATCACTTTCCCGAATCAGGGTGTCTTCCAGCATGGTTTTTTCCCGGTCCAGCAGGGCCGAGTGCATCTGCCGGTAGCAGAAAGCACCCAGCAGAATCAGGGGAATCATGCTTACCAGCAGGCAGGCGGTAAGGCACTTCTTCCGGAAGCTCATATTTCTGAAGGCTTTAAGAATCATCCGATGATCCCATCCCTTCCGTAGCGGTGCCCGGAGGCAGAATGCGGAATTTATCCGGCGTCACGCCGAAATCATCCTGGAAACTCTTGCAAAAGTAGGACAAATTGGAGTAGCCCACTTTGACGCAGATCTCGCTGACCTTCATGTTGGTTCCCAGCAGCAGTTCCCGGGCCTTTTGCATCCGAACCTTCTTGAGATAGCGGTTGATGCCGATGCCCTCTTCCTCCACGAAGAGGGAACTAAGGTACCGGGGAGACAGATGGACCTTTTCTGCCAGGGTGTTCAGGCTCAGGCTTTCGCCGTAGTGCTTGTGGATATACTGCTTGGCCATAACCACTGCGTGGCTTTGGGATTGCTGCCCGGCTTCCAGCTGGGCGGCTACTTTTTCCGTCAGGTCCAGCAGCAGCTGCTCAATGTCCGAAAAACGGCTCTCCTGAATGGTCCGGGAACAGTGGTCAAAGGAAGCACCGGAATCGCTGGGCAGGCTGTCCAGAAGCACCGTTACCACTTTGATGCAAAAATACCTTACCTGATCGCTGGACCCGGGCTGCTTTTTCCGGCAGGAATCCAGCAGGGCGGTCATGTGCTGGCGCAGACCACCGGCATCTTTCAGCCGGATATCGGTGCCCAGCCGCTTCAGCAGCACGTCGTCGCTGTCGGCCTTGGGACCGGGCGCGGTTGAGCTGTGGCTGCGGCTGTCGGTCCCGAAGAAAACCCGGTCCCCCAGGGCCTTTTTCAGCTCGCTGTATACTTTGTGGATGTCCTCCGGCCCCTCGAAGGAGTGGCTCACTTCCGCGTGGCAGTTAACCCCTGTGACGGTGCGCACACACCCTGCCATCTGCACCGCCAGGTCCTGGTACCACCTTCTCTGGTGCTTTTTGCCCCCGAAGAGGATCAGCCCCGTGCCGGGCTTCAGGGTCACACACTGACATTCCTCCGGCAGAAGCTGCTGCAGCTCTTCCCAGGGAAGGTATACCTCCTCCGGCCCGGCGGCATTTCCCTCCAGCCGGAGCAGCATCATCCGGTGATAGTCCCCCAGGAAGTCGAAATTCCACTGGGGATACATGACCCGCAGCCGCTGGGGGGTCACGCCGTTCACCAGCTGCAGCAGGGCGCTGCGGCGCACGGCACCCTTCACCGACTGCTCCCGCACCCGGGATGCTTCGCTGGCCCGGAGCCGATCCAGGATTCCGGAAAAGGTTTTTTGCAGCTCCTCCGGGCTTACGGGCTTTAGAATATAGTTCACAACCCCCAGGGAGAGGGCCTTCCGGGCACTTTCAAAATCATCGTACCCGCTGAAAAAGACAATGTGAAGCTCCGGGTACCATTCCCGGGCCTGCATGGCCAGGTCCAGCCCATTCACAAAGGGCATTTTTATATCGGTAAAAAGTACGTGGAAATACTGTTTTTCCAGAAGGTCCAGGGCCTGACGGCCGTTGGAAGCCTCCGTGATCCGGAAGGGGAATTCATTTTTCTTGATCAGAAACCGGATGACTTCCCGTTCCACCGGCTCGTCATCCACAAGCAGAATCTCATACATGGTTCTATTCTCCCTTCCATTCGTTTTTTTTATTCTATCATTTTCTGAATCCGTGTTCAAGAAAAAACGGGGTAAACCGTATGCGGCTGCACAGGTGTGCAATCGCATACGGTTTGCGTATTTTCCTTGTTTCATGGCCCCCTTGTGTAAAGGGGGCTGTCGGCGGCAGCCGACTGGGGGATTGACCCGTTATCCATTCGTACTACGAAACCTAAACCGCAATCCCTCCACCGCTAACGCGGTCCCCCTCCCTTTGTACAAGGGAGGCTTTCTGCGGCGTATTATAGTCTTTCTTTTATATACCGTCGCAGCTGGGCGGTGAAATCTGTTTGCAGGATATCAAAGCCCTTATCAATCAGCCAACCCCAGCCGAAGTCCCGGTTGCCGGCCACGGCCGCATCATCGGTGTGTCCGGCGGTGAGGACGGCGGTTTTGTTGTAAACGATGGGATTGACCCAAATCAGTTTCCCCTGTCGGTGGAGGGTTTCGATATATTCATCGGAAGCCACCGGGGCATCCTCCCGGTCGAAGAGGACCTCCACACCGGCGATCCGAACGCCCCGGGCATAGGGGGCAGTTGTGGAGCGGTCCTCGGTGCGGATCACCGGTAGCACCGGCAGATCCGGTGCAAGGGCTGTGGCGGCTTCGTAATGGCCGGAACGGTCGGGAATCTTGCAAAGCACCTGCTCCTGCAGGCCGTGGCGGCGAATGCAGTCGCTGATTTCCGGCATGGCCATCCAGAACTTGTCCACTGCGATCAGACAGCGGTTTTTAAGGCTTTCAAAGGCTTCGTCCAGATAGGGTGTGGTGTAAACCGTCTCCTCCAGGTCCTGATTTCGCAGATGCCGTCGGGCCGCTTCCGCGGCGGTGAGCTTGGCAATGGGGGTGGGGTCTGCGTACATCACGTGCTCCATCCCCGGGTGGAAGCAAAAGAGGGCTCCGTCCCGGCTTTTGGCCACGTCCAGCTCGATTACATCGGCCCCGTCATGGAGGGCCAGTTCGTAGGAAACCAGGGTGTTGCAGGGGATGTTGCCCCCGGCAGTTCCCCGGTGGGCGGCGATGAGCACCCGCCGCCCGGAATCCGGATAATTCATGTGCTTACTCCTTCACGGCGCCCATGACGATGCCATGGATCAGATACTTCTGGAGGAAGGGGTAGATCAGCATCAGGGGGATGGTGGCCACCACCACTTTGGCGGCGTTCAGGTTCTTGCCGGTGACTTCCAGCAGCTTTTCCAGGGCCTCGGGGGTCATGCCGTCTTCCAGGTTTTCGGTAACGGTTGCGGTGAGGGTCTGGATGTAGGTCATCAGGGGGTATTTTTCCCGCTTGGTCATGTAGATCAGACCGCTCTGGAAATCGTTCCAGTGGCCCACGATGGAAAACAGGGCCATGGTGGCAAGAGAAGGCTTGGAGCAGGGGAGGATGATCCGGGTCAGCACCTGCAGGGGGGAAGCGCCGTCGATGATGGCGGCTTCTTCCAGGGAACTGGGGATGGCGGTCATGAAGTTCATGGTCATGATCATGTTGGAAATGGGCACCGCACCGGGCAGCACCAGGGCCCAGATCGTATTGATCATCTTCAGCTCTTTCAGCAGCAGGTAATTGGGGATCATGCCTGCGGAAAACAGCATGGCTACGATCATAATGCTCATAACCACATTTCGGCCGTTGAATTCCCGGACGGTCTTGGACAGGGGGTAAGCCAGCAGTACGATCATGGTCAGGTTGATGATCAGGGCCAGAACGACTCTCAGTACCGAACGTCCGAAAGAGACGAAGAACTGGGTGTCCTGAATGATGCGCTTGTAGGCTTCCAGAGTAAATTCTCTGGGGAAGAAGGTCACCTTGTTTGCCATGACCATGGTGGAGCTACTGAAGGACATACACACCATGTTCCAGATGGGGAACAGGCACAGCAGCGCCAGCAGAATAACCACAACATGAATGACGATGACCCGCAGCCGGGTGCCGAATGTTTTATTTTCAATCACAGCATCTGCACCTCCCCATCAGAAAATTCGGCGGTTCGCAAATTTCTTGCAGAACTCGTTCATGCTTACCATCAGGGTCAGGCCGATGACGGATTTCGTCAGGCCCACGGCGGTGCCGAAGCTGTAGCGGCGGTCCACCAGACCCACACGGTAGACGTATGTATCGATAATATCACCGGTTTCGAAAACCAGAGGATTGTAGAGGTTATAGACCTGGGTGAAGCCGGCATTCAGGATGCGGCCCACATTCATGGCCGCCACCACCAGCACCACAGGCAGAATGCCCGGCAGGGTGATGTGCCAGACCCGTTTCCACCAGGAAGCGCCGTCCATGGCAGCCGCCTCATGGAGGCCCGGGTCCACGCTGGTCAGGGCTGCCAGATACACGATGGAGGAATAACCGAATTCCTTCCAGATACCGGTACCGATGACCATGGGCCGGAACAGCTTGTTACTGCCAAAGAAATTCAGGGGCTCCAGGCCCAGGGCTTCCAGCAGGGCATTCAGCAGACCGTCAGATCCCAGGATGTTGCGGATAATGCCTGCCATAATGACCCAGGACAGGAAGTGGGGCAAATACACGATGGTCTGGGTCCATTTTTTCAGAGTTCTCAGACGGATTTCGTTGAGCATAATGGCAAAGGTCAGGGCCACCAGCATGGTGCCGAAGATCTTGCCGAAGGACATGATCAGGGTGTTGCGCACGATCTCTCCGATATCCGGGATGGCCAGGATGGACTTGAAGTGGGCCAGGCCCACCCACTTGGACTCCCAGATGCCCTTGGCAGGGACAAAATTCTGGAAGGCCATCACAATGCCGAACATGGGGCCGTATTCAAAAAGCAGCACCATCAGCAGGCCCGGCAGCACCATGGCCCAGTAGTAGGGCTGGGAGGCCCGCCCCAGGCGGCTGTGTTTCGGTTTTGCAGCTAATCTATTCATAGCAAACTCCTTTAAGGGAAGCAGGGGCTGCGCGATGACAGCCCCTGCCGTGCAAGTGGGTTAATATCAGCCGATCTGTTCTGCCAGCTCCTGGCAAATCACATCGTCGCCCTGGGCGTATCTCTGGGTGACGTACTCGTCGAAGGCGTCCAGAGGCAGCTCGCCCACGATGATCTTGATGAAGTATTCGGACATCATGCCGCTGAAGTCCACAGGGTTGCTGGCCATGGATTCGGTCTGGTTATAAATGAAGGTCTTCATTTCATACAGGCCGGCCTGGTTCAGCTTGTAGGCGTGGTAGCCGCCGCCTGCAAAGCGGGACAGGTAGATCACCCAGTCAGAAGAACTCATCTTGGTGATGTCTTCGTGATAGGTGTTCCAGCATCTCAGGTAGGTGTTGGATGCGGGGTCGGTGTTGTAATCCTTGATGGCACCATTGTATTCATACTGGGTGGCACCGGTGTTGATGTACTGCAGGGTGGGGTTGGTCTGACCGTCGAAGACGAAGTTGCCGCTGTTGATATCGATATACACAGGGCGGGCCTGACCACCCATACCGGCCTTGATCTGGGCGTACAGCTCGGGGAACTGGGCCTCCTGATCAGCGGGGGACATGGCGGAGTAAACTCTCTGCTGGGCCAGGATCTTGAACCAGGCTTCGGGGTGCTCGCAGTCCTTACGGATGACCACAAACTGGTCCTTGGAGGTCAGGGTGGAGGGGAAGTTGACCTTGCCGTTGCCGTTGTCCAGGTTGTAGGACAGGAAGTCGGCATTGGGATCCATCTCGTGGATGGACTTTCTGCCGGAACCGAAGGACCAGGCGCCGATAAAGATGCCCAGCTGGCCGTTGGTCAGCAGTTCGTCAATGTCTTTGCTGGTTCTGGTGCCGTACTGGGGATCCAGAATGCCCTGCTCATACAAGTCATGGAGCCAGGCCAGTGCTTCCTTCATCTTGGGGTCGGTAGAGCCATGGCTGACGGTGCCGTCTTCATTGGGCACATAGTTGGCGGTGAAGGCACCAAAGGAGTCGGTCAGAGTACCAACGGTGCCGCCGATGCTGTCGGGGAGTGCAAGGCCGATGGTGTTGCCGGTGCCGCTCATGTCGTTGTCCACGAAGGCCTTGGCCACCATGACCAGTTCCTCTCTGGTGATGATGCCATCGTTGTTGTCATCGATGGTGATGTTCAGCTCTCTCATCCAGTCGGAGCGGATCCAGATCATGTTGTAGAAGTTGCCGGCTGCGTAGGGCAGGGCGTACTTCTGACCGTCAAACACGACGCCGTCCCAGATGCTGTCGCCATAGGACTCGTAGTTTGCTCTGGTCAGATCGTCCACATAGGTTTCGTAGACTTCGTCCAGGGGCATGATCATGTCGTTTTCGTACAGCTCCTTCACCAGAGCCAGGCCGCTGCCCTTGCCGTTGCCGTAGATGTACAGGAAGTCGGGCAGGTCCTCACCGGCAACAGCCAGGGAGGTCAGACGGTCGTAGTCCTCGCCGGAGTTGGCTTCGAACTTGGTGACGCACTCGATGTTCAGCACGTCCTTGGCCATCTGCACGTAGCCGTTCTTGTCGTTGGTCACGCCCTCGGGATAGGTGGTGGCATGGTCCAGCAGACGGCTGAAGGTGACGGTTACGGTCTCGGGATAGGGATCCAGCAGACCCAGAGCAGGCTCGGTGGGTGCGGGGGTGGGATCGGGATCCTTGCCCTGGGTGGGCTCGGGGTCGTTGCCCTTGGTGGGGTCGGCGGGCTGGTTGTTGCAAGCAACCAAGGACAGCATCATGATGATTACCAGCATGGCTGCCATCAGTCTCTTGAACATGGATTTCTTCATTTCGTTTTCCTCCTTGATTTAATGTGGTTTGCCAATCGGCATTGTTATTGTACAATGGGGAAGATGGAAGGCCTAGAATAAAAATTTCCTAAAAACAACAAATTCTCCCTGTCTTTGCACACCCAGGTTGTGAAACTATGCCAAAGGGACATCCCCCCCAATGCGTCATCCTGAGCGCAGCGGATCGGAGTCGAAGGATCTTCTGCGTGATTGTATTATGATACGGTGGTAGTATGGAAGAAACCCGGCAGGTTTTTCGTAGGGACACCTCTCCCGAGGTGTCCGGAAGGGCAGCGTTTCGATGGATGGAAATACGTAGGAGAAACCTTCGTCAGGATTACGTGGGTTTATCGGTGGGTGGTGCCTTTGGTTTGGCGTGGTCGTTTCGGACGCCTCAGGAGAGGCGTCCCTACGGGCATAGGTAGGCACGGGTACAAAACCGGAACATTTCGGGCCAATGTGGTCATTGGCCCCTACAAAGCCTCCCTTGTGCAAAGGGAGTTGCCCAGTGCGCACACTGGGCGGAGGGATTGCCGTTGAGGTTTCGTGGTTCGAATGAATAACAGGGCAATCCCCCAGTCAGAAATCAGAGATTTCTGACAGCCCCCTTTACACAAGGGGGCCATGAGAACGTTTCCCCTTTACACAAGGGGGGCATGAGGTGGTACCTTGGGACGAGGAGCCGTGATGCGATATCCCGGGTTATCCCAAACGAACCAGTGTGCCGGGGGCAATTCGGTGGAGGCCCCGGGGCGTTTCGAAGAACAGCTCCGTGGCGGTGGGATTATAGACCTTGGAGCCGTCGGTGCTGAAAATCAGCTGCTTGTAGGCGGTTACATAGTCACAGATTTCAATGTTGGTGGCGTACCAGATGTTCTCCCGGTCACCCATGTACTCAGCAAACCGCTCGATAATGCCCCAGTTGTTGTCGGGCGTGTCCCAATCGAACTCATAGCTGTGGCCCCACAGGTAGAAAAGACCCGGTGCCTTCTCAAAGGGGTTTGTCACAAACTTCTCTGCCAGCTCCATGAGCCGGGGATTGCTGTGCCGGCAGGTGGCAGGCAGCCGCAGCCAGTCGGTGGGCAGGTCAAAGCGCTCTGTGGACACGGTGGTTCTGGCGTAGGCAATGCCGCACTGGCGCAGGGTCGCCACCACGCTGTCGCTGACGCTGACGGTGCCCTGGGGATAGGCCATGCCCCGGATGATGGTATCGTAGTCCCGCTCATGGTTGATCCGGTCCTGCAACACCTCATAGGTGCAGATGTTTTCCGGCAGGTAGGAGAGAATGGGATGGGTCAGGGCATGAACGCCCACCTCCATGCCGCTGTCCAGGTAAAGCGCCTTCGCTTCCGCCAGGGGCATTCTCCTGGTGGTAGTGACCCGCCCCGCCGGGTACATACCGGAGTTGACGTTGAAGGTGCCCTTCAGGCCGTGGCGGCGCATGATCTCAATGAGGCGCACATCCTGCACCACGCCGTCATCGTAGCTGAGGGTCAGGGCCCTGTGCCTTCCCCCGGGGAAGCGCATATAGATGTTGCCGGCCATCAGAGAACCGCTCCTTCCAGCACCACCTTCGCGCCATTTGCAATATGGATGCGCTCTTTGATGTGCTCGCCGTGGACCTGGGTCATGGTCACGCAGCCCTGGTGCTGCATTTCCAGCACGGTTTCACAATCGCCGGGGAAGACATCCCGAATATAAAGGCTTTCAATGGTCCGCTGCTTCTGGTTCAGCACAAAGTCAAAGGCCACGGTGCCCTCCTTGGCGGGGCGCTCCCAGTAGACCTGCTCGATGACCACGTTGCGCATATCCACGCCGAAGGGATGCTCCGCCCGGCAGGCGCTGGAGGTGAAGATCCGGTCCACATCGGGGCCTGCGTAGATATTGCGGAAGGTGGAATTTTCAATGTCGCAGTTGAGCATGATGACCCCGTTGCACCGGGCGTGGATGTTGCTGACGTGGATGGAATGAACGTCCCCGGGGGCGCAGGCCTTGTTGCGGATGTAGTCGTCATGGCCGATGCGGATGATGGCGTATGGGGACCAGGGGAAGGCGTAGCGGTTGCCGTATAGACGGCCCAGGGTGCTGGTGGCCTTGCCCAGGCCTTCCTGGGTACCCATCACATCGTAAACGTTGTCGATGGTTACGTTATAAATCTTGATGCCGTCCTGGCAGCGGATGCCCACCAGGGTACACTCTGAAGAGGTGGCCCGGACGTTGCTGATCATAATGTCGTGGATGTCCGGGGACTTGCCTTCCACGCCGTCCCGGATCACATTGCCCAAGAATCCCGAGAGGGCAATGAAATCGTCACCGGCCCGGCCGGTCATGCTGTCGATGAGGATGTTGTTGCAGCCCACCCGCAGGTCCAGACCGTCCTGGTTGCGCAGGTCGTTGCGGCAGATCATGTTGAGCCCTGTGATGCGGCCGTACTCGCAGTAGCTCAGGTGAATGGCCCAATGGCGCTGGTTAGAGAGGGTAAAGTTCTCCAGCCGGAACTCCCGCAGGTTGTGCAGCCAGATCATGTTGTTTTTATAAATGTGGGGGCGGCCGTCCTGCATACTGGTCTTCTGGGTCAGGCCGTTGCCGATGCCGCCGTCAATGACAGCATTGCCCACGCCCCGGATGATGATATTATGTTGTTCTTCGGCCAGGGTCTTCCGCTGCAGGCCGTCCTCCGGGAAATTGCGGAAGACATTGTCCATGCTGCCGTCCATCTGGCGGATGTAGCAGTTATCCAGCACGATTTCGATGCCCGAATCCAGAACAATGGCCTTGTCCACATCCCACTGACAGGCTCCGGTGCGCTCATTGTACCGGGGGATCACTACCTTGCCAAGACCTGTTTCCAGCGCCAGATCCACCGCCTTTTGGATGGACGCGGAGTCGCTTTCCGAAATGGTGCAGGCATCGTTGGGGGTGAAATAGCCCCGTTTCAGAATTTCCATATCCATGAATGATTCCTCCTTATAATGGGTTCATTTATAGTGGTTGGCCGTCCAGGGTGACAACGCTGCCCTCGCGGACGGTTATTTTGTTTCTTAGGTCGGCGGCACAGATGTTTTCCAATGCGAGGGTGCCTTGATGCTCCATATTCAGAATCCGGCTGCAGCTACCCAGATAGGCGTTGCGGATGGTGACATTCTCCAGGGTGCATTCTTTGGTGTTGAGACCGAAATCAAAGGCCACCGCATCCGGGTTACCCGTACACTGGAAGAAGATGTTTTCGAATACCGTGTTACGCAGGTTTATACCAAAGGGATGTTCGGACCGTTCTGATTTGGAGGAAATAATGGTATCCACGTCATTTCCTGCGTAGATGTTCCCGAAATAGGAATTCTCCAGGCACATATTCAGAATGATCGCGTTGTTGCAGCGTGCGTGCAGGTTGGTCACGTGAATGTTGTAGACATCACCCATCTGACAGACGGAGGAATGGCTGAAGAGGTCGTGGCCGATCCGCAAAAGGGCGTAGGGGGATTTGGAAAACTTCCGTTTGCTTAAATCAAAGAAGAAGGAGAAGGTCCCTTCCTCCGCAGCGGTTTGGCTGGTCACCGTGTCGTAAACGTTATCGATGGTGATGTCGTGGATTTTGATGCCGTCGTGGTTCCGGAGGGCGATCACGGTGCATTCGGCGGAAGTAGCCACCACATTCTGGATGATCACATGGTGGATATCCATGGATTTGCCCTCTACCGTATACTGGGCCTGGGATCTGGCTCCGTTTAACGCGGTCAGGGCAATGAAATCGTCACCGGCCTGGCCCTGCAGATTCTGCAGAAGGATGTGATTGCACCCGATTCTCAGGTCAATGCCGTCCAGATTCTGGGTTTTTCCGTCGCAGACAATATTCAGGGAAGCAATCACGCCCTTTTCCGCGTAGCAAAGATTGATCGCCCAGTGGCGCTGATTCAGAATCGTAAAGTTTTCCAGCCGGAAATCCCGCAGGTTGTGCAGAAGGATCGTGTTGTTTTGGAAAATGTGGGGCAGACCGTTTTTCATGCAGGTCATCTCGGTCAGACCGTTGTGGATGCCGCCGTCAATGACCGCGTTGCCCACGCCCCGGATGATGATGTCATGCTGCTCTTCTGCCAGGGTCCTGCGGCGCATACCGTCTTCCGGGAAATTGCGGAAGACGTTGTCCATACTGCCGTCTGTTTGCCGTATGTAGCAACCGTCCAGCACGATTTCGATGCCCGAGTC
This sequence comes from Faecousia sp., assembly GCA_045535175.1. Lineage (GTDB taxonomy): Bacteria > Bacillota > Clostridia > Oscillospirales > Oscillospiraceae > Faecousia. The sequence goes on along the minus strand of JAZSLC010000225.1, from coordinate 2,182 downwards.
CAGAATCACGGCCTTGTCCACATCCCAACGGTTTTGGCCGGTGCGTTTGTTATACCGGGGGATCACCACCCGGCCCAGGCCCGTTTCCAGGGCGGCATCCACAGCCCGCTGAATGGAGACGGAGTCAGACTGCGCCATAATTTCGGGGTCATTGGGGGTAAAATAACCGCGTTCCAAGATGTATTCGTTCATTGACGGACCCTCCTGACAATCAATTTTTGGCGGTTTCTATCATTATAGAATAATCAAAACAGAACAGAAACGCCAAAAATTCACTAAATACAAAAGAATCTCACGCATCTTCCGCTTCTGCCGCCGGAGCATCTTCTCCGGAGGACGAAAGGATCCGAAGGGGCCTGTCCAGCAGGCAGATGTTGCTGTAAGCTGCAAAGCCGAACCAGAAGAGGGCCCAGATCAGGCCCAGCTTGTAAAAGGCCTCCGGCACCATGGCCAGCAGCACCCAGGGACCCAGATTCAGCACACTGGCCGCGATGGTCTGGGGCAGAAAACGCAGGCCGCACAGCAGGGCGTTGATGAGGGTCTGGGTGACCTTGTTCTGGAATCTGGACTGCAGCACGAATACCCAGGCGAATACGATCACCCAGACCACCGCGCCCAGAATCATGGGAATCACCATCAGGCCCATTCCCTCCTGACCGCCGATGAATAGCAGCAGGTTGTAAACAAGCAGGGCACCCAAGAGCAGCAAAAACAGCCAGATCACCGTGGCCTGTTTCAGGTTGCTGCGGAAGGTGCGCCAATAATCCTTCAGCATACTGCCCCGGTTGTGCTTCAGGCGCCATACTGCGTCATAAAGGGCCGTGGTGGCGGCACCGATGGTCACGATGGGCAGCGACAGCAGCACTGTCAGCACGTTCAGCACCATCAGGTCGAACAGCAGAGCCAGTTTTTGCATCAGGGGAGAATCAAATTTCAAAATATCCATGTGTTCTTACTTCCTTATTTGGATTTGCAGTATCTCATTTCTTCCTCTGGCTTCATTATATCGCTGCATAGCCCCATGCTAAACGCAAAAAAATCCGGATTCACAAAAGAATTTCCTGATTCCGTACCATTTTGCAACAAAAACCGGCGGGCACTCACATAAGAGCACCCGCCGGTTAGCAGCCATGGGGATGTGTGCAGTATGGCAATCATAAGAAGCGATTCCTGAAACAGTAACACCGCGCAGCCCGTGGGAAAATCCCCAAACGGAGATTACTCCAAAATCCAAGAAAAGTAAAAAAACGCCTTGATTTCCGAAGAAATCAGGGCGTTTGGTGGAGATAAGCGGGATCGAACCGCTGACCTCTTGAATGCCATCGGCTCCGAAAATCGAACATTTCACTATAAAATACTTATAATTTGCCTATAAAACTGATAAATACCGAACTTTATCGTCTAACATGTCCATTGCGTATCGTTTGGTATCAACGCCATTGTAGGCGGAATTGTAGGTGGTGGTGTTCCGCAAATGTCCGCAGGTGTTCCGCAAAAGAGGCATAATACCACCAGAATGGATTGCAACACAAGCAAAAATATTGTATAATACTATCAATTGATACCACGGCGTTCCGCAACTATTTTTATCAATTGAGAGGAATTTACAAATGTATATTTCAGTAAAAGAGGCAGCTGAGAAATGGAAGATCTCAGATCGTCTGGTGCGCCGCTACTGTACACAAGGTCGTATAGAGGGACTAAGGCGTGAGGGTAAGAGCTGGCTGATCCCGGAGGATGCAGAAAAGCCGGAGATCATTAATCCAAACGAGCAGCCGCCCAAAGTAAAGGTCGAACCTAATTCTTTAGCCAAGAGAATCTTGCACGAAAAAGGCAAGAATAACCACTATGGCGCTTATGAGTATATCCAGCATCAATTTACATACTGTTCCAACCGGATGGCAAGCAATCGCCTGACAGATCGAATGGTGCTGGAATTGTTCCGGACGGATAAGATCCAAACCAAAGAAGAACCAATGAAGGCGGACGATATTATCGAGGCGGTCAACCATTTTGAATGTGTGCGTATCATCATCGACAATATGTCAGCTGAGCTTACTACCGAACTGATTATGCGGCTACATAAGGAACTGTACTATGGCACCTATGCAGAGCGCAGAAAAGAAGTGCAGCCGGGTGTGTACCGCAGCAAGCAAGAGAAGACCGGCACCCGTCCCTTTGC
>JAZSLC010000127.1:0-6928 GCA_045535175.1 Faecousia sp. | reverse complement strand
GAAGAACCAGAAAAAGGCTAATTAATTTCCACCTTTCCCAAAAAAGAGGCCCGGCGCGTCCACCGCGCTGGGCTTTGGCTGTTATAAGGGGGGCGTTATGCCAGCTTCCGGAATACCAGAAGAAGCAGAACGCAGGTAATGAGCAGGATTGCGCCCAGAAGGTAACCGCCGATTTTGGCCTGGCTTTTAGGCTGTATACTGGGAGACAGCAGGCCGGTTTTCCGCAGAGCCACGGTCAAAGGCTTGTAGAGCATCAGGGTGAAGGCGGTGTTCAGGCCTCCTTTCAGAAGATTGAAGGGCAGGAAGGCCGGGATCAGCAGGCTTTCCACCACTTCCCGGGGCTGACCCATGTACCAGGGGGTCACCAGCCAGTTCCACAGCAGCATGGTGCCCACCATGGTGACGGAACCCAGGGCCAGGCCCAACACCGCGCCCTTCAGGCTGTGATTCTTCTTGTAAAAGACCGCGGCGGTGCAGGCAAAGGTGCAGGTGGACAGCAGGTTCATCAGGGCACCGATGGGTCCCGTGTCGCTGACAGTGACCATCTCCACCAGGGAAACCACCAGGGAGATCAGGAAGGAGGCCAGAGGGCCCATCAAAAAGCCACCCACGGTGATGATTACATCTTTGGGCTCATATTTGAGAAACAGCACCACCGGAATCCGCACAAGGCTCATAATCAGGTAGGCCAAAGCACTGAGCATGGCCATCAGAACCCACTGACGGGTGGTGAAAAGTCGTTGTTTTTTCATGGTCAATCCTCCAAAAAAACGCCCTGAGTATACACTCAGGGCGCAGATATGCTGAGACGGTTCTTCTTTCATCCTGACTCTACAGTCGGTATCGGAGTTGCACCGATTCAGCGCCGTGGCGCTCGCGGACTATACCGCCGGTCGGGAATTTCACCCTGCCCTGAAGATATTCGCTTGAGAGCAATATATCAGAGGATGGGACTCTTGTCAAGTTTTTCGGCCTGTGTTAGAATAAAAATGCCAAATGCCGAATTGACAATCGACAATGGACAATTGGAAAACGCAGCACCATAACTGTAGGGGCGGTCTGCGACCGCCCGCCACGTTCCAATCCTGATCCACCTTCTGGTGGATGGGATTCTGCGAATCCCCGGGCGATTGAAAATCGCCCCTACGATTATTCCGGTTGGCGGTTCCGTGATACTGTCGTTTCAAAAAGGAAGAAAGCACAAGATCCTTCGACACGCGCCTTCGGCGCTGCTCAGGATGACGCGTGTTTTAGGATTATTGGAAGAAACGGAACGATACCGATCAGAATTAACGCGTAACGAATACCGCCAACCTATGCACGAATTGTCAGCCGGCACCGCCGGCGGTGGGGCCGGGGGGTGTGGTTGGCGTTGTGGGCGCCGTGGAGGGGGCCGGGGGCTGCTCCGGCATTTTGAAACCCCGGATGACCCCTTTGGCCCCGGTGTCGGTGATGTCCCCGCCGATGATCTTGTCATTATACACCAGCAGTGTGGCATAGACAGGATCGGTGGACCCGGGATAATTCTTGATTTTGTACACATAGCGGGACACGGTTTTTCCCGCATACTGGCTCAGATCGTAGCCCTGGCTTTTCTGCAGAGCATTGTAGCGCTCAAAAATCTCGGTGGTCTCTTTGGGGATTTTTACCTGGCCCGATTCCGTGGGACTGGCGGCTACTTCCCAGCCGAAATCCATCAGGAATTTCACCCGGCTGTCGTTGGATGCCATGGTGGACCCGGCGGTGGGTGTGGCATCGTCCCGGCCCCCGAAGAGCATGATCAGCGCCACGATCACCACCGCGGCTGCAGCCAGACCCAGCAGAATCTTCTTTTTGTCCACCTTTGCGGTCATATAGAACATGATGATTCCTCCCTGTTTTCATCAAATGCATAGTACAGGCTATGCATCATGGCAGGGGGGTAGAACGGAGGAATTATGGAGCGACTTGATAAATTTTTGTGTGACAGCGGCCTGGGCACCCGGTCCCAGGTGAAAGCCATCCTGAAATCGGGCCGGGTGACCGTGGACGGCCGGCCCCAGAAGGACGGTTCCCTGAAAATCGATCCTGCAGTCCAGACCGTCTGCTGCGACGGAGAGGCTTTGGGGGGCTGGCGGCGGATCGTGCTGATGCTCAACAAGCCTGAGGGCTTTGTAACCGCCCGGACGGATCCCCGGGACCGGACAGTGATCGACCTGCTGCCTCCCGTGTACAAGGACCTGGAGCCTGTGGGACGGCTGGACAAGGCCACCGAAGGGCTGCTGCTTTTTACCAACGACGGGGACTTGCTTCACCGGCTCATTTCCCCCAAAAAGGAAGTGCCCAAGGTCTATTATGCGGCCCATGAGGGCACAGCCACGGAGCAGGATGTGGAAGCCTTCCGGCAGGGGTTGACCCTGGGGGACGGAACAAAGTGCCGGGGGGCCCTGCTGGAGCCTCTGGGGCCCGGTGAGAGTCTGATTACCGTCTGCGAGGGCAAATATCATCAGGTGCGCCGGATGATGGCCAGCCGTCAGATGCACGTCGGCTACCTGGAGCGCCGCCGGGAAGGCCCCCTGGAACTGGGAGGGCTGCCCCGGGGACAGGTGCGGGAGCTGACCGAACAGGAGATCCGGCTGCTGGAAGAGGCCTGCGGCGCTGTACAAAACAACCAATGAATCCGTTTGTTTTTGGCACTTTGACGGAGCCGCCTGGCGGGGAAAAACCGGTTTCACCGGAAATGAATCGGTATATTACCTAAAAATTCACATGGATTTTGCAATAAAATGTCAAAAGGGTCTTGCAAATTGCGCAAAACCTATGTATAATAACAGCGTAATTTTGTAGATATAGTTTTGTGCAACTTTTTTGAAGTGTACAAAATGCGAAAATCATCTTCAACATAGAACTAGGAGGCCTGGAAAATGTCCAACAGTGTTTTTCAGAGTGTAATCGTTCAGTTAAAAGAAATTCCCGACCGGGTGTTCGGCGTCATGGACGGGGAGGGCACCATCGTTTCCTGTACCGATGTGAACTACATCGGCGAGAACTGGTCCGATGCAGCCCTGCGTGTGTCCGGCGCGTCCGACAGTGTGGTTACCTTCAACCAGAAGACCTTCAAGGCCATTTTGGGCAACGCCAACTATTTTGAATATGCCGTGTTCTGCACCGGTGACGATGAAGCGGCCCGTACCTACTGCACCATGGCATACATCGCCCTGAACGATGCCAAGAACTTCTATGAAGAGAAGCATGACCGGGGCACCTTTGTAAAGAACATCATCATGGACAACATTCTGCCCGGCGATATTTACATCCGGGCCAAGGAACTGCACTTCGCCACCGAAGCTGCCCGGGCCGTGTTCCTGGTTCGTCAGCTGGGCCATGCGGATGTGGCTACCGTGGATGTGCTTTCCGGATTGTTCCCCGACAAGATGCAGGACTTCGTCCTGAGCATCAACGAGACGGATATTGCCGTGGTCAAGCAGCTGGGGTCCAATGTGGCTGAGGGCGAACTGGAAAAGATCGCCGCCACCATGGAAGAGACTCTGAAAACCGAACTGGGCGTCCGGACCGTCATCGGTATCGGCACCGTGGCCGCGCACCTGCGGGAGCTGGCCGACTCTTACAAGGAAGCCCAGACCGCCATCGAGGTGTGCAAGGTCTTCGATTCCGACAAGAGCATCCTGAACTATGAGAACCTGGGCATCGGCCGTCTGATTTATCAGCTGCCTACCACCCTGTGTGAAATCTTCCTGTCCGAGGTATTCAAGAAGAGTGCCATCGATTCCCTGGATCAGGAAACCCTGTTCACCATCAACAAGTTCTTTGAGAACAACCTGAACGTTTCCGAGACTTCCCGCAAGCTTTTCGTCCACAGAAACACCCTGGTGTACCGCCTGGAGAAGATCAAGAAGCTGACGGGTCTGGACCTGCGGCAGTTCGACCATGCCATCGTGTTCAAGGTGGCGCTGATGGTCCGCAAGTACCTTTCTTCCCGGGAAATCCGCTGATTCCTGCTGCGGCCGTACAAGCTTTGTACGGCCGCACTTGTGCGCTTTTGGATTGTAAAACCTTTGTAAACGAGGGGCGCTGCCGCTTATTTCCAAGGGAGAACGCATTGACATTCTTTTTACAATGTGTTACAATTTGGTTACACTATGCTTTGGAGTAGATACATATGATTGAGTTTTTGGATGTTGTGAAATCCTATTCCGTGGGCAACAAAGCCCTGGATGGGGTCAGCATGACCATAGAAGACGGCGAGTTTGCCTTCCTGGTGGGACCTTCCGGTTCCGGCAAGTCCACCATTATCAAACTGATTACCGGCGAGCTGAAACCCACCTCCGGCTCCGTACACGTCAACGGCTATTCCCTGGAGCGGATCCGCAAGCGGGAGATTCCCTACCTGCGCCGCACCGTGGGCGTGGTGTTTCAGGACTTCCGGCTGATTGAAACCAAGACCGTTTATGACAACGTGGCCTTTGCCATGCGTGTGGTCGGCGCCAGAGAGCGGGAAATCCGGGAGCGCGTGCCCTATGTGCTGGATCTGGTGGGTCTGGATACCAAGAGCCGCCGGCATCCCGGCGAGCTGTCCGGCGGTGAGCAGCAGCGTCTTGCCATCGCCCGGGCCCTGGTGAATAACCCCTCCACCATCATTGCCGACGAGCCCACCGGTAACCTGGACCCCGCCCGGTCCTACGAAATCATGATGCTCCTGCAGGAAATCAACAACCTGGGCACCACCGTTCTGGTGGTCACCCATGAGATGAACCTGGTGGAGGAGTTTGCAAAGCGCGTCATTGTCCTGGACGAGGGCAAGATCGTGGATGACGGATTGGATGGGGAAGACCAATGAGAATCAACAATATCGGATATTTGCTGAAAGAGGGCATCCGCGGTATTTTCCTCCACGGGTTCATGTCCTTTGCCGCCGTGTGTGTGACGGTGGCCTGCCTGTTGATCGTGGGCAGCTTTTCCATTCTGGTGTACAACGTAAACCTGATGGTGGACGATCTCAATAAAACCAATGAGATTTTGGTATACATCGATGAAGAACTGTCCGACGCGGAAGCCAAGAGTGTGGAAACCAAGATCCGGAAGCTGGAAAATGTGTACCAGGCCCGGTTCAAATCCCGGGAAGAGGCCCTGAAGGACTTCATCGAGGACCATGAGGGCGACGAGTCCCTGGCGGGTGTTCAGGCCGAGGATCTGCGCCACCGGGTTGTGGTGGTGCTGGAGGACAACGCCCTGATGCATGAGACCGATGATCAGATCAAGGCCATCCCCGGTGTGGCGGAGACCACCGCCGCCTTTGAACTGGCCCAGGGCTTTATCACCATCCAGAGCGTGCTGCATATTGCGTCCCTTGCTATTGTGGTGGTGCTGCTGGTGGTGAGCCTGCTGATCATTTCCAACACTGTTAAGCTGGCCATGTATGACCGCAAGGATGAAATTGCCATTATGAAGATGGTGGGCGCTACCAACGGCTTCATCCGTCTGCCCTTCGTGGTGGAGGGCTTTACCCTGGGTATGCTGGGTGCGGGCATCGCCTTCGGCCTGGAGTGGCTCATGTACGATGCGCTGCTGGTGGAAATGCAGGAGCTGGATACCCTGAAGCTGTTTACCTTTGTGCCCTTTGAGCAGCTGCTGATCCCCATGGTGGCTACCTTTGTGGGCGCCGGCCTGTTTGTAGGCATCATCGGCAGCTGGACTTCTATTCGTAAGTTTATGGACGTTTAAGACCCCCTTTTTAAGGAGAATCTATGAGAAAGAGAAAGATTTGGGTATCGGTTCTGTCCGCTGCCCTTGCAATGCTGCTGATGTTCTCTCTGCTTGGCAGCGTGCTGCCTGTCACCGCCGAGGCCTGGGTTACCAAGGAAGAAGTGGAAAAGGCAAAAGAGGAGATGAACAAGCTAAAAGATGAAAACAAGGAACTGGCCAAGGAAAAGGCTGCGCTTCGGAAAGGCATCAATGCCAACCTCTCCGAAATTCAGAGAATGGTGGCCGAGAAGGACATCATTGACCAGGAAATCAATGTGCTGACCCGGCAGATGCTGAATATCAACCAGCAGATTTCTGCCTACGGCCTGCTGATTGCCGACAAACAGGACGAGCTGGACGAGGCCCAGGACCGTCTGGAAGAGCTGAACCGCCAGAACAAGGCTCGGATCCGGGCTATGGAGGAGCAGGGGAGTCTCTCTTACTGGTCCGTGCTGTTCCGGGCCAACAGCTTTTCTGATCTGCTGGACCGGCTGAACATGATCCGGGAAATTGCCGCTGCGGACAAGCGGCGTCTGCAGAAGCTGGCGGATGCGGCTGAAGCGGTGGAAGAGGCCCGGGTGTCCCTGGAAACCGAGAAGGAAGCCCTGGAGGATGTCCGGCTGGAGCTGGAAGCAGCCCAGACCGAGCTGGCCTTGAAGCGGGTGGATGCAGATACCATCCTGGCCCAGCTGAATGCCCGGGGTGAGGAATACGAAGCACTGATGCGGGAAGCGGAGGAAGCCGAGCAGAAGATTCTGCAGGAAATCGCCGCTGCCGAAAAGGAATACAACAAGAAGAAAGCCGAGCTGGACAAGCAGAACCGGCCTGTGGTGAATGTGGGCAACGGCCAGAAGCCCCCTGCCTCCGTCACCAACGGCATTACCTGGCTGATTCCCTGTAATTACTGGGTGGTTTCCAGCCCCTATGGCTACCGAACCGACCCGGTTTACGGCGGAACGCGCTTCCATCACGGCATCGACCTGGCAGGCCCTCAGGGCACGCCCATCTACGCTTCCCGTGCCGGTACCGTCACCACTGCCACCTATGGCCCGGAAACGGGCTACTATGTGGCCGTGAACCACGGGGACGGCTTCTCCACCTCTTATCTGCACATGACTCACTTTGTGGTATCTGCAGGTCAGAAGGTCAGTGCCGGCCAGCTGCTGGGCTACATGGGTTCCACCGG
>JAZSLC010000052.1:0-3737 GCA_045535175.1 Faecousia sp. | reverse complement strand
GACGGAAAAGGATTACCCTTCCTGGCTTCTGAAAAAGTTCAACAGCAACGCGGAAAATGCCCAGTTCCTGCTGAATTACCCCCTGCGCTACGGCGTGGAACATGAGGTGAACCTGAGTGGTACCGCCACGGACAAAGTGCCTCTGCTGGTCCAGTGGGACGATCGCTGGGGCTACCGGGATTACGCTGGGGAAATCATGGGCACCGCCGGTGCAGCTCCCACCTGTATGAGCATGGTGGCCTACTATTTGACCGGTGAGGCAACCTACACACCTGCATATTTTGCCACCTATGCCCGGAACAATGGTTTTACTCTGGAGAAGGGCGGCACCGACTGGACCTTTTTCTCCGAAGGTGCGGTGCAGATGGGCTTTAAGGTGACGGAAGTGCCCAATGTGAAGGGCGCCGTGATGCAGTACCTGGAGGCCGGAATTCCGGTGGTGGTGTTTGTGGGACCCGGAGCCTATACCGCCGAAGGCCATTACATGGTGCTGACGGGCGTTTCCGGTGAGAGCATCGTGCTCAATGACCCCATGAGTCCCATCAACAGCCAGCTGCGCCATAACTGGGACACCCTGGCGGAGTCTGCCCTGAAATTCTGGGCAATCCAGAACCCCTGATAAACCGAACGGGACGGCTTGCAGCCGTCCCGTTTTTTTAGGTTATCTGGCGTCCAGAACCAGCTTGAAGGCACCGTAGGCGCCTGCGTCATTTCCGAGGCTTGCCAGGGCAAAGAGAACATCGGCACTGGCGTGGAAGATGTACTTGGGCAGATGACGGCGGATTCCTTCGATGAGGACGGAGCCTGCCTTACTGACACCGCCACCGATGACAATGATATCCGGGTCCAGACAGTTGGTCAGGTCAGCCATGAACTGGGCCATCTTGTCATAGACTTCTTCCAGGATGGCCTGGGCCACCAGGTCTTCAGCTGCTGCCGCATCAAAGATGTCCTTGCAGGTCAGGTTTTCCACTTCCCGCAGGGTGGAGGGGCGCTTGTCCCGGGCCAGACCCCGCTTTGCGATCCGCACAATGCCGGTGGCGGAGCAATACTGCTCCACGCAGCCGTACTTGCCGCAGCCGCAGGGGATGGATTCGTCTTTGCACAGCACCATGTGGCCGATCTCTCCGGCTGCTCCATGCCGGCCGCAGAGAATCTTGCCGCCGATGATGATGCCGCCACCCACACCGGTACCCAGGGTGGTCATAACCATATTCTTGCAGCCCTTGCCGCCACCCATCCAGCATTCACCCAGGGCAGCCACGTTGGCATCGTTGCCGGCCTTTACGGGGAAGCCGGTGAGGGCGCCCAGGGCTTCTTCAATATTGAATACGCCCCAGCCCAGGTTGACGCATCTGTTTACCACACCGTCGTTGCTGACGGGACCGGGGACACCGATACCGATGCCGATGATGTCACTGTTGGGAATCTGGTTGCGGGTCAAAAAATCGTTGATGGCCTCCGCAATATCCGGCAGGATCTGTCGGCCGCCGTTATCGGAGCGGGTGGGGATTTCCCACTTGTGCAGGAGCTGTCCGTCTGTATCAAAATAGGCGATCTTGACGGTGGTACCGCCCAGATCCACGCCAAAGCCGTATTTCATATATTCTTCCTCCTATGAAAACAATTGGAATAGCCAGTGGTTGGAGTGCTTGCCAAAAACAGCATATTAACTCTGCCATTATACACTTGCTCCTTGCAAAAAGCCAGTACCTGACAGAATATTTTTGAAAGTTTTGTAACAGTACTTGCGTTTGGAAGATTTTTGCGGTAACATAGTATCAGCAAGAATATGCATGAAAGGATGTTAATTGCATGATTAAAGTTGATATGTCCAATGTGTGGGGCCAGATCTCTCTGCCTGACCTGCTGGGCGTGGAGCATGAGGTCGCTGCTGCCCACAATACTCTGGCCGGTCACACCGGTGAAGGCAATGATTTCCTGGGCTGGCTGGACCTGCCCGTGGCGGAGCCCACCGAGGAAATGAAGCGGATCCAGGCTGCTGCAGACCGCATCCGTGCCACCTCCGAAGCCTTCGTAGTGATCGGCATCGGCGGCAGCTATCTGGGACCCAGAGCCGCCATCGAGCTGATGCAGGGTGCAAACTACAACCTGTCCAAGGGCACCAAGGGAAATCCCCGGATTTTCTTTGCCGGCAACGGCCTCAGCACCCGCGCATGGAATGAACTGGTGAAGAACCTGGAGGGCAAGGATTTCTCCATCGCCATTATTTCCAAGTCCGGTACCACCACCGAGCCCGCCATCGCAACCCGGGCCCTGCGCTGGATGCTGGAACGCAAGTATGGCACCGACGGCGCCAAGAAGCGCATCTACGCCATCACCGACCCCTGCAAGGGCGCCCTGCGCCAGATGGCTACCGAAGAGGGCTGGGAGACCTTCGTGATTCCCCCCAATGTGGGCGGCCGTTACAGTGTGCTGACTGCCGTGGGTCTGCTGCCTCTGGCAGTGGCCGGCCTGAATATTCAGGAGATTATGCAGGGTGCTTATGAAGGCAAGCAGATTTACGACAACGTACGTTCCTTCGAGAATCCCGTGTGGCAGTATGTGGGCGTCCGGAACCTGCTGTACCGCAAGGGCAAGTGCATTGAGCTGTGGGAGTCCTTCGAGCCCGGCTTCAAGATGTTCGGCGGCTGGTGGCAGCAGCTGTTCGGCGAGTCCGAAGGCAAGGACGGCAAGGGTATTTTCCCCGTTACCGCTGAGTTTACCGCTGACCTGCACTCCCTGGGCCAGATGATCCAGCAGGGTGAGCGCAACATTTTCGAGACCATGATCCGCTTTGACGCTCCCGAGAAGAAAATGGTCATCGGCGGTGACCCCAAGAACCTGGACGGCCTGAACTATCTGGAAGGCAAGACCCTGGACTTTGTGGATGAGCAGGCATATCTTGGCACCGTGGCTGCCCACGTGGACGGCGGCGTGCCTGTGCTGACCCTGGATATGGGGGAACTGAACGACAAGAAGCTGGGCGAGATGTTCTACTTCCTGGAGGTTTGCTGCGGCGTTTCCGCTTATATGCTGGGCGTCAACCCCTTCAACCAGCCCGGTGTGGAATTCTACAAGCGCAATATGTTCCGCCTGCTGGGCAAGCCCGGCTACGAAAGCTGATTACGAAGCGGCAAATTAAGTATTTCCCAAAAATAGTAGTTGCAAAATCCGCTGTGGGCTGTTAAAATGACTATAACTACCCCTGCAAAACAGCAAAGGAGGAAATTCCAATGATTCATGTTATTATGGGCCTGAAGGGCTCCGGCAAGACCAAAAAGCTGGTTGATTCCGTCAACGCCGCCGCCGCCACTGCACACGGTGTGGTTGTCTGCATCGAATACGGCAACAAGCTTACTTATGATGTAAAGTCCAGCGTCCGTCTGGTCAACTCCAAGGAATACGGCATCAGCAACAGCTGCATGCTCAAGGGCTTCCTGAGTGGCCTGCACGCCGGTAATTACGATATTACCCACGTTTATATCGACAACCTGTACAAGACCATCGGCTCCGACCGTGCCAACGGCGAAGAGTTCATCCGGTGGTGTGCCCAGTTTGCCAAGGCCAACGATATGGAGATCACGCTCACCGTCTCCGACGATCCCGCCCAGGCTTCCGAGGACATCCGTCAGTATCTGTAATCCCTGTACCCAAAATCCGGCTGTGGTTCACAGCCGGATTTTTTGCAGTATGGGAACCCTGGTTCCCCCGGCCCCTTTTCACATGGAAATGGT